>JASFPT010000180.1:0-8386 GCA_050115795.1 Desulfobacterales bacterium
GGTGAAGGTTGATTTCGGGACGCCTGCAGGGGCCGCCTGCACGCCGGTTCGGTGGTTTTACCCAAAGACCGTTCAGGGTGTCAATATCGCCCGGCGGCAAAGACCGCCCCGACTGCCGCAACCCTCCAAAAGCGGCTCAAAAATACCGGGTTTGCCCTATTTCCCATGTCCGCCGGCTGTGGGATTTTGAATACATCGTCCTTTCTGAGAACAGAGGCGCCGCCCGCATCGACCGGCACTGGAAAGGGACGGCACCATGACGAACATCAACCTCGGCATCGGTCTGCTGGCGGCCATCGCCTGTCTGGCGGCGGTCCGCCTTGCCGTCCGGGCCAACCGGAACTGACCCTCCTTTTATCGGGTTTTTCTGCTGATGAAAAAGCCGCTAACGCGCCATCAGCGTTTTCTGAACAAGGCGGCAAACCTGCGAAAAGCCGCTGAATCCCGTTTTCGGTGCGGCGACCGTCCCGGTGCGGCTGACGCGCACCGCCGGGAGGCCCGAGTGCTCCGTGCGTGCGGGGAAATGGGGCTGGCCGACGAAGCGTGCCGCCGGGCCGTTTCCCTGAACCGGGAGGATCCCCTCGCGCACTGCGAGCGCGGGCTGGTGATGCAGGCTTTGGGCCGGACCGAAGAGGCACTCGAATGCCTCCGCCAGGCGATGCATCTGGCGCCCGACGATGTCCGGATCCGCTTTTTGAAACGGGCCATGGAAGGGAAAACACCGGCCGGAGCACCCCGCGGTTATGTGCGCGACCTGTTCGACCGGATGGCCGAAGACTTCGATCGTCACCTGTCGAGCCTCGATTACCGCCTGCCCAGCACCTTTGGCCGGCATATTGCACGACAGAGCAAAAGGCGGGGCCGCTTTGCGCAGGGGGTCGATCTGGGGTGCGGAACCGGTCTGATCGGCTGCCGGATCCGGCCCGTGGTCGATCGGCTCACCGGCGTGGACCTTTCCCCGGAGATGATCCGCCGGGCCGAAAAAACCGGCATCTACGACCGGCTCCGGGTGGCCGACCTGCGGGCCTACCTGCGCCGTGCGCCGCGGTGTTTCGACCTGGTGGTGGCCGGGGACGTGCTGATCTACCTCGGAGACCTTGACGAGGTGTTCGCCGGTGTGAAATCCTGTTGCCGACCGGGCGCTCTGTTTGCATTTTCGGTGGAGGAGCGGGGCAAACGGGGATACAGACTCCGGCAAACCGCCCGGTTCGCCCATTCGCGTTGCTACATCCGCTCTCAAATCGACCGATTCGGCATGAAGCTCCTGCGCCGTCCGGCAGTCCGCATCCGGCGGGAAAAAAACGGGTGGGCCGGGGGAAGACTCTACATGGTGACCCTATGATTCTATCCATCGGAGAGATTCTGTTCGATGTGTTTCCCGAGTACCGGCGAATCGGAGGCGCCCCGTTCAACTTCGCCTACCACGCCAGGGGGCTGGGCCTGCCGGTCCGCTTCGTCTCCCGTGTGGGTAACGACGAGCCGGGGCGGGAGCTTCTGTCGATGCTCTCCCGCGCAGGCTTTAACCGCGATGACGTTCAGATCGACCCGGAGCGGCCTACCGGCACTGTTCAGGTCGAACTCGACTCTCAGGGCGTTCCCAGTTTCACGATTTTAGAGGATGTGGCATACGACCGGATTTCCTACGACGAGCAGATCGGGGCCGTCTTGGCGTCCCGGCCGAGCCTGATCTACTTCGGGTCGCTGGTTCAGCGCACCGACCACGGGTTTTCGACGCTTCACAAGATTCTGGAAAGCCGCCATTCCGATTCGCTTTGCCTGTACGACATGAATCTTCGGCCCGGATGCGTCCTTCCCCGCATCCTGGAGCGTTCTCTTCAGGCGGCCGATATTGTGAAGCTCAACCGGGAAGAGCTCCATACGGCCGCTGAGATGTTCGATATTCCCGGCGGGGAGTCCGATGCCGCGGCCGGGCTAATGACGCGCTTTGCCCTTTCCATGATCGCCCTCACCCGGGGAGCCGACGGCAGCGAAATTTACGTGGGCAAGGAGCACTACGGCACCGCAGCCGCCGAGCCGGCGAACATTGTCGACACCGTAGGCGCCGGAGATGCCTACGCAGCCGTGCTGGCCGCCGGTGTCCTGAAGCGTTGGCGGCCCGAGCGGATTCTGTCGACGGCAGCCCGCTTCAGCAGCCGCATCTGCACCATCGGGGGGGCCATCCCCGAGGATTTTTCGTTTTACAGAGATTTTCGCGCCGACATGAAAGGACCTGCCGATGCCTGAAGACAGCCTCTACATCCAGATGTTCAGCATCCACGGCCTTGTCAGGGCCGACAACATGGAATTGGGCCGCGATGCCGACACCGGGGGCCAGGTCAAATACGTGGTGGAGCTCGGACGCCATCTTTCCCGCCTCGAAGGGGTGCGACGGGTGGACCTGTTTACCCGCTGGCTCTCGGACAAGCGCGTGTCGGAGGACTATTCCCGCACGGTCGAAGAGATCGATGACACGTTTCGGATCGTCCGGATCCGCTGCGGAGGGACCCGGTATAAGCGAAAGGAGCTTCTCTGGCCGCATCTGGATGAATACGTCGACAAAACCATCCGCTTTATCAAGCGGGAAAACGCCATCCCCGACGTGGTTCACGGCCACTATCCGGACGCGGGCTACGTCACCATGCAGCTGGCCCGGATATTCGGCATCCCCTTTGTCTATACCGGACACTCCCTGGGCCGTTCCAAAAAGCAGAAACTGCTCAACGAAGGGATGACGGAAGAAGAGATCGTCAGGAAGCTCAAAATCGACCGCCGGATCCAGGCCGAAGAAGAGGCGCTTCGCTATGCCGACCTGGTGGTGACCAGTACCAGCCAGGAGGTCCGGGAGCAGTACGGCCTGTACCGGAACAAGGATCTTCCGAAATACCGGGTCATCCCGCCGGGCATCGATGTGGAAAAATTCTACCCCTTTTACCGGGACCGGCTTCCGGAAAACGTCCAGGAAGAAAAGGCCATGTATGCCCGGGCCTCCCTGCTGCACGAACTGGACCGCTTTTTCATGCAGCCCGACAAGCCGCTGGTCCTGGCCCTCTGCCGCCCCGACCGCCGCAAAAACATCTCCGGCCTGGTCAAGGCGTTCGGCAAGGACAAGGAACTTCAGGCCATGGCCAACCTGGCCGTATTTGCCGGAATCCGCAAGGACATCACCCAGATGGAGGACAACGAGCAAAACGTTCTCACCGACATGCTCCTGTTGATGGACAAATACGACCTGTACGGCAAGATGGCGATCCCCAAGAAGCACGATTTCGAACACGAGGTGCCGGAGCTGTACCGGATCGCCGCCAGCAAACGGGGGGTTTTCGTCAACCCCGCCCTGACCGAACCCTTTGGCATCACCCTGCTGGAGGCATCGGCCGCCGGAGTCCCGATCGTGGCGACCAACGACGGCGGACCGCTGGACATCATGAAAAACTGTCAGAGCGGCATCCTGGTGGACCCCACCGACACCGGCGCCATCGCCGGCGCCGTCAAGGAGATCATTTCGGATCCGGAAAAATGGGAGACGTTTTCGAAAAACGGAATTCTCAACGTGCGCAAGCACTACACCTGGTCGGCCCACGCCGAGACCTACTTGAAGGAGCTCGGGGAACTGATGGCCGCCGAGGCCGCCACGGACATGGAAAAGGCGGTGCCCTCGGATGCCATTGGACGGCGGCTGGCCTGCCTCGATTATTTTCTGATCACCGACATCGACAACACCCTGATCGGCGAAGACAACAGCCGTCTTGAGGAACTGATCGATCTGCTCAAAAAACACCGGGCGGTGCTCGGTTTCGGGGTGGCCACCGGCAGGCGGGTCGAATCGGCGCTGGAGATCCTGCGGGCGCACAACGTTCCGGATCCGGATGTGATCATCGCCTCGGTGGGCTCGGAGATTTACTACGGGAAAAAGCTCCATCCGGGACAGGGCTGGGAAACCCACATTTCCAGCAAGTGGGACCGGAAAAAGATCTCGCGCCTGCTGGAAAAATTCGACTTTCTGAACATGCAGGAAGAAGCCGCCCAGCGCCCATACAAGGTGAGTTACAACATGAAACCGGGCAAAGACCGTCTTGCGAAGATTCACGACCGGCTGCTCAAGAACAAGTGCCGATACACCCTGATCTACTCCCACGGAAAATATCTGGACATTCTCCCGTTTCGCGCCTCCAAGGGAAAGGCGATCCGCTACCTGAGCTACAAGTGGGAAATCCCGCTGGCCCACTTTCTGGTCAGCGGCGACTCGGGTAACGACGACGAAATGCTCCGGGGAGAGCCGATGGCCGTCGTGGTCGGAAACTACAGCCCGGAGCTCGACTCCCTGAAAGGATTCAGGCGCGTATTTTTTGCGCAAAGCCCCTGCGCGGGGGGAATCATCGAGGGGATCGAAAAATACCGTCTGCTTGAAAAGGCCGGCAAAAAGGAGGCCTGCAAGGTCTGAGGGCGGGGGGCAGGCGACGGTCTCCAGTCCTCACATCGGGATGGCGAAAATGGCCCCCTCTGAACGAAGCGCCATGGACAGACTACCGGTAAAAGTGGCAGTCCTTGCGGCCATGCTCCTGGGGCTTCCCCTGCTGGGGGTCTGGCTGGCCGGGCTCCCGTTGTCCCGGTACCTGGCATTTCCCCCAGTGGGCCGATACGTGAGCCATGCCCCCTTTTCCTGGGCCGCGTTTTTCCTCTATCTTCTGCTGATTGCAGCAGCCGTGGGCCCCCTCGCCGTGCGGGGCGTCCGGGCTGCCCTGCGGATGGAAAAACCGGCCCCGCCAGCGAGGCGATTTCCCGGGTGGGGATGGACCGGTCTTTTTGCCCTGGCCGTCTTCTGGGTTCTGGCCTGGACCCGGTTTTCATGGTTTTCCCCGCTCCAGCCCCACACCTTCTTTCCCCTGTGGCTGTCGTTTGTCGCGGTGGTCAACGCCCTGGACGTAAAAATCAGCGGAGACAGCCTGATGACGGCGCGGCCCGGCTTTTTTCTGGCCCTGTTTCCGGCCAGCGCCGGGTTCTGGTGGTTTTTCGAATACCTGAACCGGTTCGTGCTGAACTGGTTCTACAGCGGCGCCGCCTACGGCCCCTGGTCGTATTTCCTTCTGGCGAGCATGTCGTTTTCGACGGTTTTGCCGGCGGTGCTCAGCACCCGTCGTCTTCTCCGGCACCTGCCACGTCTGACCGCGGGTTTTGCCGGTTTCATCGTCCTGCGCCCCCGGCACCCAAAATCGACGGCCGCTGCAATGCTGGCCGTGGCCGGCACCGGCCTGCTGCTGATCGGCGTTTTCCCGAACCTGCTCTTTCCCTTGTTGTGGATCTCTCCGCTGCTGATCATCGTCTCCCTGCGGACCCTTTCCGGCCAGCGGCATACCCTGTCTGCGCTGGCCGACGGCGATTGGCGACCGGTGGTCACCGCGGCGGCGGCCGCCCTTGTCTGCGGGTTTTTCTGGGAGATGTGGAATTTTTTCAGCCTGGCCCGCTGGACCTACCAGGTACCCTATGTCCACCGTTTCACTGTCTTTGAAATGCCGGTACTCGGCTACGCGGGCTATCTTCCCTTCGGGCTGGAATGCGCGATGGCCGGGCAATTGCTGGAAGACCTGATCGACGCATGCCGGCGGGGAAATTCGGCCCGTCCCTGGCGCACCCAGGCACCCTGAATGCGCCGCCCCCCCGAGGTCAGCTTTCCAACCACTTGTACATGACCAGCGCATCGACATACCCCTCGGTGGGATGGTGAAATGCCATCGGCAGGCGGCCGACGGTCTGAAAACCGAGCTTGTTCCAGAGCCGGACTGCACCCCGGTTCGTCGAGGCGACAAAGTTGAACTGCATGGCCTTGTAGCCGAGCTCCCGGGCGACCTGCTGGGAATGTTCGCACATGGCCGTGGCGATCCCCCTTTTTCTTGCCGCTGCAGCGACCATGTACCCGCAGTTGCAGACATGACTTCCGGGCCCATCGTGGTTTGTTTTGATGTAGTAGGTCCCGAGCACCTTCCCTTCTTCGGCGACATAGGTTTTCCGGGGCAGCGACATCCACAGCCGGGATGCTTCCTCCGGTGAAACGTCCCGGGGATACGCATAGGTATCCCCGGCGGCTGCGATCTCCCGGAAGATGGGCCAGATCTGCTCAAAGTCGGTTTCCTGCGCTTCTCTGATGATCATGATCGGTTGCCCCCGTCGGCGCCCTGATCGGGCCCCTTTTTCACCCCCCGTCAAACCGGGGTCCTTCGAAGGCCCCTGGGGCTGTTGGGCCTCGGGGCCGTCTTACCCCTTTTGGCTCGAGAAAACTTCCATGCCGGTGGCCGATATCCGGGCGACGCGGTTCATATGCGGTCGTCCGACAACGCCGTCTATCGATTCGGGCTCGATCGCCAGCCCCCCGGGAGGCTGCGGGAAATGCGCCCGCTAACGCGGTTCGATGCGTGATTTCTGATCCAGGCCTTTACCACGCCAGAGGTATAGCGCCAACAGCGGAGCAGAGCCGGTGCGCACGCCGTGAAGGACCCCCGGTTCATGGTGGATCGGGACACCCCTTTGCCCCGCGGCCCAATGCCCCTTCCCTTTCGTCCAAAGTGCCGTGGAGCTGAAGGGGACATAGATCTCTTCCGCCTCGTGGCTGTGCCTGGGATATTCGGTGTCCGGCCCGAGCAGGAGAAACCCGCAAGCGATATCGTCGCTTTTCACCGGACCGCGCAACCCGATACATTCGGTCCATCCGTAGTTCTGCAAAAAGGCGTCTCCGACTTCTTCGGCGGTGTAGGTTTGCCCCCAGCAAAGCTGCCTTGCAGATTTCTGGAGAATCTTTATGACCCCTGCAGAACGGCCTTTTTCATCGACCTCGATTTTCGGCAGATACGAAACGACGGGAACCAGACGGGGAGAAAGCGTTCGGATCGAATAGGGTTTCAAAGGCCAGTGTTGGAGAAATAGGGAAAGGCAAGGGTTGTCCAAATGCTGCAAATAGTCGAACAGGGCATCTACCAGTTTCACAACATTTGGTTTCCTTTAATCGGGAATCAGCCGCCGGCCGGAGTCTTTGAATTTTCTATGATTCCCGCGGATCGTCCGTCAGTTTTTCCGGCGGGGAACGGTTTTTCTTACGATGTTGCGGACCTTCCGGGGTTTTTCGACGCGCTTTTTTCGACGCTTTTCCTTTTTCAGCTCGCGGCGCTCGACCAGCTTCTGTCTGATGTCCAGCTGGTATTTGTTCACGGCGGAAAAGGCGAAAAAGTAACCGGCCACGGCCAGGGGGATGCCGAGGATGACGCCGCCCAGGGTCATCAGGGAGATGATCTCCGGCGTGCTCCAGAGCATCTCCAGAAACCAGGACATGTCCATGGTCTTCGGAAAGGGGTAGAGCTGCTCGATGCCGACCACCTTGGCCCCGAGCAGATAGGTCACCGGGTAGATCACCGGTGCGGTCACCGGATTGGATATCCAGACCCCCACCGCCGCGGAAATCTTGTTCCACTTGAAAAGCACGGCAAAAAAGACTGCGATGGCCATCTGAAACCCGAGCGTGGGGGACATGCCGACAAAAAGCCCCAGGGCGAATCCCAGACCGATTTCCCGGGGGGTCCCCCTGATTTTCAAGAACCGCTCGTAGCCCCTCTGCCAGGCTGCGGTCAGCCTGCTGCCGTACTGGTTCACCATCTACCGATTTTGCCGTCTTTTGATGGGGTCCGCGACTGCCGGCGGCATCCGGCTTCCGACCGGAGCCTGCCTCCTTTGGAAGGCTCCTTTTACCAAATCGGAGGCGGGTTGTAAACGCCGTCAGCGCCCTTTCGGAAACAATTTTTTTTCTGAATATTCAATCGATTGGGCGTTTCCAGGCGCCGTCGAAACCAAGCCGGGCCAGGTGCCGGACGGCCCGGTCGAAATCTTTTCCGATGCCGGCAGGGCCGTGGGAGTCGTCGCCGGGGACAACGGCGATGCCAAGGGCCAGGGCCTGTCGCAGGATCGACTCGGTGGGGTACGGTTCGTCGGCCCCCTTGGCCAGGGCGCGCAGATTGCAGTCGAGGATCAGATTCCGCTCCCGGATCAGCTCCAGGTTGCGCCGGACCCGTCTGGCGACCCGGGGGGTCTCCATCCGCCTCCGGTAGTCCGGATCGTGGATGCGGACCAGGTCGAAGTGGCCCACCACGGCAGGGGAAAGCGAACGGATCATCTCGTACTGCAGGTCGAAGTAGCGAAGGTAGAGGGGCTCTATGCCGCCGGCGGCATCTGCCGCCCTGCGGTAATGCTCGGCGGAAAAATCAAAATTCTCGTCGTCGACGTGGTGCACGGAGCCGACGATGTAATCGGGCCGGTGCCGGTCGATCAACGACCGGCAAAAATCGATCCCGCCGGTGTAGGTTTCCGTCTCCATCCCCACGAAGATCCGGAGCCGGTCCCGGTATCG
>JASFPT010000181.1:0-8320 GCA_050115795.1 Desulfobacterales bacterium
TGAAATGCCGCTTTTTGTAGATGTCCTCCCGCACCTCGTATTCTTTGTCCGAGAGGATCATTTCCTTCAGGGTTTTCAAGTAGTCCAGAAGCATGAAGAGCTTTTTTTTCAGGCCGGCTTCAGAAAGTGCGGCCTCGAGCCGGTCCAGATGGGGAAAGGCTTCGGCCCGCAGCTTGTCGATGAACTGGCTCAGTTCCGTGAAGTCGACATGGTACTTTTGATACAGGAGCCGGAAAAATCCGACAGCCAGCCGAACCCTCTCCCTGTCGACAGGGGATACCCCGTCGATTGCAGCAATCTTTTCCTCGATCTCGTTTTTCGAGATCGTCAACAGGCCCTCGGGTATGTTCAGCCCGTCTTTTTCCAGATGCCGGAGGACGAGATGCACGCCTTCCAGATACGGACCCTTTTCTACGATCTGATTGAAGATGTAGGGGGGGACAAACGGTTTCAAGCCGGGCTTTTCCCCCGTGGCCCAGAAGCGGAGGGTCTCTTCCATCAGGGCGAGAACCTGATTGCTTCCCTCCACGTGGCTCTGTTTGCGCAGAAAATGAATCAGCGGGTCCTTGCGGTGGGTGATCTCATCGATCCGGGTGGAGATATCCCGAAGTCCACCCTCGGCGCCGATGTCGTTGAAATAGACCGGAAACAGGCGGGCCAGCTGTTTGGCCAGGTTGAAGACCGGCCCGATCTCGCTGTTGAGAAACCGGGTGATATCCCTGGGAAACAGGTCGTTGTCCTTGATGAAGACCCCGCCCAGGGACAGGTTGATGATCAGGCTCGACAGCAGGCGGGTCGACCACTTCGGGTTCAGCTCGATCAGGTTCATCCAGGTGCGGATGTTTTGAATGTGGGCATTGTTGACCTTGACCTGCCAGTCGTCGCCCACCCCCCCCAGGTTCGGATACTGAAAACCAAGGTCGATGACCGAATCGATGAAAAAATTGATCAGGTCGATTTCATCGGTGGCATAGACTCCCTTTCCCATGTTCAATACGCAGTTGAGTGCAATGGCGGGAAACTGGCGGGTTCTGAATTTGAGAATGGAGAAGGTCTTTTGGATCAGCTTCTGGATGTTCCAGTCTTTTTCATGGGCAAAGAGCCAGGTCAGCGTCCGGCTGATGTCCCGCAGCGCTTCTTCGTGGAGGAGCGAAAGACCGGAGATGTTCATGATGTAAAACAGGAAGAACACTTTCCACTGATTTCCCTGGCTGGGGGTGGATCCGGCTTCGAAAAGCTGCTGGGGCATGTTCCGGTAGCAATCGACGAAGTGGCTGTGTCCCGGAAGATCGGCCATGGCTTCCAGCAGCTCCCTTGAATCGGCCGGCAGCTTTTCGGCGGTCTGCTTCAGCCGCTCCCGGTGCTTCTCGATCTCGACGTGTGAGATGTCCGAGAAAAAGCCGAGGCAGGCCTGCGGATTGCCGGTTTCCACCGTCTCCTGGCAAAACCATTGCCAGGGGTCCTCTTCTCCAAGCCAGTAGTCGTAGGTGTGCTGGAAATATTGGATGAGCAGATCGTTGACGGGGCGAAAGTCTGTAACGGTTTCCGGCGCTGCCCGAAGGTAGGCTTTCGCGATGCGGTTGATCGGATAAAAGCTCTTGGCAAAGAGGAAAAAGTCGGGCTTCCGACAGGTGCGGATCCGATGAAAGGCGGTGTCGAGCACCGGCAGAAACTTTTCGAGTTCATCGCCCGCATCTTTGATGATTTTTTGCACCAGCAGGAGCATGTTGTCTGCCGCATCGACCCGTACTTCGGCGTGGCTGGTTTCGGCGATGGCCTCGGTGAAAATATCGATGAAGATCGCGGCGGCTTCCGCCCCCAGGGGATGAGACCGCAGCAGGTGGAAATAGTTCAGCGAGTAGTTTCTCGTTTCCCGGACGATGAACTGCCAATTCTTATAGGGGTGGGAGAGCTCCTTGAGGAAAGTGTTGAAGGCGTCCATGATCCCGTAGTAGCGGGACATGACATCCTGGAGGACTTGGTATTTGGGATCGACCTGGACATCAACGTGGTACTCTGCCAGGTTGACTTCCAGGGCTTTGGATTTGATCATTTCATTCCCTCTGAAACGCCGTCCCCGTGTTGCAGACAGGCTAACAAAGGGCCCGCTGGTTTTCAAGAAGATTAGGGGCGCGGCGCGCTGTATCCCTGCCGGAAGGCCAGGCGGCTGGGACGCCGGGAAGCGAAAAGATCTCAAATGTGCATTGTCGGGATGATCAAAAACCCGTTCCGATTCTGGAGCGTGTTTTTGTTCCAATCCCTTATGTCGCAGGTCCGTTTTCGGAAGGAAATGGTGGCAAGCGGTATAAGATGCAAAAGATCGCGGGTCTCCGGACGATTTCTCTGTCCATGATTTCCGGAATGATGCTTCCGGGCATCCCGGTCGGCGACAAAAAAGGGCCTCGCTCCAAAAGAACGAGGCCCTTTTCGGTCGTCGTCAGGCGACTCAGCGACTAGATTTCCAGCCAGGAATCCGAATACAGGGTTTTTCCAAGAATGACGTTCACTGTCTTGGCATAGTCCTGCATCTCCTTGGAAAGGCTTCCCATGTCCGGCTCCTCGCCGTCGAGCATCCCGTAGATCAGGTCGACGATGTCCTGGCGCTTTCCCTTGGCGATGGCGGCCAGCTGTTCGTCGAGAGGGTCGGCGATCACCGAATACATCCCGTATTTCTGAAGCATCACCATGTAGGTCTGGTTCAGGATCGGGCGCAGGTGAGACGGCGGCCCGTTGGAGATGTTCGACAGCCCGCAAGTGCTCTTGGCGCCGGGGGCGATGTCCTGGAGCATTCCCTGAAACTCCATGAGGCTCATGAGCTGGGGCTGCTGGATGTTGACCGGCGTGACGATGCCGTCCACCCAGATCTTTTCGTTGGGAATGCCCGCTTCATTGGCGGCGTAGAGCAGCTCCACGGCCAGGGCGGCCCGCTCGTTTTCGTCCCGCGGCAACCCCTCGGGGCCCCACATCAGGGCCACGAAATCGGCGTTGTGCTCGGCCGCCAGCGGAATCATTTTTTCATAGCGCTCCGGACGCGCCATGATCGAATTGATCACCGGCGGATTCTTGCAGACCTTCAATCCGGCCGCAATGGCGTCGATGTTCGAGGTGTCGAGCCAGAGGGGGATGTCCGGAACCACCTCCTGGACGGTCTCAACGACCCAGGGCATCAACTCGTGGCCGTCTTTTTTGGCGGGGCCCAGGTTGATGTCGATATAGTCCATGCCCTTTTCCTTCTGGAAGAGGGCTTCTTCCTGGATCGGTTTGGGGTCCCGCTCCTTGAAGGCCCGGCCGATCTTTGTCGATATGACGTTGAGGCTTTCACCAACCAGAATCATAAACCCTCCCTTTTCTTCCCTCGGTTGTGGTCGTTTCACCGTTTTGCCGATGTCGGCTGCGACGGTAGTCCATAACCGAAGGCCGGTGAAACGGATCGAAACGGTGGAGGGATGGCCCGGGGGCCATCCCTCGGCGACATTGGGTTACCGGGCCTTGAGAAAGCCGGCGATATGGGCGGCTTCCCGGGGGCCGACGGTGATGGTCCATCCGGGAAGTTCTTCTTCCATGTCTCCGGCGATGGCTGCGGCATAGCCGGGAATGATCACCTCCTGATGCTTGACCTTGTCTGCGATGCCGCACTTTTTCACGAACATGCCGACGTCGTCCCCGGAGAATTTGCCGGCGGCCCAGGCGGTCATGACCGAAAGGCCCTCGGAGTCCTTGATCAGGAGCCATGCCGGGACCCGGCTGGCCTCGATTTCGCCCGATACGATAAAGTAGGTCAGGGCAAAGTTGGTGGTGACCAAAACCGGAGAATTTTCGTCCGGTGTCCCGATTTCGTAGATCCCCTCGGTGACGGTCATGGGTCGTTGCGGGTCGGTGAAGATGTTGAGCCGCTCCAGCAGCAGCGGAAAGAGAGACTCGCTGGTAAAGTCGGACATCACCACGATCCCGGCATACTTGGCCACGAACATGGCGGCGATCAGCGCTTCCATGTCGAGGCTGGGGGCCATCTCGCAAGGGAAGGTGATGGTCGGAAAGCCGACGGATCGGTTCAGGTCCTTCAACGAGGCCCGGCGAATCGCCACCATGTCTTCCAGGGAGGACTTGATCTCCCGGGAGCCCGGATCGAGCACCAGGTCTTTGAGCCCCATTTCGGTGAGCTTGTTGGTCAGGGGAACCAACGCTTCCACCGAATCGGCCTTGACCACGAGGGGTAGATCCTTTTCCTTGGCCAGGGCGCCGAAGGCGTCTGCGGTGGCCTCGGTGGCGGCATACAGCAGGGGGCGCTTGAAGGCGGTGACTTCCGCGGCGGCCTTTATGGCATCCGGGTTCTCGCTCATCAGGATCAGATTGAATTCGGATGTCTCGGCGATCTGCTTGGCCCGGGCGGCGAATGCATCCGCATCGCCCGCGTCTTTCAGGGCGATCAACTCCGGGCGCAGGTTGAGGCCGACCCGCTCGAACTGGAGGGCGTTCCAGGCCTTGAGTTTGGCTTCCAGGTCGGCCTCGGAAATGTCCGACGTCACCAGGGCTGCAAGGCCGGTCGGGTTAAAGAAGGTCTTTTCATGACGGTACTGGACGGTTTCACCGCCCACGGTGAGCTTTCGAACCCCTTTTCCGATCACCACCGGGCGGATCGGGGGCGCCGAGGCCTCGGCCAGTTTCTCCCGGGCCTCGTCGGAAACGTACGGGCAGCTATCGAGCTCCGCCTTGCCCGAAGCCAGGTTCATGGCAAAGGCAAGGCAGGTGGGCACGCCGCACTCCTTGCAGTTGGTCTTGGGCAGGAGTTTGAATATCTGAATACCGGTTAATGCCATAATCATCTCCTTCTATTGGTCAGCGCAGTCGGCTTTCGTCGGTTGCGGGTGTTTGTGGAGCCGGTCGTCCCCCGGCCGAAGCCGGCCGGGGGACGCGCTCGATTATCCGCCGATGATCGGATCCATCTTCAGGGCCGGATGGTCCTTTTCCTGCAGGAAGGGCAGGATTTCTTCCTCGGTGATGCCCACGGTCTCGTCGGCGATCCGGTCCACCAGGTCGGGAACGCCCAGCTCCTCGCCGCGCTTGATCAGACGCTCGCGGATCTCGTCTTTGAGGCTCTTGGGCATCCAGACCATCCGCAGCAGTCCGCCGTCACCCTTGATGAACTTTCGCTGGGTGATGTTGAACTTGGAGTGGCCCACGAAACCCGGCGAAGAGGCCCCGCCGCCCATGACGCCGGCCAGGGTGGTGAACTTCATCCCGCAGGGGGTCTCTCCGGCGTAGTCCCGGTGGACCGTCATTACCCCGTTGCAGGACGGCAGCAGCGCGGCGATGCACTCGCAGCAGCCGCAGGTGGTCATCGGATCGATTACCAGCGAATAGAAGTTGTAGTGGTCGACGTTGCCGCGGGAGGCCTTGTAGACGAACTCGTTGACCCCCTTCCACTGGCCCAGCACCGGATCGAGGCACTCGCCCTTTTCGATCGGCTGGTTCGGGCCGGTGGGATTGATCTCGAAGGAGGCCTTGCAGTCCATCCAGTTGTAGGCGCCGCAGAGGCCGGTCCGCTCGGGGCTGACCGTGCAGACGTGGCTCGGGGCAAACGACTGGCAAAGGGTGCACGAGTAGTAGATCTCCACGTCCTCGTCGGTCATGGTCTCCACGCGTTCGTCTCGCTGCTTGTACTCGGCCCGGGCCCGCTTGGTGATCTCGTCGACGTCCTTTTTGTCGGTAATGAGGGTGACCTGGACCTTGTCGAGGATCTTTCCGAAATCCTGGTGGAACTTGGCGTGGAGAACGACCCCGATGTCTTTCAGGGTGAAGCCTTTTTCCACGGCCGCCTTGCTCACCCGGATCCAGGCGATGTCGCGCTGGCCGATGTGCATGACCCCCTGGATGTAGTTGATCAGGTGGTGGATCTGCCGCTCCAGGATCGGCTCGAAGTCGGTCTGCATCTCCCGGCCGGCCACCTGGACGTAGATGCCCAAAGGAAGGGTTTCGCCTTCCTTGATATCCCCGATGTCCTTGCCCTTGACGATGACCTTGCCGTCTTCGATCTCGTTCATTTCGGCCATCTTGACCAATTCGGTGGCCTGCGTCTTTCCGCCGCCCATCTGCATGAACAGATCGCCGCCCCGGACGCGCTCGCCCTCATAGGCCGGACCGAACGAGCAGGGGATGTCGATCGTGGAAACCTGGGTCTTGAGACCGCGGATTTCCACCGACTTCTGGACCATCTCCTCGTGGGGCACGTTGGCCACCACGTGTTCGTAGGTGCAGATGCCGGTGGGCAGGATCTCGGGAATGTCGGTGTCGGCCAGGGTCGGAAAGCCCCAGTTCACGGCGCCGGCCGCCGCCGCGGCCCACTCGGCGTTGACGTCGCCCAGGGCGTTGACGAAGGCAAAGATCCGGTCCTTGTTGTAGAGCAGCATCCTCTTGTAGTCGCCGGGCTGGACCCCGCCGAAGGCCATGGCCGCCCGGTTGGCAAACCCGAGGGCAAAGATGGCCGCCGAGATTTCCGGGCCGAAGGGAACGATCCGGGTGTTCCATCCGATCTGGACCCCGGCCTCCAGCAGCTGCTGGGCCACGGTGGTCCCGTTCTGGTTGGCCGCCAGAAAGATGTACAGGCTCCGGCGCTGGTATTCCTCCACGATCAGCTTGGCGGTTTCCGGATCCGGTGCTGCGCCGACGATGGCTGCAAAACCGGGGGCAGAACCGTCCACGAACTCCACGCCGCGCTTTCTAAAGACCGTGTCGTCGGCCGCGCCCAGCCAGATCTTGCCGGCCGCCTCGTCGATCTCTTCCGAGTGCAGGTAAAAATCCGGTTCGTTGAGGTACCGGAGCGCCTCTTCGATCTCGAAGGCGAGCAGGGCCGCCATTCCGGCATCCAGCAAGGGTCCCAGGTAGGGCAAGTGGTGTTTGCCCTTCACGTGGGGGGGGAGCAGCTTGCGGGCGAAATCCAGCGGCGCTTTGATATCCTCAAGGGTCTCCACTTTCAGCCCGATGAGGGAGTAAATGACCGGCAGGTAGTAGGCCGTGTTGGGAAACCCGACTTTCGTATCCGCGTCGTAGGTTTCCAGGGCGCGCTTGTACTGGCCTTCCACCTTGGAGACGATGTTGTAGCCACCCTGGATGGCGGCGAATGCGACTAATCTCGACATGCGTTCCTCCTTCGTTGAGGATTTTTCGGTTTTCGAAGTGTATCGTAGGGACTCCGCTTCGGCCTATGCCTCCAGCTTCATCCGGTCTTCCATGCTCATCAGGACCCGGTCCCGGGCCTTGTCGATGCCCAGGGCCTTTCGCTTCTTGTCGATGTGGGCGATCATCTTCTGGGCATGCTTGATCGGGTCGACCTCCAGGTCCCACATGCCGCCGTAGATGTTTTCCAGTTCTTTGAACAGGTAGTTCTGGAAGACGGGGGCGCCGGAGACCGGCAGGGTGACGCCGAACACCGTGTACACCCCGGAGGTGACGAAGTAGTGGCCGATGCTGATCGCCTTTTCACTCATCCACTCCGGCGCGCTGCCGGCCACCGGCAGGTCCCGGATGTCCTTGCCCAGGCCGCCGGCCTTGACCACCTCTGTGGCCGCCAGCAGGATCCGGCTGTTGTCGACGCAGGAGCCCAGGTGGAGCACCGGCGGGATGCCGACCGTCTCGCAAACCTCGGTCAGGCCCGGGCCGCAGAAGACGCCCGCGGTCTCCGGCACCAGCAGTCCCTCCATGGCGCAGGCGATGCCGTTGCACCCGGTGGTCAGCACGAGCACGTCGTTCTTGATCAGCTCCTTGACCACCTGGATGTGCCCCTCGTTGTGCTTGGTCCGGGCGTTGTTGCAGCCCACGACGCCGGCCACACCCCGGATCCGGCCGTTGATGATGTTGTCGTTGAGGGTGTAATAGGTGCCGCGGAAGGTCCCGCCCAGGTGGTACTCGATCGACTCCACCCCGAAACCGGCGATCTGGACGTTTTTGTGCTTCGGGATCATCACGTCCGTTCCGCGGTTTTGGAAGTTGTCGATGGCCATCTTGACGATCCGCTCGGCGTCTTCCAGCGCATGGTGCTCGTCGAACTCGATGTGGATGACGTTTTCCTGCTCCATCCTGGCGATGGGATGGGTGGTGATCACCTTGGTGTGAAAACACTTGGCCACGTTGGCCAGGTTCTGGAAGATGCACTGGATGTCGACCACCATGGCGTCCACCGCCCCGGTGATGATCGCCAGTTCCTGCTGCAGGAAGGTGCCGCAAAGCGGAACCCCGTGGCGCTGCAGGATCTCGTTGGCCGTGCAGCAGATTCCCGAAAGCTGGATCCCCTTGGCGCCCTTGCTCTTGGCGTATTCCACCATCT
>JASFPT010000182.1:0-8277 GCA_050115795.1 Desulfobacterales bacterium
CAGGGGGAACCGCCTACAGCAACTACGCCGTGGGGTACAACAACGTAGACCTTGCCGCGGCCACCGCAAACGGCATACCGGTGGGCAACACCCCGGGGGTGCTCACCGAAACCACGGCGGAGATGGCCGTGGCCCTGACGTTTGCCGCCGCCCGGCGGACCGGGGAGGCCGAGCGATTCCTCCGGGCCGGCAAATACGAAGGGTGGCTGCCGACCCTGTTTCTCGGGGAGCTGCTCTGGCGCAAAACGGTCGGGGTGATCGGGGCGGGCCGGATCGGGGAGGCCTACGCCCGCATGATGGTCGAGGGCCACAAGATGAACCTGCTCTACCATGATGTCCGCCCGAACACCGGGCTCGAAGCATTCGTCTCCGATTATGCCCGCTTTCTGGAAGCCCGGGGGGAGGCCCCGGTCACCTGCCGGCGGACCGAAACCCTCGAAGACCTGCTGCTGGAAGCCGACTGCGTCAGCATCCACACGGTTTTGGACGAGACGACCCATCATCTGATCGACGCCCGGCGCCTGGGGTTGATGAAGGAAGATGCCGTTCTGGTCAACACCAGCCGGGGCCCGGTCGTCGACGAAGCCGCCCTGGTGGCGCACTGCCGGAGCAACCCCCGATTCCGGACCGGCCTGGACGTCTTCGAAGAAGAACCGAAGCTGGCTCCGGGCCTGGATGAACTGGAAAACGCCGTGATCGTGCCGCACATCGCATCTGCCACCCGTTGGACGCGCCAGGGGATGGCCACCCTGGCCGCGGCCAACGTGGCCGGCCTTCTCATGGGCTATCCGGCCTGGCAACGGCCCGACATCGCGCCGTTTCTGGAAGGCGATCCGCCCAAGGCCGCACCGAGCATCCTCAACGCCGAGGAACTGGGAATTCCCGTCTACGCCGGGTAGAGCGCTTTTCAGTCCAGATCGACGTCGGTTCCGCAGTTCCGGCAGCGGCGGGCGCCTCTAAAAAGCGGCTTGCTGCACGCCGGGCATCGGTACCGCTCTTCTTCTTCCCTGGCCCAGCGCCTATCGCCGATCTCCCGGCGCCGGGGGACGGCCCGCAGCATCACCTGCTTTCCCACGGGCAGTTCGACGGCGGCGATGTGGGCGCAGGGAAACTCGGCGCACCGGTGACAGCCGTCAAGCCCCTTTTCTGTCGCGCAGGAGCGGATCGGGCACGTGCGGCAGTAGGAAAACAGAATCTCTTCCGGCCCCCGGCATCCTTCGCAACGGACCTGGTCCGGTTCGACGCCGTAAAATTTCGCCAGCCCCTGTTTGAACTTCTCGTTGCCGTCCCGGTGCGCGATGAAGACCGCGCACACCCCGCAGTAAAGACCGCAGGGGGACAGCAGGGCCTCGTTGGGTTCTGTCATGCCGCCTCCTTGGGGGGTCACCTCCCGGTCATGCGCCTGAGCATGGCCTCGGGCATGAGCACGGCCACCACCTTGCCCACCGCGCAGACCTCTTCTTCTGCGATGAGTTTTTCTTCTACGACGACTTTCTTTTCCTTGACCTCGAGAATCTTTCCGCGGATCTCCAGCTCCGGTCCCAAGGGTGTGGGGCGAAGAAAATCGACATGCAGCGAGGCGGTGACAAAGCGAAGCGGGGGTTCGGAGCCCATCTCCCGGCCGGCGGCTTTGTAGGCGGCGGCAGAGGCCGTCCCGGTCCCATGGCAGTCGATCAGCGAGGCAATCAGTCCGCCGTACACGTAGCCGGGAATCGCTGTGTGCTCGGGCTTCGGTGTAAAGCGGGCGACGGTCTCTTCCCCGTCCCAGTAGCTTTTGAGCTGATGCCCGGCTGCGTTGAGCCGGCCGCATCCGTAGCAGTGCGAAACGTCGTCGGGGTAGGTGTCCTGGAAGGCAAGGTTTGGCATTCAACATCCTCCTTTATCGGCATCAATTCATGGCGAAAGACAGCATGTCGGCAGTGTTCGATCGTTTGTTGTTCGTAGTTCGTCGTTTGTGGGAAACGGCGGGCGGGCGGTAGGAGGCGGCCGGCAAATCAGTACCCCCACCCTCGCCTGCCACACACCACGCACCACACACCACACACCACACGCCGGGTGCGCGGGCGTGCGAGCGCACCCGATCAGTCGAATGTCCGCAGCAAACACGACTCGGAACCCTCGTAGACCGGGAACTCTTCGCACAGGGACCGAATCTGTCCGGCGATTCTCTCCAACTGCGGCGGATCGTTTCTTCCCTCCAGGGCCGAGTGGATCAGGGCCACGATGCGCATCATCTCCTTTTCGCCCATGCCCCGTGCCGCGACGGCGCCGGTGCCCAGCCGCAGGCCGCTGACCCTTCCCGGTTTGGCGGCGTCGGAGGGGATCGCGTTGCGGTTGGCCACGATGCCGGCGGATTCCAGTGCCGACTCGGCCTCGGCGCCGGAGATCCCTTTTCCCCCGACGTCGACGATGACCTGGTGGTTGTCCGTGCCGCCGGTGACGATCCGATAGCCGGCGGCAGAAAGACCGGAGGCCAGCTGCCGTGCGTTATCCACGGTCCGCTTCTGGATGCGGGCAAAGCCTCGGGTGCCGGCCAGTCGAAAAGCGAGCGCCTTGGCGGCCAGGACATTGACCGGACTGGTTCCCTGGCTTCCGGGAAAGACGGCCCGGTCGATCTTGCCGGCAAACTCTTGCCGGGCCAGGATCACGCCTCCTCGTGCGCCCATCATCGTCTTGTAGCAGGTGAACGTGACAAAATCGCTGTGGGGGATCGGGCTTTCGATGACGCCGGCGGCCACCAGTCCCGCAATGTGGGCCATGTCCACCATCAGACAGGCGCCCGCTGTTTTCGCGATCCGTGCCATTTTCATGTAGTCGATCTGCCGGGGGTAGGCGCTTGCTCCGGCCACGATCATTTTCGGTCGGTGACGCCGGGCCATTTCTGAGACGAGGTCGTAGTCGATCCGCTCGGTTTTTTCGTCCACCGGGTAGTGGGCGAAAGCAAAGCAGCGGCTGGTGATCGAGGCGGTGTGGCCGTGGGACAGATGGCCGCCGTGGGGAAGGCTCATGGCCAGCACCCGGTCTCCCACGTCCAGCACCGAAAAATAGACGGCGAGGTTGGCCGACGTCCCGCTGTGGGGCTGGACATTGGCGTAATCGGCCCCGAACAGCGATTTGGCCCGCTCCACAGCCAGATTCTCCACGGCGTCGGCGTAGCGGCATCCGGCGTGAAACCGCGCCCCCGGGTATCCCTCGATGGTCTTGGTGGTGAACACCGAGCCGAGCGCTTCCAGAATCGAGGGGGGCGGATGGTTCTCGGCGGCGATCAGATCCAGCGTGGTTTCGATTCGTTCTTCTTCGGCGCAGACGAGCCTGGAAAGCTCCGGGTCATCCCGGGCAAGGTATTCCATGGCGAACCTCCGAGATCAAATCGCTGGCGCGATTTGATGGTGGTTTCGCGTTTGCGAAACCAGAAAGGAAAAGGTGCAGGGCTTGACGCGAAACGTCAGCCCAGAGACGTTGTAACAGGCTATCGACCCATGATTCAAGTCTCCGCAAGAAACGGGTTGCAACGGGCGCTGGGATGGCTATGATGCGTGCGTTCTTCAGGGGGTTTTGATGCGCCGTTTTCCCCGATCCCGGAAAAGGGGCTGGGGGTTGACCGAGCAAAAACGACACGCTGTTTTCGCCAGGAGAAGACCGGTGAACCTCGGACTGAACGAGAAAAACACCAACCGGCAGGAAGTCGATGCCGGAAAGGACGCGCTGCCGGTGGCGGCCATCGTGGTGGCGACCCTGTTCTGGGGCGGTTCCTTTTCCGCCATGCGGGTCGGGGTGCAGGCGCTCGGCCCCTGGTCGGTGATGTGGTTCCGGATGATCGTCGCCATGTTCCTGCTGGCGCCGTTTGCCGGCAAGCTGTGGCCTTCCGAATACCGCCCCGGCGACTGGAAGCTGCTGCTTCCCATGGCCCTGTTCCAGCCCTGCCTCTATTTCTTCTTTGAATCCAACGCGCTGCGGTTTACCACATCGTCCCAGGCCGGGGTGATCGCAGCATCGGTGCCGCTGATGGTCGCCCTTGCGGCCTGGCTGTCGCTTTCCGAGGCGATCTCCAGAGGCGCCATTGCCGGCATGGGAATTTCCATTGCCGGTGTCGCCGCCCTGACCCTGCTCCAGGGGACCGGCAGCGGGGCGCAGCATCCCCTGCTGGGAAACAGCCTCGAGGTGCTGGCCATGGCCAGTGCGGCGGTCAGCATGGTCCTGGTCAAGCGCCTGTCCACCCGGTACAATCCCTGGACCCTGACCGGCCTGCAGACCCTGGCAGGGGCGGTCTTCTTTCTGCCCGGCGCCCCCGGCCTGCTCCGTTCCCTCGATGCCTGGACACCGCAGGTGCTTGTCTCCATGCTGTTTCTGGGGACGTTCGTGACCCTTGGTGCATTCGGCCTCTACAATTGGGGCATGAGCCGGCTGACGGCCTCCCGGGCCTCGGTCTTTATCAACCTGGTCCCGGTCTTTGCAGTCGTTTTCGGCTGGACCCTCCTGGGAGAGGCGCTCAATCCGCTCCAATGCCTGGCAGCTGCGGCAGTGATCGTCGGGGTGTGGCTCGGCCAGCGAGGGGGGCGCCGGGCGCCGGCGCCGGTCGCAGCCCCTGTCGGGCTTGATGTCCCCCGCCGGCTCTGATACGGAGCTTTGAAAATTTATTCAGGAGGAGGCGGGGTTGGAAAGCTTGCGGATTCGAGCCGGGAAAAAGGCCCTTGCGCTGATCCGAGAGCGGGGGTTGCGGGCAGAAGACGTCCGGGCGGTGGCCGGTGCGGCCGGCGGGCCCAAATGGCTCGTGCTCGCCGGCATGGACCGGTTCGTGTTCGGCCGCTTCCTCGAAGGCCTCCGCCGACCGGTGCACCTGGTCGGCGCATCCATCGGGGCCTGGCGGTTTTCCGCCGTCTGCCGGCAAAATCCGGTCGAAGGCACCGACCGGCTCCTGGAGGCCTACATCCACCAGCAGTACCAGGGAAAGCCCTCTGCTGCCCAGATCAGCCGGGAGGGCCGGCGCATCCAGCGACATGTACTTTCCGACGGCGCAGCGGAACAGATCCTGACCCACCCGGTTCTCCGCCTCAACCTGCTCTCGGTGCGCTGCCGGGGGCCTGCGGCCAGCGAAAACCGAATCGTCCAGGCGGCGGGGATGCTGGCCGGCTTTGCCGCAAACTTCGCCTCCCGCAGGCTGCTGCGCCTCTTTTTCAACCGCACCCTGTTTCATCACCCGACCGACCCGCCCCCCTTTTTCCGGAGCAGCGACGGGCTCGGCATTTGCCGGGTGCCGCTGTCGGAAAAGAACCTCGCGGCGGCGCTTCTGGCATCCGGATCGATCCCGATTTTGATGACCGGCCAGAAAAATGTTCACGGCGCCCCGGCCGGCATCTATCGCGACGGGGGCGTCATCGACTATCACATGGCCATCCCGTTCGACGTTGCAGACGGGATCGTGCTTTTTCCCCACTACATGGACCGGACCATCCCCGGCTGGTTCGACAAGAAGCAAAGGGGGCGAAAGCCCGATCCGGATTTTTCCGAGCGGGTGGTCCGGGTGGCGCCTTCTGCCGCATTTGTCGAAACCCTTCCGGGGAAAAAGATCCCGGACCGGGACGATTTCAAGATCTACTTCGGAAAGGACGCCGAGCGCTTTTCGGCCTGGAAGCAGGTGGCCGAAAAAAGCGAGATTTTGGCCGAGGATTTCATGGAGGCCCTGGAAAGCGGCCGGATCCGGGAGATGGTTGAGCCGCTGGATCAGTAAGAGATTGTAAAGAGCAGAACGTGAGCATCGACGTCCTGTTTAGAGTAAGCAGTAGGAAATAGGCCGTAAGCCGTAAGCAGAAAACAGACCAGCGAAGGCTTTCTGCTTTCTGCTTACTACCTACTACTTACTGCCTACTGTTTACTGCCTACTGCCTACTGCCCATTTGCCCGGCGGTCATTCCAACCCGAGTTTCTTCATGGACGCCGGCTGCATTTTCCACCGTCCCGGTCAGATAATCCACTACCAGCCGGAGCACGTGCGGGTCCATCAGGATCCGTTTGGGCCCGAGCCCGTCCGCAAAAGGGCGCGCACCGCGTCGGCGAACGGGAAATAGCTGCTGGTTTTTTTGCACCCACGAGATACCATGGGAAAACAGGCCAAGGTGTAAACGGGCAACAGGGAGTGTAGTCCGCGGTCTGTCATCAAGGCCTTGGGGCGAGAATTAACGGTCGTATTCCTCACCAACGAAAAGGGGCTTCTACGGTGCAAGACGACTGTATATCCAGTCAGAAACCGTTGTTAACAATTCCTCTGACAATCTGTTAGTGTGTTCCAACAATTTTAGATATCGCTTGTTGGTAAATCTTCCATCCTTATCTTTGAGAAAAAGATGATTGTGGTCTGCGAAGATTTTCACCGTAACATCCCTGTTGCCGCCCTTTTGCATTTCATTGGCCAACAAATGAGCATGTTCCACCGGAACATGTGCATCGCGATCCCCGTGCAGGATTAACACGGGACAGCGAACATTATGGGCTGTTCGCAGCGGATTGTATTCAACGAAGGACTTCCGCCATGGCATATATTCGGCTTCGGAGATCCATTTCTCAACAGCCGTCATTCTTTGCTTTAAAATACGGCTTCGTTCTTCATCTGAAACTCCCTCAATCAGGGCTGTATCATGTCGGACCTGCCACTCTAAAATATCTCTCCCGGTTGAAGCTGATCCGGCCATAATAACGAGAGCGCCAATGGTTGGATCTTCAGCGGCAATCATCGGACCTATGTTGCCGCCCTCGCTTATCCCAAGAAGTCCAATCCTCTCCGCATCGATCTCATTCCGATTCTTCAGATAGCGGATCCCCGCTTTTATGTCATCAGCCCGCTCGGGTATCGTTGCATTTGCAATATCGCCACCCTCCGAGCAGCCAACTCCTCGGTCATCCATCCGCAATACGGCGATCCCTCTGCTTGACAAAGCATCCGCGATTTGTCTGAACGGACGGTATCGACCGATTGGATCCCTTATCGAGCCTACCATATCTCGATTCTGCGGATGCGAGCCGGTGATTAGAACAACTGCGGGAAAAGGGCGCGGAGAGTTGATTGGAAGCGTTAGCGTGCCCGCCAACTGGTATCCATCTTTCGTTACCGAACGAACTTCCTCTGCTGTATATGGCGCGCCAGGATCTGGGCTATAGTAAGATGGCGGCTTGCAAGGAAGCTGGGAACATCCAGCGAAAATAAAGGCGGTTAGAAATAGGCTCAGAACACGACTCATTGCCAGATCCTTGCTATATTATTGATTTTACATAATCAGTATGCATGAAATGACGCAGGGTTGGGTTCATGTCCAGTGCCATACAGCTCCTGCAACAGATTGAATCCGACATAAGGGCCATAACTTGCAGGGACGTAGTCCGACTCTGGTGGAATCGCAATCCAAAAATCGAGGGTCGTTGGTGAAAAGATAATGGATTGCCGATTGTGGACAACAGGATTCCAGCGCCAGGAGATTCTGGACGTTCTGACGAGCTCGATTGCTTTTTCGATGTCCATAACTTCCAAATTTTCCTTAAGGAACTGATTAGCAAAATCCAGTCTTTTCGCGGAATGAAGTGTAATATTTTTAGAAGGGATGTTGCAGGCATGATTGGCCATGGCCAAATAACCGTTTGTCATATTGATCCTTGCAATTTCCTGGTTGGCAAATTCAAAGATTGAGGCGTTTTTTTTACTTGAGGCAAAAATAAGCCTTGCAGGATACGATTTTTGCTTTTTTAAAATGGCTCCAACATCATCAATTGATGTTGAATATTGCAGCAGTTTTCTCGATAGCTGATCAATGGGCATTACATCCCATCTATCCTGTTTGATAGTGATATTATTTTCTGAGACGGTTATCCCCTTTTCATTCATTCCTGTTTCGCCGGAAACCCACCCAGGATTCAACAGCGCTGCAAAGGCGTATCCTGTTTGCGGTTTAATGATGTATAGGATCATCTTCTTCCACAAAGGGATTCTATTGCTAATATCAATTTGCCTAACGGTGATAATGTTTGATTCAGTCTGCCTAAACGAAAATGCAAAACACTTGCTGTGTTCAGAAATGGTTACAAGAGTATTTAA
This sequence comes from Desulfobacterales bacterium, assembly GCA_050115795.1. Lineage (GTDB taxonomy): Bacteria > Desulfobacterota > Desulfobacteria > Desulfobacterales > CAFBRK01 > JAIPEL01. The sequence continues at coordinate 8,081 of JASFPT010000182.1, forward strand.
AAAGAGAATCTTTTCATATTCAATACCTGCACCGTCAGCGATCCCCTTCATTTCAGCGATGTACTCTTCTGGAATATATCTCTCTAAGCTTCTTGATAATGGGAGCCATTTGCCATCCGGAGTGTTTTTAAGCTTATCATATGCATCCCAACAATATTGGTTAGCGTCCATGATTTCATTTTTACATAATTTTCCGT
>JASFPT010000183.1:0-8270 GCA_050115795.1 Desulfobacterales bacterium
ATGTGGAAGAGGACACCTAAACCGGCCCGGCGCCCGGCCAACCGACATCGGTAATGGATCTTGCGGCTCGGCAGGGAGCTTCGGATTCGATCCCCGATCCGATCGCGGATCGATCTTGCGGCGCTGCCGCCCGCCCAGCCATCCGTGACCGGGCACTTCCCCCGGGCGACTCATTTCCCCCCCCCTTTTTTTCGATTGACCCGGTGATCACGATCTTTTTGAAAACGAAAGGCCCATGCCCTTGCGCGATTGCGCATCGGGTCGCGTGCCGTATTTCAAAAAGGAGATGGTTCTGATAGAATTAATCAAGTCAACTTTCGGCGATTCATTTCCGGGATCGCAGCCTTGGCTCGGTTCGGGTGCCGTGGGGCGCAGTACACGGATTCGCTTTTTGCATAATTTATTAGAATTCTTTTATTTTATTGATACTTTTCTTTGCCCGCCCAAAGAAAAGGCGCCCCGCTTTTCGCCCGCTTTGTGGCCCTGGCATCAAGGGAGCGAAAGGGGTGATAAACCCCGCAAGCTGAATTAATGAATTTGTTCTGCTTTGCAGTTGTCGACAAACCATGCGGCCCCGGATAGGGAAGAGGCGATCCATGTCCATTCCGACCGATCACCCATCCCAGGTCCTCGAGGAAACGGACATCATCGAGCGCCGCCGGCTGATTCGCCAGCTGGATCTGTCCCGCGGATGCCGGTACGCCTTGATCACGGGACAGGCCGCCCAGGGCAAGACAACCCTTGCCGCATCTTATCTGCGCGCCCGCCGGATGCCAGGCGCCTGGATGCATCTGGAACAAAAGGACTCGGACGCGGCCAACTTCTATGATCTGGCGGTGCAAAGCGTCCAGCACACCTTTCCGGACCAGGACTTGTCAGGCTTCACGAAAGCGCCCACCCTCTCCCTCGGGGACCGTTCCGGAATCACCCGCTACCGGGAGCGACTGATTGCGCTTTTCGATCGGCTTCCCCTCCCGGTGATCGTGATTTTCGACGGGCTTGAGAATCTGCAGCCGGCGTCTTCGGCCGTCACCCTCATCGAGGATCTTCTCCGAACCACACTGCCCGCGGGAACCCGCCTTTTTATGATCTCCCGGGAAACCCCGCCTTTCAGGCTACAGCGCCTGAAGGTCAACCGCGAACTGGCGGTCGTCACCAATGACGATCTCGCGTTTACCCGTGATGAAACCGACTTCTTTTTTCAGGCCCGAAACGGCGTGGCGCTTGAACCGGCGAAGGTCGAACGCATATGGAAAATCTCCGGCGGATGGGCCGGAGGCCTGGTCCTGATCTCCGAGAGGCTGAAGAGCATCTCCAGATCGGATCGTCCCTCCTGGATCGACGTCCGTCTACCCGAACTGCTCCAGGGGGAAATCCTTCCATACTTTTCCGAAGAAGTGTTTGCCACACTGCCTGAAAAGGTCCGGAACCTGCTGGTCCTGTCCTCCGTCCTGGACGTGGTCGATCCGGCGGTTTTGGCAAAGATGGCCGGGGAGCCGGAAGCCGCCGCCATCTTCCAGGACTTGGCGCGCCGCAACCTGTTCATCCACCCGGTCATGGATCACCGGAAAGGGACGCTGTATCGGCACAACCGTCTATTCCGGGACTTTCTGGCCTTTCTGTTCCGGAATCGCTTGCCCGAATCAGAGCAGATAGAATTGCTCGGGCGGACCGGAGAGATCTTCTGGGATGCCGGGGAATTGGAAAGAGCCGTCGAATTTTTCCTCCTCGCCGGACGGACCGAACGGGCGGTGGACGGCATCATGCAGACCGCAATGGACCTGTCCATTCGGGGCCGCACCGCCGATCTGGGCCGATGGATCGACGCATTGCCCGACGAGCGGGTTTCCGGCGATCCCTGGCTGCTGCTGTATCGTGCGCTTTCCCGTCGCATTTCCGGGGGAAAACGCACCCTGGATGAGCTTGCGGCGGTCCTGGAACGATTCGACGCCCGCAAAGACGTCCGCGGTCAGCTTCTGTGCCTGGCATATCTCATCGAGGCCGGGATTTTTTTCGGGGCCCCCCCGGCCCGACTGCGGAGCTGGATCCAACACAGCGAGGCGCTCCTTCGCAAGTGGAGCGAAAAGCCGTTTTACGCTTACGCCAAGTCCCTGCTCTGGCTGCAGATCGGCTTTGGACGAATCGCCGGTCTCGGCGAACTGCAAAAAGGGCTCTCGGCCTGTCAGAACGCCTACCTGCTGGCGCTGCAGATCGGAGACAACACGCTGCAGATCAATGCCACCATCGTCAGCGTTCTGGGACTGGCCGTGGCCGGAGACTTTGCCGAAGCCGACCGGGCGCTGGAACGGATCGGTCGGATTGGAACCGCTACCGACTGCCCCGAATATCGGGTGCTGCAATCGATCGTTGACATCCGACTGGCCATGAACCGGGGAGATTTCGATCGAGCGCGTCAATACCTGGAACGATCCCGGGAGGATATCGAAACCTTCGGGCTTCTCTTTTTGTATCCGACATTTGTGGAAACTGCCGGACGGCTGGCCCTGTATCGGAGGGATTTTTCAGAAGCCGAGCGATGCAGCAAGCACTTGTCTGACGTTGCCGTGCTGGCGGACAACCCTTACTACTTGGCCCTGTCGCTGCAGCTTGCGGCAATGACCCGATACCACGCCGACGATTTCGAATCCGCCCATCGGTTGACCACAGAAGCCCTCGCCAAGCTTCCGGCGACCCGTGGGGCGAGCATCCACCGGGTTCGCCTCAACCAACTGAAGGGCCTGATCCTCCTTCATTTGGGGGAATCGCGCCTTGCCGAGGCGGCCCTGTCCCAGGCCCTGGACCAGTTGTCCGGTCTGGCCAGCCCCCTGGCGCTTGCCGAGAACCACATCGGACTCGGTCTCGTTTTTCAGGCGGGCGGAGACCCTGCCCGCGCCAGAGAGCACCTGAGCATCGGCTTTTCCACAGCGGCCGACAAAGAATACGTGCACTTTCTGGTCATCCGACCAAAGGACATCGCCCAGGCCTGCCTTCTGATCGCCGGCTCCGAAGGGGTTGAAGGCCGATACGCCGCCCATCTGCTATCCTGCCGATTCAGAAAAATGCCCGGGGTCGAGCTGGAAGCGCTGCTCCAACCCGGGGCGGCATCCGAAAAAAACGCCCCCCTTGACATCAGAAGAACCCTGTATCGCTCCCGTCTGCCGCGGATCGACATCGTCACCCTGGGCGGATTAACGGTCTTCAGGGGGGGGCGGGAGCCGATCGAGGATGCGCAGTGGTCGGGAAACCGCCCGAAGCTCCTGCTCAAAGCGATCGTGGTTCACGGGTGCCGGGATATCCCCAAGGATATCCTGATCGACGACCTGTGGCCCGACAGCGACGGAGACGCCGCCGCAAAGAGCTTCAAGGTGACCTTGCACCGGCTGCGGAAGGTGCTCGAACCCGGGCTGAGCCGGGAGATCGGATCGGCCTACCTGCACCTGAAAGACAACCTGGTCTCTCTGGACCGGGAGCTGTGCGGCGTCGACGTGGAGGCGTTTTTGGCCAAAGCCAAGGAAGTCCGGAAGATGTCGAACCGCGCGTCCGCCAGTTCCTTGCTGGCGCGATGTGCCGAGGCGGCCGCTCTTTACGGCGGCGATTTTCTGCCCGAAGAACCCTATCTGCCATGGGTGGAGATGAAACGGACGGCCCTGCGGGATCAGTACGTGGAGATCCTACAGAAGATGGCTGATCTGTACGGCGTACAAAACCGACTCAACCAGGCGGCCGACTGTTGCAAGCAGATTCTCCAGGTCGATCCCTCATCGGACCCGGCCTGCCAGCGGCTGATGGAGATCTATCAGCGGCAGGGGATGAGAACGGCGGCGATGAAAGTCTACGAGGCATTCCGTTCCCACCTGATTTCGGACATCGGCGTTGAACCCGACCCGGAAACCACCGCCATCTATCGCAGCCTGCAGCACGGCACCTGATCGCTGTCCCGCCGGGGGTGATGCGCTGCCGCTGGGACGTCTTCCCTGCGCCGGCCATTTCCTGTAACCCTCCTTGTAACCTCTTTGTAACTCCCCTTTGTCATTTAAAAATATATATTTTTGCAGTCGACGGCACCGTCGACTGCAAAAGCCTGCCTTTGACACCCGGGGATTAAAAAGACGGCGCCTCCGGGAAGACCGCTGCCAAAGGCCGCCACCGCACGCCTGGGGCTCCGCCCGGCAGCCGTCCTGCCCCGCGCCCCCTGCAGAACCGTTCAACCCTAACGCCCAAGGAAAGGAGGTCGTCTATGGATGTCACCCGAAGGCAGTTCGTGCAGCTCACAGGAGCCGCGGCTGCCGGGCTGGCCCTAAGCGGAATCGGTTTCGACCTGTCTCCGGTCAAGGCCCATGCACAGATGCTCAAAACGGCCCATGCCAAGGAGACCAACACGATCTGCTGTTACTGCGCGGTCGGCTGCGGCGCCATCGTTCACACGAGTCTGAAGGGAGACGGCCGGGTCATCAACATCGAGGGAGACCCGGACCATGTGATCAACCGCGGATCGCTCTGCTCCAAGGGGGCCTCCCTGGCCCAGCTCGTGGAAAACGAGCACCGGCTCACCGAACCGATGTACCGGGCACCCTACAGCCGGGAATGGAAGCAGGTCTCCTGGGACTGGGCCCTGAGCGAGATCGCCAAACGGGTCAAGGCCACCCGGGATGCCACCTTCGAACACGAAAATGCAAAAGGTCAGGTGGTCAACCGCACCGGCGGCATCGCATCGGTGGGAAGCGCTGCCCTGGACAATGAAGAGTGCTGGATCTACCAGGCCCTGATGCGGGCCCTCGGTCTGACCTACATCGAACATCAGGCCCGTATCTGACACAGCGCCACGGTTGCGGCTCTGGCAGAGTCGTTCGGACGCGGCGCGATGACCAATCACTGGATCGACATTGGAAACAGTGATTGCATTCTGATCATGGGCAGCAACGCTGCCGAAAACCATCCCATATCCTTTCTGTACGTCGAAAAGGCCCGACAGGCCGGCGCCAAGCTGATCAGCGTCGATCCCCGGTTCACCCGTACCTCGGCCAAGGCGGACATCTACGCCCCCTTGAGATCGGGCACCGACATCGCCTTTCTCGGTGGGATGATCAAATACATCCTCGAAGAGGGATTGTACCAGGAACAGTATGTCGCCCAGTATACGAACGCGCCCTTTCTGGTGAACAAAAAATTTGGGTTCAAAGACGGCCTGTTTGCCGGCTACGATCCGAAGAAGCGCAGCTACGACAAGTCCGCCTGGGCGTTTCAGATGGACAAAAACGGCGTACCGAAAATGGACCGCAGCATGAAGGACCGAAACTGTGTCTTTCAGCTGCTGAAAAAGCATTACAAGCGCTACGACATCAAAACGGTGTCGAAAATCACCGGTACCCCGGAAGAGAAGCTGGCCGAGATCTACAAGACCTATTCCGCCACGGGGGCGCTCGGCAAGGCCGGGACCATCATGTACGCCATGGGGTGGACCCAGCACACCGTCGGCGTGCAGAACATCCGAACCATGGCCATGATTCAGCTTCTGCTGGGCAACATGGGCGTGGCCGGCGGCGGGGTCAACGCCCTGCGCGGCGAATCGAACGTCCAGGGCTCCACGGATCATTGCCTGCTGTGGCACATCTGGCCCGGCTACCTGAAGACCCCCCGGGCCTCCAACACGTCGCTGGCGGTCTACAATGAAAAGTGGACCCCCAGCAGCAAGGATCCGCTCAGCGCCAACTGGTGGCAAAACTATCCCAAATATTCGGTCAGCCTGCTCAAGTCCTTTTTCGGCGATGAGGCCACGGCCGACAATGAGTTCGGCTACCAGTGGCTCCCGAAGGTCGACGACGGCAAGGCCTACTCCTGGCTCGATCTGTTCGATGAGATGTACAAGGGAAACTTTGCGGGCTTTTTCGCGTGGGGCCAGAACCCGGCCTGCAGCGGAGCAAACGCCAACAAAGTACGGGAGGCGCTGTCGCAGCTCGATTGGATGGTCAATGTCAACCTATTTGATAACGAGACCGGGTCTTTCTGGAAAGGACCGGGGCAAAACCCGACGCTCATCAAGACCGAGGTCTTCATGCTGCCGGCTGCCGTTTCGGTGGAAAAGGAAGGCAGCATCACCAACAGCGGGCGGTGGATGCAGTGGCGGTACCAGGGCCCCAAGCCGCTGGGCAACAGTCGCCCGGACGGCGACATCATCCTGGCCCTGGGCGAAAAGATCAAAGAGATCTATCGCGAAAAAGGGGGGGTTTTCCCCACCCCGCTTCTGAAACTGAAGTGGGACTACACGACCGGCGGCGCCTACGACCCGCACAAGGTCGCCAAGGAGATCAACGGATATTTCCTCCAGGACGTGACCATCAAGGGCAAGACCTACGCCAAAGGAACCCTGGTCCCCAGCTTCGCCTTTTTGCAAAGCGACGGATCGACCTCTTCGGGCAACTGGCTCTACTGCAACAGCTACACCGAAAAGGGGAACATGGCCGCCCGCAGAAGCAACAAGGACGCGGCCAACGGCATCGGCCTTTACCCGGAGTTTTCCTGGTGCTGGCCGGTCAACCGCCGCATCATTTACAACCGGGCTTCGGTCGACCCCAAGGGTCAGCCCTGGGACAAGGAACAGTGGGTCATCCGATGGACCGGCTCGGGCTGGGAAGGGGATGTGCCCGACGGCGGCTGGCCCCCGCTGGAAAACGCCGACGGAACCCCGAATCCGAAGAGCAAGTACCCGTTTATCATGCGAAAACACGGCCACGGCCAGATCTTCGGTCCGGGTCTTGCCGACGGACCGTTTCCCGAGCATTACGAGCCGCTGGAGTGCCCGGTGGACAGGAACCTGCTCAACGACCAGCTCCTGAATCCGGTGGCGCCGATCTACGAAACAAAAGCCGACGCCTTTGCCACCTGCGACCCGCGGTACCCCTATGTGGCATCCACCTACCGGGTGTCGGAACACTGGCAGACCGGGCTGATGACCCGATACCAGCCGTACCTGCTGGAATTGCAGCCCCAGGTCTTTGTGGAAATGAGCGAAGAGTTGGCCGGTCTCAAAGGGATCACGGGCGGTGAGCGGGTGAAGGTCGTCTCCGCCCGGGGAAGCCTCGAGTGCACGGCAATCGTCACCAAACGATTCAAACCGTTTCAGATCGCCGGCGCCACCATCCACCAGGTGGGCATTCCGTGGCACTATGGGTGGCGGTGGCCGGAGACATCGGTGGAAGACAGCGCCAACCTGCTCACCCCGTCAACGGGCGATCCGAATACCCGGATTCCGGAAACCAAGGCCTTCATGGTCAACGTGGTCAAGCTATAGGAAGGAGGTGATCCGACATGAGCAAAGCATTTCTGATCGACACCACCCTGTGCACCGGCTGCCGGGGATGCCAGGTGGCCTGCAAGCAGTGGCACAACCTGCCGGCTGAAAAGACCCAAAACGTCGGCTCTTATCAGAATCCCCAGGATCTCTCCTTTGACACCTACAAACTGGTTCGGATGAAAGAAGAGGAGATCGACGGCAAACTCCAGTGGCTCTTCTTTGCGGAGCAGTGCCGTCACTGCATCGACGCCCCTTGCGAAGCGGCGGCCGACGACCCGAAGGCCATCTTCACCGATTCGGCCACCGGCGCGGTGATCTATACCGCCAATACCCGCAACCTTTACGACGCCCAGGAAATCATCGACGCCTGCCCCTATAACATCCCCCGCAAAGGGCCCAACGGGCTTCTGGCCAAATGCGACATGTGCCAGGACCGCGTGGAAAATGGGCAGCTACCGGCCTGCGTCAAGACCTGCCCCACCGGCGCCATGACCTTCGGCGACCGGGAGGAGATCCTATCCCTCGCCCGGCAGCGACTTCAGACGGTTCGTTCGCGCTTTCCGAAGGCGATGCTCATCGATCCGGATGAGGTAAAGGTCATCTATCTGGTGGCCTTCGACCCGAAACTGTACCACAGCTACGCCATGGCCTCGGCCGGCGGCGGCATCACCCGCCAGGTGGCCCTGCGCCGGATGGTCAAGCCGTTTAAGGCCTTCGGCAAGGGAGTGCGGGCCGGTTAATTGAAAATGGAGAGGGGCAACCCTCTCCATTGAACGTTTACAATTCGCTTCCGCTTGCTGCCGAGAAATCCTCGTGGTACTCGGTATGCGGGTATTTCAACCCTGATCTGTGACGGCCAGCGCCTCCGGCGCTGGCCGTTTTCCGGGATGCCGCCATGGAGCACACAGACACCGAAACCAGAACCGCCCGGGTTCAAAGCGCTTTGGCCGTCCTGGAGAACAAAAGGCCTGCCTACCGG
>JASFPT010000184.1:0-8248 GCA_050115795.1 Desulfobacterales bacterium
GACTCGGGCAGGTCCTTGTTGGCCTGGTGGATCTGCTTTTCCACCAGATCGTAGACCTCCGGTTTCTGGGAAAGCTCCGGGTAGCTGGTGTAGTTGAGCTTCTTTTGGTCGGCCCAGTTGCCCACCACGTTGTAGTCGATGCACATGACCGCCGCCACGTAGTCGCGCTGGTTTCCCAGCACCCAGGCGTCCCGGATGTAGGGGCTGAACTTGAGCCGGGTCTCCAGGTACTGGGGCGAGAACGGCTGGCCGTCTTTCAAAATGAAGACATCCTTGGTGCGGTCGAAGACCACCAGGTGGCCGTCTTCGTCGATGAACCCCTTGTCGTCGGAGTAGAGCCATCCGTCCTGCAGCGCCTTTTCGGTGGCCTCGGGATTCTTGTAATAGCCCAGAAAGACCGACGGGCTGCGGGTGATGATCTCCCCGTCATCGGTGATCTTGATGTCGGTCCCCGGAATCGGCTTGCCCACCGTGTCGAACTTGATGTCTCCGCTGCGGTGGACCACCGAGATCCCGGCGACCTCGGTCTGGCCGTAGATCTGCTTCAGGTTCACGCCCAGGGCGTGGAAGAAACGGAAGTGGTCAGGCCCCATGGCCGCACCGCCCGTGTATGCGTTTCGGACGCGGGAAAGGCCCAGGTGGTCCCGGATCTTGTTTTGAACGCTGACTCTTGCCAGCCACTGCAGCAGCTGCCAGTGCGCCGGGACCGGCTTCTTTTCGAATTTCAGATTGGCCACGTGGTAGCCGATCTTGGTGCTCAGTTCGAAGAACGTTCGCTTGGTCCAGGAGGCGTCCAGGTACTTGACCTGCACGGTGCGGGTCATCTGCTCGTACATTCGGGGCGGGGCGAACATGACGTGGGGCCCGATCTCGCGGATGTTCTCCTGGGCCGTTTCCGGCTCCTCCGGGAAGTTGATCGTATAGCCGATCTGAAGACCGCAGGAGATCGACATCATCTGCTCACCGATCCAGGCAAACGGCAGGTAGGAGACGTAGTCGTCGGTTTCGTAGCAGGGGTCGACCGACATCAGGGCCTTGCCCATGGTCAGCATGTTGTGATGGGAGAGCAGGGCCCCCTTGGGAAGGGAGGTGGTCCCGGAGGTGTAGAACAACAGCGCCACTTCACTGCCGGTGCCCTCGGCGATGCGTTCTTCGAAAATTCCGGGCTGTTCTTTTTCCAGTTCCCGGCCCAGTTCCTGGACTTCCTTGAGGCTGATCAGGCAGTCCTGGTCGTAGTGGCGCAGCCCCTTGGGATCGTCCCAGATGATCTTTTCCAGTTTCGGACACTCGTCGATGATGGAAAGCGCCTTGTCGACCTCCTCCTGCCCCTCGCCGAAGAGAAACCGGGAGTCGGAATGGTCGATGATGTAGCGGACCTCGTCGATGAGACAATCCTGAAAGAGCCACACGCCGATGCCGCCGGCGCACAGCGCCGCCATCTCGGCCCAGAGCCCCTCGGGCCGGTTGTCGCCGATGATCGAGACCTTGTCGCCCTTTTTCAGGCCCAGCTTGAGCAGGCCCAGCGCCAGGTACTTGACGTTTTCCAGGTACTGGGCCCAGGTGATCGGGCGCCAGACGCCGAACTCCTTTTCGCGCATTGCCACGCGGTCTGCGCCGAATTGGCTCGCCTTTTTCAGAAACAGCTTCGGAATCGTCAGATCGTCGGTGATTTCGATGCCGCGGGCCATTGCGTTATCTTCTTGTTGCATACAGATCCTCTTCACCCAGGTAGGCCTTGATCACTTCGGGGTTGTTTTGCACGTCTTCCGGGCTGCCGTCGGTGATCATGTTTCCGAAGTTCAAAACGAAGACGCGGTCCGACAGGTCCATGACCACGCCCATGTCATGCTCCACCAGAAGGCAGGTCACCTGCCACCGCTCCTCCTCGTTGATGTCGAGGATAAAACGGGCCATGTCCTCCACCTCTTCCAGGTTCAGCCCTGCCAGTGGTTCGTCCAGGATCAGAACCTCGGGCTCCAGGGCAAGGGCCCGGCCCAGCTCCACGCGCTTCTGAAGGCCGTAGGGAAGCATCCCCACCGGCTTGTGGCGAATCTGCTCGATTTCCAGAAGGTCGATGATCTCCTCTTCGATAAAGGTCCGGTGCTCGATCTCCTCCTTTTTCGTTTTTCCCAGGTAAACGGAGCCGCTGAGGATGCCGGACTTGTAGTGGAGATGGCGGCCGAGGCGGATGTTGTCGAGCACGGTCAGACCGCCGAAGACTTCCACCTTCTGAAAGGTTCGGGCCAGGCCCAGTTTGGCCCGCTGGTGGGGCCGGAGATGGTTGATCCGCTCGCCCTTGTAGGAGACGACTCCCTTCTGCGGGCGGTACAATCCGCTGATGCAGTTCATCATCACGGTTTTGCCGGCCCCGTTGGGACCGATGACGGAGTGGATTTCCCCTTTTCGGATTTTGAGATTGACGCCGGAAAGGGCGGCAACCTTCCCGAAATACATATGGACGTCGTCGAGTTCGAGAAGAACGTCCCCTTTCTGAATCTCAGTTCCTGCGGCCAATAGTGAAGTCCTCCTTTTGCTGGTGCCGGTCGGAGACGGCGCTGGTGCGGGGAGCCGTGGGGGCTGGCTTAATGAACAGCATTCATTAAATACAAGCGCAGGTACAAAATTTTTTATATTTAGTCAAGAAGCGAAAAAAAAACGAGCGCCTCATTTTCCATTAAAAAATCGAATGCCTGGAACCCCTCGCCGGAAAAGATGAGTAGTTACGTTATAGCTGTCCTGGCCGTGTTGTCAATCCTTTTCCTGCCGCCGCCCCCTTCGGTCATCAAACCCCGGGACTGCCTACAGAAAACCAGCTTCAGCATAGCCGATACAAGTTCAATGTCAAGTTGAGTTAATAGGGAGACAATAGTGGGAAAGAACCACTATTAAATCCGCTTCCGCGAATTTATCAAGCGCGGCTTTGCCGCAGAACTGGATCCTGGATGCAGGAGAAAAACCGGCCGAAGGAAACCATTTCGTCATGCCGGACCTGATCCGGCATCCAGTCTCCAGCATCGGCGTCAATCGCTTGGGTGGCCTCAACCGCTGGTTTTCGCTTCCGCAAACGTCATTCCTCGAAAGAGAGCAAGTGCGTCCGTAGATTCACCTTCTTGTTCTTGAGCCCCAGCTTCCTTCTCACGTTCTGTCGGTGAAACAGAATCGTGTTTTTCGACAGGCAAAGCAGATCGGCGATCTCCTTGTTCGTCTTGCCCTCCCGGACCAGGTTGGCCACCTGGATTTCCATGGGGGTCAGCTTCAGGTACCGGGAGCCGACCCGCCGGACAAAGGGGGAGATGATATTGTCCAGGTTCGATTCGAGGATCTGCAGCAGGGTCCGCTGGCCGGTCGTCAGGCGGGTTTTGGCGATCCGGTGAACGTAGGGCATCACCAGTTCCTTGACGTTGGCTACCACGTGGCCGGCCAGCTCCTTCCGGTCCTGCTCCCGCTGCTGGAGAAGCACCTTCAGGGCGGTGTTGACCTCCTCCAGGTGCTGGGACTGGGCCTTGAGCTCCCGCTCCCGTTTGCGAAGCGCTTCGGTCACCCGCCGCCGCTCTTCGACCTCCTTGCCCAGCGCCGCGGTCCTCTCCTGGACCAGATCCTCCAGGTGGTGCCGGTATTGCTTCAGCTCCTGCTCGACTTTCTTGGCGGCGGTGACATCCCTCAAAATCACGATGTTGCCCTCGGGGATGCCCTCCCGGTCCATATACAGGGTGGAGGAGAGCTGGACGTCGAGCACGCGGCCGTCTTTCGTCCTCCGGCGGGTTTCGAAGTTTTGGATCTTCTGGCCCGCCAGCATCCGCTCGATGGCCCGTTCGGTATCGGGCCAGTCTTCTGCCGGAACAAAGTCGATCTTTTTGCCGAGCAGGTCCTGCCGGGACATGCCGAAGGTCTGTTCGAAGGCGGGGTTGACGTAGTTGGCGCGCCCCTCCATGTCGTATACGACCACCGGATCGGGGGAGGATTCGAGCAGGCTCTTGTAGCGCTCTTCGCTTTTTCGCAGGATGGCCTCGGCCTTTCGGCGCTCGGCCAACTCCCGCCTGACGTCCGCATAAAGCCGCGCCTTGTCCAGGGCCATCAGGGCAAGGGCCGCAAAGCGGCTCAGCACGATTACGTCTTCTTCGTCGAAACGCTTGCCGGAGGCCACGCTTCCCAATCCGATGACGCCCAATACCCCCGCATCGGATTTGAGCGGAATTCCCACCACCGAGAGGAGCGGGTCGAGGCTGCTGTCGGGAAGCCGCCCTTGCCAGTCGCGATAGCGGTCCACGATCACCGGCCCCTCGCACTGCCAGACCTTGCCGCCGAGGCCCTCACCCAGTTTGACCTGAAGGCCGAGCTGGGTGCTGAAAAACCCGCGAACCACCCGCATCCGCATTCGCTGCCCGTCTTCATCGAGCAGGTAGATAAACCCGTGCTCGGTGCCCGTCATCTCCGCGGCCCGCTGGAGAATCGCTTCCAGCAGTTCCTCTTCCTCGAGCCTTTCCAGCAGCTTGACCGCGGTCTCGTGCAGCGCTCCCAGATAGGTGTTCTGGCGACGGAGCCGCCGGTATTCCGCTTCGCTGGGAAAACTGGCCGAGATCCCCTCTTTTTCGGCGCCTCCTGTCATCAGAAAATCACGACCTTTTTCACGGCGGCGACGATCTCCTCCGGATCGTCCATGACCTGGAGGATGTCCAGATCGCCGGGGGAAACCCGTCTTTCGTCCCGGAGGCGTCTTTCCAGCCATTGTTTGAGGCCGGACCAGTAGTCGGAACCGACCAGGATCACCGGAAACGGTTTGATGCGCTGGGTTTGGATGAGGGTCACGGCTTCGAACATCTCGTCCAATGTCCCGAATCCGCCCGGCAGAACGATGTAGGCCTGGGCATATTTGATGAACATCACCTTGCGGATGAAAAAGTAGTTGAACTCGATGAGAATGTTGGCATAGTCGTTCGGCTTTTGCTCGAACGGCAGGGAGATGTTCAATCCCACCGAAGTTCCGCCGGCTGCGGCAGCCCCCTTGTTGGCCGCCTCCATCACACCACCGCCGCCGCCGGTGATCACGGCAAAGCCGGCCTTGGCGAACATGCCGGCCAACGCTTCGGCCTGCTGGTAGACCGGATCGCCGGAGTGGATGCGGGCCGAGCCGAACAGACTGACAGCCGGCCCGAGGTCGTGCAGGGTGTCGACCCCGCTGACGAACTCGCCGATGATCTTGAAAATCCGCCAGGATTCCTCGAGCTTGAACTCGTCGATGACGAACTGCCGTTCCATGGGCGTCGCTCCGCTCCGGTTTAACCGATGGGTTGATGGGTTGATGGGTCCGGCATGAATTGGGCAATGGGTTGATGGGTTCAGTCGGAAATGTTGGGCTGCCGGCGTCCCGATTTGCCGAATCAACCATTCAACCACTCAACTGTTTTCCGGCGTCCCGCCGGAAAACTACGCGCTTCACCACTTGCCTTGCCAGCCGACCACCACCGAATCGCCGTCGATGATCACCGGCACCCGGGCGGCGCCGCCGGCTGCGGCCAGCATCTTTTTTTTTGCCTCCGGGTCGGCGCGAACGCTGTGGTAATCGACGCGCCGCCCCTGGGCGGCATAGGATTCCCGGGCCGCCCGGGTGAACGGGCACCCGTCTCTGCCCAGGATCGTGACCGGACCGCTTCTTTGTCCGTTCTCACTGTTTCCCATGAATTGATTATATGAATAATCCTAAAGATTTACAATAGACTTTTGGGGCTGGGACAATCGGCGGCCGAAACCGACTTGTGGTTTGACAAACCCGATTCGCCTTGTTAGATAATTTGGTTTTTAATTGGTATCATCCAGAGGCAGCGGCAGGAAATCGTTGACTGATCTGACACGACAGGTAAAGATCGTAAATGAACTCGGTCTTCATGCTCGGGCGGCCGCCAAAATCGCCAAACTGGCCCAAAAAGCCCGTTCGACCGTCTGGATCTCCGCGGGAGACGACCCGGCCGACGCCTCGAGCGTCATCGACATCCTATCCCTGGCCTGCCCCAAGGGTAGCTCCTTGACGATCTTCGTGGACGATCCCTCCGATCGTGACATTCTCGAAGCCATTGTGGAACTCGTAAATGACGGGTTCGAAGAATAACCCCTGGATTGCACTATAAATGTCGGACACGGAAACCAACGAAATCGTTCTGAAGGGAATCGGCGGATCACCGGGCATCTGCATCGGCAAGGCCTATCTCGTCGACAGGGAAGGCGTGGATGTGGTCCAACGCTATACCGTGGCGTCAAAGGACCTGGCCAAGGAAAAAAAACGCTTCAAGGCCGCCGTCCAGAAGGCGAAAGAAGAGCTTCACGCCATCATCACCGATACCCCCGAAGAGTTCCGACAGCACGCCGACATTCTGGAAACCCACGTGGTGCTTCTCAAGGACAAGATGCTCTATGCCCGGGCCATCGAGATCATCGACGAGGAGAAAATCAACGCCGAGTGGGCCTTGAAAAAGGCTGTCTCCGGGCTGAAGCGGATTTTCCGGGAGATGACCGACCCCTATCTGCGGCAGCGGGCCGAAGACATCGTTCAGGTGTCGGACCGGATTCTGCGCAATCTGGTCGGCGCCCGGCAGGTCGACATTCGTTCCATCAACAAGCGGGTCATTCTCGTGGCCCACGACCTTTCCCCGGCCGAGACCAGCCAGATCCAGCTCGAGCGGATCATGGGGTTTGTCACCGACCGTGGGGGCAAGACGTCCCACACGAGCATCATCGCCCGGACCCTGGAGATTCCGGCCGTTTTGGGCGTGGGAAATGCGACCCGCCGGATCCGCAACGATGACATCATCATCGTCGACGGCAACGAAGGGACGGTGATCCTTCGGCCCAAGGACGACACCCTGATCGACTACCAGGAGCGGCAGGCCCAGTTCGAAACCTTTCGGAAGGTCATCACCCGGGACAGCCACATGCCGGCCCGGACCGAAGACGGCGTCCGAATCCAGGTCATGGGCAACATCGAGCTGCCCGAAGAGGTGGTTTCGGTGCTCGACAACGGCGGCGAAGGGATCGGACTGTACCGGACCGAGTTCGGGTACCTGAGCCGGAACCAGTTTCCCACCGAAGAAGAGCTCTTCGACAAGTACCGGGATGTGGTGGAGGTCATGGCCCCCCGTCCGGTCACCATCCGGACCCTGGACATCAACGGTGACAAGGCCCTCAATTATGCCGCCTCCCAACGGCCGGAAGAAAATCCGGCCCTGGGGCTGAGGGCGATCCGCTATTGCCTCAAGCGGCCGGATATCTTCAACACCCAGCTTCGGGCCATTCTTCGGGCGGCCGCCTTCGGCCACGTGAGGATCCTGCTGCCGATGATCTCCGGGGTAGATGAACTCCGGGAAGCCCGGCAACTCATCAAAGAAGCCGCCCGGAGCCTGGAAAAAGAAGGGGTTGCCCACAACACCGAGGTGGCGGTCGGCATCATGATCGAGGTGCCTTCGGCGGTGGTGCTTGCCGACTACCTGGCCGAGGAGGCGGACTTTTTCAGCATTGGAACAAACGACCTGATCCAATATTCGCTGGCCATCGACCGGGGAAACCAGGAGGTTGCCCACCTGTTCAGCCCGCTTCACCCCGCCCTGCTCCGGATGATCCGGCAGGTGACCGAGACGGGGCGGCAGCACGGCATCCAAACCTACATGTGCGGGGAGATGGCCGCAGACCCGATTCACGCACCGATTCTGCTGGCCCTGGGCCTGGACGAGTTGAGCATGAACCCGCAGTCGATCCCGGCGGTCAAGCGGGTGATCCGGTCCCTGAATGCCGAAAAATGCAAGCCCTTTTTGGAGACGGTGCTCCAGCAGCGGACCGCCCAGGACGTGATGAACCTCCTGCGGTCCACCTACGGTGAGCTTTTCTCCGAGCGACTGTACGCGGGAGGCCGGTAGAAAAGCCGGCATCGAGGATTTCGAATTGAGAATTTAGAAATTAGAATTTGATCGCGGGGGGCGGCTTTTTTTGAACCTTGAACCTGGAACCCCGCGCAGCTGGCCAACGTTGAACCTGGAACCTTGATCTTATGGCAAAGGCGCACATCAAGCCGGTGACCGAAAACAAGAAGGCCCGGTTCGAGTACTTTATCGAGGAGGAATTCGAGGCCGGCATGGTGCTGGTGGGCACCGAGGTCAAGGCGCTTCGCCAGGGCCGGGCCAACCTCAAGGACGCCTACGCCCGGATCGTCAACGGCGAGCTGTGGGTCTACCAGCTCCACATCGGCCCCTATTCCCACGCCCAA
>JASFPT010000185.1:0-8103 GCA_050115795.1 Desulfobacterales bacterium
CGCCGGCGCCGGCCGTGGCCGTGATCGTCACCGTCTCGGCTGAAAATGCCGCCGCGATCGTGTGGTCTGCAGTCACCTCGGAAAACGTGTAGCCGGACACCGCTCCCACCGACACGCCGTCCACCTGCACGTCCGAAACCCGGAAACCCGCCTCCGGGGTGATGGCAAAGCTCTGGCTGCCGCCCGCGGCGACCGGCACATCGCCAATGGGGGACAGCAGCCCGTTATCACCACAAATAGCTGAAATTATATAAATTATAGGAGTAAATGAAGCGGTGATCGAATGGTCCGACCGGATGTCTGAAAAGGTGTAGGTCGAAACCGGACCGACGGATGTGCCGTCTACCAGAACATCTTCGATGGCGTAGTGCGCGGCAGGCACGATCTGGAAGGTCAGGCTCTCTCCCGCCGAGACTTCGGCCGTCCCCGATGGCGTGATGCTCCCGTTTGGGCCGCAGGCGGCATCCACCGCGAAGGTCGATGCCGGGTCGCCGGTTTGAAAAGAAACCTCGTTGGAATAGCCGCTTTCCAGTCCCGCTTCGTCGTAGGCGGTGACCGCGAAAAAGTAGGTCTGGCCGGACGCCAGCCCGGTCATGGCGATTTGTGGCGCTGCCGGGTCTTCAAGGCCCGAAAGGGGGATTCGGACACCCGAGTCCCCCTGATCCAAACCGGCACCATCGTAAGGGAGTCCGGAGGCGCCCGTCCTGTAATAGACGGCGTATCCGGCCAGATCGGGTTCGGCATTGGGGTCCCACTGCAGGGTTACGGACGCTGCCTGGGCGTTCAAGAAAGAAGATAAAAAGATGGGGAGGAAATAGAGCGCTCCTGCCAACAGGCGGGGAAATAGGCTGCGCTTCTGATGATGCCTATGGTCAACTGACGTATGCATGGCACACCTCCGATAGGTTTTGTGCCGCACAAAGCACAGCATCCATCGAAGGTGCTGCCTCTGCCCGGCAGCCCTGCTACCGTATTCTGGAGATCCAGAACGTAGGCCAGTGGCTTTGCGTCTCAGCCTTTCGGCTGATTTGCCTTTGTCAGGCGATCAGTTCGACCGCATGGGTCGTTATGTCACAAGAGCCGTTTTCGGAATTGCACTCCTTTCCTGTCGTGAGGGTTGAAAAGGGCCAGAACCCTGCCCAAGTTTCATATGCAAAGAGCATATCACCCCCCAATTCGGCCCGTCAAGCTGACCGGCGTCCGGCAGGTGCCTCTGCCCCGCAAACCTCGATCCACAGTGGGGTTGCGGGCAAAAGACACCCATCCTTTCGTCCGCTTATCTTCGCTTTTGTCCAATCCGTTGCACCCCCGGAAAACTGAAATGTGCAGGGTTGACACCCAGACCCCGGATGCTACTGTCGGTGAGGGAAATTGGCCCCGCCGGGACGGCGGATCGATCGCATTCGCAGGAGTTAGCCTATGATACTCGAATTGTTGAAAAAAGATGTTGTATTGGGAGACGGCGGAGCCATCTTCGAGCTGGAGAGAAGGGGGTATGTCAGCGCAGGGCCCTTTACCCCGGAGGTGTCGGTGGAAAACCCGGAGGCGCTGCTCCAGTTGCAAAGAGACTTTGCCCGCGCCGGATCCCAGGTGCTCCAGGCGCTGACCTACTACGCCCACGAGGAAAAATTGAAGGACATCGGCAAGGCGGGCGCCCTTGCCGAAATCAATTCCGCTGCGGTGCGGATCGCTGCCGAGGCGGCCGGACCCTACGGCTGCCTGGTGGCCGGCAACCTGGCCAACACCTGGGTGTACGATCCGGCGGACCCGGCCAGTACTGCAGAAACCCGTCGCCAGTTCGACCAGCAGATCGCCTATCAGAACACCGACGCCATCGACTTTTTCATCGCCGAAACCATCGAGTATCTGGGCGAGGCCAAGATCGCCCTGGAAGCGATCCAGGCAACGGGAAAGCCGGCCATGATCACCCTGGGGTTCAAGTCCCGGGACCGGACGCTGGACGGAGTCGGCCTGGAAGAGGCATTCAAAAAGCTGGAAGGCCTTGGTGCCGACATCGTGGGGATCAACTGCTTTCGCGACCCGGACCGGATGCTACCCCTGGCAGCCCGGGTGCGAAACGCCGTCTCCTGTTTTGTGGCGACCCAGCCGGTGGCCTACCGCTGCTCCGATGACCGGCCGTATTTTCAAATCCAGAAATGGAACGGCGAGACGGCCTTTCCCCTCCAGCTCGATCCCTTCACCCTGACCCGCATCGAGATGGCCGACTACGCAGTGAACGCAAAGAAGATGGGCATCGACTACATCGGCGCCTGCTGCGGCACCGGGCCCCACCACATCCGGGCCATGGCCGAAGCGCTGGGAAGGACCACTCCCAACAGCCGGTATTCGCCGCGGCTGGCGCTGCACACGATCATCGGAGACGATACCCACAAAAAAGAGCGGGATGCCCGCATCCTCTGCGAGCAGCAGTACGACCCCGCGGTCTGCCACTTCTTGCTCGACCAATCGCGGAAACCATAAAATCCCTTTGCCGTCAGCCTGCCTTTTCCATCGCTTGCTTCACCCGCTGGGGCGTCATCGGCAGCTGCCGCAAAGCGGCGCCGGTGGCATCGAAGACCGCGGTGGCCAGAACGCCGCCCATGCAGACGATGGCCGGTTCGCCGCCGCCCAGAAGACCCATGCGCCGCAAAAATTCCCTTCGGTTCACCAGTTCCGGAAGGTCTCCCGCGCCGGGCCGATTGTCCGAGGGGTCAGGGTTTGGAAGCGACGGTTCGAGAAGGGGAAACAAGGGGAAGCAAATAGGTTCCGACAAAAAGCACGCTACGGGGAATATTGAGGCGATGCAGCCGGGATTCCGGATGCGAAGGCGGGCGGTCGCTCTTTTCCCGGACGTTCACCTCCCCGCCAGACAGCCCCGGACGGTCCTGGAGTGCAATCGGAACGGACCGGCAACAGGCTGCCTTCTTCGGCACCCGGCCCGCGTCGGGGCGGTTGGCCGGAAGATGGGATGAAAAGCGAAAGGTGCGCGAAAAGAATGGATGGCGCCTATTTTGCCTCGTTCAGGCGCCAATCGTATTCGTAGTCGATCTTCCCCTGGAAACGAATCAAACGATCGGCAGAGGAGGGTTCGGCATAGCGGGAAAGGTGTCGCAGCACACCCGCTTCGGATCCACCGAAATCGACCTGGAACCAGTCGTAGATGGAGGAGGCGACCAGGCGCCGGTCATCGACGAATCGGGCGCCTCTGGGATGGCGGATGTATTCGCGGGCACCCTTTTCCAGCAGTCTTTCCGTGTTTTCGGCCGTAAACGGTTCACTCTGGAGGTTGGGGCAGCCGATGCTGGCGCAATTGACGGCATAATGGATCCGGTTGTCTTTCCATATGGGGCGAAGAATCCGGTGCTCGATGTCGTCCAGAGAGATCTTTTCTCCTTCCACCTGCACCAGCTTGGCCTTCCAGGGGCCGTTGGAAAAAAGCCCCGGCGAGATGTCGATATCGGTGATGCTTTCAACGGGATAGTGATCCAGAATGACCTTGATCGTCAACGAATTGTAAAGGTTGATCCAGTAGGCTTTCTGTTCTGCACGTGTCAGGCTCGTGACCCGCACGGCCTGAAGCTCGGCCAGGTAGGTTTCGAGCAGCTGCCGGTCCTCCGGCGTCACCCCTGCATACCGAACCCGGTTGATTCCAGAGGAGGACCCGGTGACGAGGTACCGTTCCAGAAACAGACCCCACTTGGAATGGTCGACCAAGGCCCTGCTCGACGGATCGTGGGCTTCCCAGCGTGGCCAGAGGTCCGGTTTGGGTGCGGCTTGGCCGTCAGCGTGAAACCCCATCCAGACAGCGGCGAAGCTGAAAAAGGCGGCTGTGATTCGATACGAAAGATGTCGAAAACTCATGTTCAGGCCTTTCGTCGTATTTCGGGTCACCCCATGATGGGTTCGGTCGGCAGCGTTGTCAAAGTCCGGCGGGCATCGGGTCGTTCGACGAACATGCGCCGGTGGACTGCTTTTACCGTCCGTACGGGCACTTTTTCCTTTTTCCACCGAGATTGCAAGGTCACGATCGTCCGAACTCGACCCTTACCGTCGGTTTTAACCAGGAATTGCGCATCGAGCGCCCTCGTTTGGATTTGGTGCATTCTTGTCGCACCGGAAAATCGGCGCGGCTGCTGCACCATCCTGCACTCGGGAAAAATGGGGTCCATCTGTGTGGAATGCAACAGCCGAAAAGCCCGCGGCCTCAGGGGGGATGATCGGCCTCGTCTGTCGGCCCAGAGGAACCCGTCATCCCCTCGCGATCGACTTCAGCCGACTCGGCCGCTCGACATGGCCAGCGATAGCATTATGGTAAGGTACTTGGCTCGGAGAGCGGCCACCGTTCTGCGGGCATCCGGCACCTGACTC
Source organism: Desulfobacterales bacterium (assembly GCA_050115795.1). Classification (GTDB taxonomy): domain Bacteria; phylum Desulfobacterota; class Desulfobacteria; order Desulfobacterales; family CAFBRK01; genus JAIPEL01. The sequence continues at coordinate 4,369 of JASFPT010000185.1, forward strand.
CCGGTAAAGCCCTGAAACTCGAATTTTTTGAAATATGAAACAGGAGAATACAGATGAAGCATATTACAGCTTTTATCGCTGCGATGCTGTTATTGGCAGGTCCTGCCGCCGCCTTCGGAGCTGCGGGCACTTCGGTGACCTACGAGGTCGAAGGCCAGCCCTATGAGGGATATTACGTGAGCCCGTCTGCCGGCGCACCGCTCGTGCTCCTGATCCATGACTGGGACGGACTGACCGACTACGAGGTCAAGCGCGCCGACATGCTGGCGGATCTCGGGTACGCGGTGTTTGCCGCAGACCTGTTCGGGGCCGGCATCCGGCCCACCGAGGTCAAGGACAAGCGCCAGCACACCGGCGAGCTTTACAAGGATCGGGAAAAAATGCGGAAGCTGATGATCGGGGCCTTGACAGAAGCCGAAAAGCGGGGGGCCGACACGAAAAACGGGGTAGCCATGGGCTACTGTTTCGGCGGTGCGGCGGTGCTCGAGCTGGCCCGCGCCGGGGCGGATCTGAAAGGCTTTGCCACCTTTCACGGCGGGCTCAAAACGCCCGAAGGGCAGGACTACAGCAGGACCCGGGGAAATATCCTGGTCATGCATGGAACGGCGGACACCGCGATCACCATGGATCAGTTCGCAACCCTGGCCGAAGAACTGGAAGCAGCCGGCGTGCGCCACGAGATGATCACTTACGGCGGCGCCCCCCATGCCTTCACCGTCTGGGGCGGCGACCGCTACCGGCACGACGCGGACAAAAAATCCTGGGCGCGCTTTACGGCGTTTCTGGCCGAAACGCTGAAAAAGTAGCCAGCGCCTGGCCGTCCTCGGATGCCGGCTGAAAGAGCCTTGCCAGGGCCTCATCGCACGATTTGACCGCCATCGTCTTTTAAGCCGAACCGGCGCCCGCAAGGCTCACCAGGATCTGGATCTCCCTTTGCGACCCGGCAGGACGACAGATCGGGCGATCCGATTGGGGGCCGGTGCGTTGGCTCATTTTGGGGAAGCTCGATCGACAGAGCGGCAAACTTTTCAGCCGGGGTAAAGAAGACGGGACCGGTTGGCTTCGGACAAATCCCAGAGCACGCACATGGCGGAGTGTAAAGGGGCTCGCCCGGCATCGGCAACCTTGCCGAAGGTCAGATTGCCCTTTTGGGGGTGGTGGCCAGGGCTATCGACGCATCGGACTTGCCGGTAGTCGGCATCGCACCGCTGCGTCAATGGACGGGGATGAAGCGTTATTCCAGCCGCATCTTTTCGCGCAGAAATCCGTCCAGCGCTTCGATCATCACCTGGGTCATGCTCGTGCCGGTCTGCCTTGCGTAAGCCTCGATCCGCTCGGCAAGCCGGCAAGGAATATCGACGGTCAATTGCTGGGTCGGGTCGGCGCACTCGTTGCGGACTGATTTGTCGCTCATGAAACGCTCCATCGAAAATCGCGGGGCACAAGGCCGGAAGGCGCAACCCCGCTTTCATAGCACAGCAGGGCAGAGAAATTCCAATTGAAAGTTCACTGTCATGAGGGGCCGCAGCCCCTGATCAAGCGGCGAACCGACGCGCTTCAACCCAGTGCGCCCGCCCAAAAAAAAGGCGGCGCCTTCAAGGCACCGCCCCGGGTATGAAAACACGCCGCACCACGGCTTACAGCCGGCAGAGAGAACCGGAAGGAGCCAGGCGGGTGCAGCGGGAAAACGCCACGTACAACAGAGCCATTGAAAGCAACATTCCGATCATTGCAACCCCTCCTTTTGAAAAGTTCGTTTTTCTTCGTTAATTGTAAGATGGGGACAAACCCCGGCGGGTCAAGAAGTCGGCCGGCCTTTTCCTCCTTTCGGCATTTGTGCCTCCCTGGGCCGCGGAGGAACCAACTTGCTGATATTCCACCGGTTGCAAACAACAATGAGAGGTAATTTCCTACTATTTGGCACCCAATGATCACCCATCACCTTTCCAGCCCAATGCCTTATCTTTCCAGCAAGGGGGTCAACATGTACCCGACCGGGTCCCGCCTTTCGGATCCGCGAAAAACGTCATCCATGTAAACGGGGGGCTCTACCATGAAATGGTCGATACGGATCGGGCGGTTTGCCGGCATCAAGGTGTACCTGCACACCACGTTTTTGCTTTTTCTGGCGTGGATCGGCTGGCTTCACTGGCAACAGGGGCAAAGCCTTTCCGCAGCGTTTTCGGGGGTCCTTTTCGTTCTGGCGATCTTTGCCTGCGTCACCCTTCACGAATACGGCCATGCGCTGACGGCGCGGCGGTACGGCATCGCCACCCGGGACATCATCCTGCTTCCCATTGGCGGTGTAGCCCGCCTGGAGCGGCTGCCGACCCAACCTCTCCAGGAGCTGTGGGTGGCCCTGGCCGGGCCGGCCGTCAATCTGATCATCGCCGCCTTGCTGTTTGTCTGGCTCACGGCGACCGCCGCCATGCAGCCCCTGGAACGACTCACCATAACGGTCGGCCCCATGCTCGAGCGGCTGATGTTCGTCAACCTGTTTCTCGCACTGTTCAACATGCTGCCCGCTTTTCCCATGGATGGCGGCCGGGCCCTGCGGGCCCTTCTGGCGACCCGCAGGGGGCATGCGGCGGCCACCCAGACGGCGGCCGGCATCGGACAGGCAATGGCGATCCTCTTTGGTTTTGCAGGACTCTTCTTCAATCCCATGCTGCTGTTCATTGCCCTGTTTGTCTGGATCGGCGCAGCCCAGGAAGCCGGCATGGCCCAGATGCAGTCGGCCGTGGGCGGCATTCCGGTACAGAAGGCCATGGTGACGGATTTTGAGATCCTGCGGCCCGACGACCCCCTGTCCCGGGCGACGGACCTGACCCTGGCAGGAGCCCAAAAGGATTTCCCGGTCGCCGACAACGGCCGCATCGTGGGAATCTTGACCCAGTCCGACCTGCTGGCCGCTCTGGCCCGGCATCGTGGAGACGAAACCGTTGCAGACACCATGCAGAAGCGGTTTGTCGCCGTGGATTCCCTGGACATGCTCGAAACGGCTTTTGTGAAGCTCAACGATTGCAACTGCCACACGATCCCTGTAGTAAAAGAGGGGCAACTGGTAGGGCTTTTGACCATGGACAATGTCGGCGAATTCGTCCGCATTCAATCGGCCATCGGAAGAAACTGACGGCCGTTTGGAAGCCGGCCATGGGAAGGGGGCCCAGCAGTCTCCCGCCTCTGCATCGGCCGACACCGCTCATCGGCCCGATGGGGGTTCAATTTCCGGGGGAGAAAAACCCTTGAAGCCGGAGCCGATCACCGCCATACTCCTTTTCTGCGGCAGCGCCTTTTCCCCGACGGCCGGCCCGGTGGCTGCTCACCGGATCGGCAGGGCGGCGGTTCGCTTCGGGGTGCAGCCGCAGGCAAGGGACTTGGATCGGCGAGTTGGCCGAGGCGTCTGATGGACCGGGAAAATCGGATGAAAAAGATCTACCGGGGGGCGTTTGCTTCTCCTGCGGTGCACCGGTTGTTGCACCTTATGGTGCGGTGCTATACCGCCACGCTCGACATCCGGTTCGAAAACGAAGGTCGATGGCTCGATCGGGTAAGGGGCGGCGGCCGGGTGCTGCTATGCGTATGGCACCAGCAGTTTTTCTCGATGATCTGCCCTTTTTCGCGCTATGCCGCGCACCATCCGGCCCTGATGATCAGCAGAAGCCGGGACGGCGAGTTGATCGCCGGCGTCGCCCGGCACAGCGGATGGGAAACGGTTCGGGGCAGCTCGTCGGA
>JASFPT010000186.1:0-8054 GCA_050115795.1 Desulfobacterales bacterium
CGACATCCCCAGGTCGACGGCGGTGTTCATGACGATGGGGGCCATGAGCACCACCAGGGCGGCGGTGGGGATAAAGCAGGTGGCGAAAAAGGTCAGGGCCACCAGGCCGGCCATGACCGAGTGCGGTCCGAAAGGCCCGGCCAGGGTCACCACGGCCTCGGCGATGAGCCGGGCCGCACCGGTTCGGTCCAGGGCGATCCCCAGGGGCAGCATGCCGGCGATCAGAAAGACGGCCTTCCACTCGATCTCCCGGTAGGCTTCCTCCATGGTCAGGGCGCCGATCAACACCATCAGCGCCGCGCCGACCACGGCCGCGATGTAGATCGGGACCCATCCGAAAGCCACCGGCAGGATGACACCGGCCATGATGGCCACCGCCAGCTTGGCCTTCTCCAGCCGGGGCCGCTCCTGGGCGGTTTGGGTCAGGACAATGAAGTCCGGTTCCTGGCCCAGCATCTTCAGCTTGCCGCCGGGACCGAACAGGAGCAGTGCGTCGCCGAATCTCAGCTCCGCATCCCGAAGGTCCTCGTAAATGGCGGCCCCCTCCCGCCAGACGGCCAACACGTTGACCCCGTACTTTTCGCGGAAGGCGAGCTGCCGCAGGGTTTTTCCCGCAAGGGCGCTGTGAGGGGAAAGAATCGCCTCCACCAGCCCGTAGTGACGGCTCATCATCTCCTCCAGATCCGGCCGGTTTTCGGCATCGATCTGGAGTTGTTCCAGGCCCCGGAGAAGTTCCAGGTCCGAGGTTCGTCCTTCCAACAGCAGCCGGTCCCCGGCTTTGAGCTTTTCAAAGGGCTCGGGCATGACGATGGGCCCCTCCTTGCGGAGGATCCCCAAGATGCGGCTGCCCAGGGCGCTGCCCAGCCGGGTTTCCTTTACGGTGCTTCCCACCATCGCCGAGTCGAAGGGCACCTGCATGACCAGAAGCCGTTCCTGGAGCGCATATCGGTCCACCAGCTCTTGCCGGTCGACCGCTGCTACCGACTCGGTTCCGGTTTCAGCGGCAAGGGCATCCAGGTCCGGCTGGCGGCCGGCCACCAGCAGTTCGTCGCCGGCCTGAAGAGGAACGTCCGGAAGGTCGGTCCGCCTCAGGGTCTCCCCGCGCCCGATGGCCAGGACGTTGACCTTGTATCTCGCCCGGAAGCCCATGGTGTTGAGGCTCTTTCCCACCATCGGCGAGGCGGCAGCGAGCCGAACCCGGGCGGTGGCCACACCATCGACATAGATCTCTCCGATGTCGACGGTCTCGGGCTCCAGGGTGAGAAGCCGCCAGTTTTGCACCCGGCGCATCTCGGAAAGATGGCCTTCGACGGTCAACAGGTCTCCGGCTTCCAGCCGCTCGGAGGCATTCGGCGCCACCAGGGTCTGGTCTCCCCGCGTGATTCCCAGGACGTTGAGCGCCAGCGCAGACCCGATCCGGCTCTGGGCAAGCGATTTGCCCACCAGGGGCGACTCGGCCGGGACACGGATCTGAAACAGCCGGTCCTGGAGAGCGTAGGCCTGCTTCCAGTCCCCGCCGCCGCCGGCGGAGGTTTCCCGCGCCGGGTTTCGGTCCGGCAGCATGTGGCGCCCGACAAAGACCATAAAGACGATGCCGGCGGCCATGATGGCCGCTCCCACCGGGGTGAAATCGAAAAAGGAAAACGGCGTCAGCGAGGCCTCCCGCAGGGCCTCGGTGACCAGGATGTTGGGCGGGGTTCCGATCTGGGTGGTCAGACCGCCCAGCAGGGAACCGTAGGCCAGCGGCATGAGCAGACGGGAGGGGGCGGTATCGGTCTGGCGGGCGATGTCCATGACCACCGGGAGCATCAGCGCAGCCACCGCCACATTGTTCATGAGCGCGGACATCACCCCGGCCGAGGCCATGATGACCGCGATCATGACCGCCTCGCGTCGGCCGGCCATCTTCAGCACCACCTTTCCGATGACGTTGGCAACGCCGGTCTGGGTCAGACCGCCGCTGAGGATAAACACGGCCCAGACCGTCACCACCGCGGGGCTGCTGAATCCGGAAAGGGCCTCGGCCGGTGACACCAGCCCCGTAAGCGCCACGGCGCCCAGCGCCAGCAGGGCTGTGACCTCCATCGGAATCCATTCGAAGACCAGCAGCACCACCGATACCAACAGGATGAACATGATCAGCAGAATCTCAGGGGTCAGCATGTCAACCTCGGCCGATCGGGTCAGAGCAAGGGCGTTTCCGGAAACGGATCGGAAGATTTTTTTGAAATCCTATAAAGATAATCGGGCGAAAAGCGTTGGCAAGCGCAACGGGGGACAAGTTCAGGCGGGCGCGGCTCAGGTGCGGTCCGGGGATCCTTTTCGGTCGAGCTTGAAGCGGACCCGCAGCACCCCGTCTGTAAAATCGGTGGTGGTGATCCGAAACCTTCCGATATCCCCGGTAAACGGGACATGAGGTCCGATGCAGGGGCAGGCGTCGTAGTCCCCCACCGAAACGACGCGGATCCGGTCCCCGGCCGCATCGGGCAGCCGGGCCAGGTCGAAGACGGCTTCGGCGGCCTCCCGATCCAGGAAGGTTTCGGTCACCGGCAGATTCGCATCGATCCGGGCGTTGACCTCCCGTTCGATCCGGGAGATCTCGCCTTCGCTCAGCGCACGGTCGAACCGATAGTCGCACTTGGACTTTTTCTTTTCGATATGGGCCGAAAAGGCCCGGCCGCAGCCGAACAGCCGGACCATGGTCCGGTTGAGGATGTGCTCGGCGGTGTGCATGGCGGGTTCGATGCGCTTAGTCATGGCTTTCGACAGGCCGTTCTCCAGGCGGTGGAAAGATCGATGCGTTCGTGAAGGGTCCGGAATCTGTCCCCCCGCAAACGCGGGGGCCCGTAGCGGATTGAAATGACTGGATTCCCGCCTTCGCGGGAATGACAAAAAGGGGATACCCGGGCTTTTTCCGAAACGATCGATCTTGAACCCGAAAGATTGCATCCCGGCGCGGCCGGCGGCGGGGCTCCGATCGGGCCGAAGTTCAAGGCCCGGGTCGACGCCGTCCTATACCATGCCGATGAACTCGAACTCCAGCTTGCTCTGGAACTGGCCGACGCGCAGGAAGATCTCCTTTAGCATCTTTTGCTCGATGCGGGTCAGGTCTTTGGGGTTGATATAGTTGTCAGGTTTGCTTTTTTCTTCGACGATCGCCTCGATCTGGCGGACGAAACGAAGCTGCATCATGAAGCTGTAAGCCTTTTCCAGTTCGTCGTATTCTTTCTGGGGCAGCTTCTCCTTTCGGCGCAGCACGGCCAGCCGCTCCAGCGTGTTGGTCTCCTCGATCCTGTTGCGCAGTGCATAGATGCGGGCAAAATCGACGACCGGCGTCATGGCCGACTTGATGTCGAACTTGTCCCGGTGTTCGCCTTTGGATTCAACCACGAAGTTGCGCAGAAACCCGATGGGCGGTTTGAAGTAGAGGGCATTTTCGGTCAGGTGGCGGAAAAACCCGACCCATCCCTCCAGGGAGGCAAACAGGTGCCGGCGAAGGTCATCGATCAGCTCGAAATCGCCGTAGCCTCCACGAAAATCGAAGAAAATGCTGGCCTGGAGAAGATCTTCGGCTTCTGCGGCCCGAATCCAGCTGGAGAAATAGGATTTCCAGGCGGCCAGCGGCTGGCACCATTTGGGATTCTTGGCCATCACCCCGCCGGTGCAGTAGTCGTAGCCGGCCCGGTTCAACATGCCGCAGGCAACCTCGCCGAACTTCAAAAAATATTCCCGCACCGCCGCTTCCTCGGACTTCGGCACGTCTTCGAAAACGATGGCGTTGTCCTGATCGGTCTTGAGCGTCTGTTCGCTGCGTCCCTCGCTGCCCAAGATCATGAAGACGAAGCGTGCCGGCGGGGTCCCGAGCTGGTCGAGGGTGAAGGCCATGATCTTGTGGAGGATCGCATCGGAAAGGGTGGTGATGACCTGGGTCACATCGTGGGCATTGGCCCCCCCGGAGATCAGGTTGCTGATCATCGACGGCAGCTGATTGTGTCCGGCGACGATGTCTTCGATGTCGGTGGCGCGGGTGATCTCACGGATCAATACGACCGGCGACTGCCCCCGAGCGGCGATCAGGTCCCGGTAGGTCAAGATTCCGACCACCTGGTCGTCCACATCCGTCACCGCCAGGTGCTTTATGTCGTTTTCCATCATGGTCATCAGCGCTTCGAAGATCAACGAAAACTCCGACACCGTCGGCACCGGCGAGTTCATGATGTCCGACACCGGCCGGTGAACGTCGCAGCCGGTGGCCAGGACCCTGCGGGTCAGGTCCCGTTCGGTCACCACCCCGACGACTTCGCCCGTTTCGGATTTGAGAAACAGGGCGCTGATGTTCCGGTTGGCCATGGTTTCGGCCGCCTCCCGCATCGTCATGTCAACGGTGCCGCAGATCGGATCCGGGGTGTAGATGCTGGCCACGTGCTGGTTGAAAAATTCCAGCCCCTGCTCTCGCGGCACCATGGTCTTGGCCACCACCGAAGCATAGGATTTTTGCAGCATCCGTTTGCCGAAAATATCGGTGAAATATTCCGTAAACGACTCGTACTCGCGGCATATCTCCAGAAACCGCTTCTTGGGCAGCAGGTAAAAGGTGGTCTCTTCCAGGATCTTGACGGTGCGGACCGAGATCCCGTCGTGGAGCAACATGGAGATGCCGCCGTAGATGTCGCCTTCTCCGAGCAGCTCCTGCATGGTGCGCTGACCGTCCTGTTCGAAATAACGCTCCGCCGATCCTTTTTGCAGAATGTACAGATATCCGAGCCGGGTCGACCCCTGGACGAACAGCACCGTTCCCTTGGGGTACTGGGCGACCGTCAGTTCGGCAGCGATGCGCTCGAGTTCGCTCTCCGGCAGGAAGGAAAACGGTTCGAAATTGGCCAGAAAGCGCTTCACCTGCCCGATCTCGATCAGAGAGGACAGGGACGGATCGGCCATGTGCTTGCTGTAGTTGTCCAGGAAATACTCGAAGAACTCATCGTACCGGGCGCTCAGGTCCAAGAAGATGTCCTTGCCCAAACGGTAGCCGGCGCAGCCGCTTTCGGTCTCGACGGTTCTGAGCGATATCCCGCCGTTGAGCAGGATGCTGATGCCGCCGAACACATCTCCCGGCTTGATGTAGCCCGAAAGCGTCTTTTCATTTTCATTTTCCAGATACAGGGTCAGCGATCCTTTCACGGGCATGTAAACGCAGTCGATCCGGGTTTCCCCCTGCCTCGCGTATGGGGCGCCGGGCTTGCAATCGACGAGGTCAATCGACTCTGCAATCCGCTCCCGCTCGTTTTCCGGGAGCATGGAAAAGTGCGGCATCTTGGAGATAAAGTGAAGTGCGTCCTGGCTCATCGTGCAACCCTCCGCTGGTTAACCAAACCGGCATGGATTGGAACGGTATACAGGAAAACCGGTCGATGCGTCCAACCGCAAGCGAATGCCGTCTACGGTCAGCTTACCTCGATCTTCCGTTTGGCGTTGACCCCGTATCGCTTCATTCGATTGTACACCGTCACCCGGGAGATCCCCAGCAGTTCGGCCGCCTTGGACTGGTTTCCCTCGGCCTTTTCCAGGGCCTCGATCAGCTCCTGCTTTTCGATTTCCTTCAGATTGAAGGCACGGCGTTTGGCCGGTGCAAGGGGACGCCGGCCCCGGTAGATATCGTGGGGCAGATGGTGGGGCAAAATCAATGGGTCGTGACAGGCGACAAAGGCGTATTCGAAGGCGCTTTTCAGCTCCCGGACGTTTCCGGGCCAGTCGTACCGGGTCAGCACCTCCATGGTCCGGTCGTCGATTCCCTCGATGTCCTTCCCACTTTTCAGGCGAATCTTTCTGAAAAAGGCCTCGGCCAGCAGGGGGATGTCCTCGATGCGATCCCGCAAGGGCGGCAAGTGAATCGGGATCACGTTGATCCTGAAAAAAAAGTCCTTCCGGAAACGACCTGCCTCCACCAGGCGGGGCAGGTCCCGGTTGGTGGCGGAAATGATTCGCACATCCACCGGATGCGGGGTGCTCGCCCCGACCCGTTCGATCACTTTCTCTTCCAGCACCCGGAGCAGCTTGACCTGGGTGGCCGCAGGCAGATCGCCGATTTCGTCGAGGAACAGGTCTCCGCCCGATGCCTTTTCAAAACGACCCTTGCGGTCCCGGACCGCACCGGTGAACGCCCCCCGAACGTGGCCGAACAGTTCGCTCTCCAGCAAAGACGCCGTCAGGCTGGCACAGTTGACCCGGACGAAGGGGCCGTCCCTTCGCTCACCGATATCGTGAATGGCCAGGCTGACCAGCTCCTTTCCGGTGCCGCTCTCCCCGTAGATAATCACCGGGGCGTCCGAATAGGCGGCGTTTTCGATCATCTCAAAGACCTGCCGCATGGCCGGGCAGATGCCGACGATCCCGTGGAACCCGTCCTTGGATCGAAGCTCCTGCCGAAAGGCCTCGATCTGGAACTCCTTTTCGGTCAGCTCGGAGATGTCGGTGATCGTGCCCACGGCCCCGATGACCTGGCCGGAGGCGTCCCGGAGCAGCGAGGCGTTCTTGATGGCGTGGATCAGCCGACCGTCCTTGTGACGGACCATGCATTTACAGGTGTTCAACTCCCCGAGGTGGAACAGGTCGCACCAGTATCCGTCTTTCGGGTTCAGCGCACAGGTTCGGGCGTCGCAGTCGATCATGTCGCAGGTGCGCCCCAGCAGTTCCTCGTTCCGGTAGCCGGTGATCCTTTCAAAGGCCCGATTGACCGACACGATCGCCCCCTGGGTGTTGACGATCATGATGCCGTCGTGGATGGTGTTGACCACCGTCTTCCAGTATCGATCCAGCTCTTGATCCAGCATTCCGCCGTTGCGCTCCATCCCGGATCGTCGGTGCACCGGTTCAAATTGCACCGGATCCGCTCCGTCCCCGGGAGAAAAGGGCATGATCCGGCCCGGTTTGGATGGTTTTCCCCGACGCCCTCCGCCCTTTATCAACTGTAAAAGATGATCTTTTTAACAATTTAACAATCCGGGGGCAAGATCTTTGTCCGGGCGAGGTCGCATAGATGTATAATACATTGCATTTGTTTATTTTTTTTAGAAGATCGCCGGCACCGTCCACCCTGGCCCGCTTTTTGCTCTGACTCCAGGCGGTTTTGAAAAGGAGCGTTTCCGTGGTGGCAGACAAGACCGACTATATATTGGATGTGCGGGGGGCGATTTCGCCCTTCTCCCTGTTGAAAGTATCCCTGTTGTTCCAGCAAATGAAACCGGAACAGATCGTGGAAATTTTGGGCTGCGACTCGGAAATGCAGCGCGACCTGCTCCGGGTACTGCCCGAAGGATCCTGCGAAGTCGTCTTTTCGGATTCGGCCGACCAGAATCCCGAGGTCGCCAGGGTGCGTCTGAAAAAAAGGGCTCAAGAAACCGCTACGTAGCAGAAAAGGAAGGACAGATGACCCAAGAAACGATTCGACTCAGCGGCAAGAAAGCCTCCACCTTCATCGACAAGGTCAAGGAGCTGCTCCCGGAAGGGGGAAACCTGAACCTGTGTTTGACCTGCGGCGCCTGTTCGTCGGGCTGCCCGGCCACCGGCCTGGAAGGGATGGACCCGAGAAAGTTTCTTCGTATGGCGGCGTTGGGGATGGACGAGGAAATCACCTCCACTCCCTGGGTGTGGATGTGCTCCATGTGCCAGCGGTGCATCTATGTCTGTCCCATGCAGATCGACATTCCCCGGCTGGTCTATTTCGCCCGTCAAAGCTGGCCACGGGAGACGAGACCCAAGGGGATCCTCGGCTCCTGCGACATGGCGTTGAAAAACGACACCTGCAGCGCCATGGGCGCTGGAGAAGAAGACTTTCAATTCGTCGTGGAAGACGTCCTGGAAGAATACCGGGAGGCCCAGCCCGAATTTGCCGACATGGAGGCGCCCATCGACAAGCAGGGGGCCGAATTCTTCGTGAACCAGAACTCCAGAGAACCGGTCACCGAGCCCGACGAGCTGCTCCCCCTGTGGAAAATCCTTCACACCGTCGGTGCGGATTGGACTTATGGCTCCAAGGGATGGGCGGCGGAAAACTACTG
>JASFPT010000187.1:0-7998 GCA_050115795.1 Desulfobacterales bacterium
TTATGTCCGGGATGCCTGGGTGCTGGGGCACGAGCGCGACTACGTGGCGGCGGTCATGTGCATCGACTACAACGTGGTGGGCAACTGGGCGGACGAAAAAAAGCTCAACTACACCAGTTACCCGGAGCTGTCCCAGAAACCGGAAGTCTACGAGCTGGTGGAAAAGCAGATCCGCCAGGCCAACAAGGACCTGCCCGAGTCGGCCCGGGTGGTCAAGTTCATCAACCTCTACAAGGAGCTCGACGCCGACGACGACGAGCTGACCCGGACGCGGAAACTTCGCCGGGCCTTTGTGGAGAAGCGCTACGAGTCGATTGTCAAGGCCCTCTATTCGGACGCCGAATCGGTCCACATCGACACCACCATCAAGTACGAAGACGGCCGTGAATCGCACATCAAAACCGACCTGAACATTCAAAAAGTCGGCCGGTAGCGGCAGGATCGTCGCGGAGGCGCGCAGCGCCCGCCGACGGCCGCCGGATGCCGGAACGATACGGGAGCAGACCGGATGGAGCTTTTTTTAATGACCCTGACCACGGGCATCATGGTGGGCGGCATCTATGCGCTGGTGGCGCTGGGGTGGGTGCTCATCTACAAGTGTTCGGGCGTGTTGAACCTGGCCATGGGGGAGATGACCCTGATCGGGGCCTACGTCTCCTTGAGCTTCTATTCCATGGGCGTGCCCTTTTTGCTGGCGCTTCTGTTTTCGCTGATCATCGGTTTCATCTTGGGGGTTCTCACCGAACGGATCTTTCTCGACCGGCTCATCGGAGAGCCGGTGCTGACCGTCATCATGGTTACGGTGGGGCTGTCGTTTTTCTTCAAGGGGTGCGTGGAGCTGATCTGGGGCACCGACACCCGCGTCTTTTCCCCGCAGGTGTTTCCTTTAGAACCGCTGCGGCTGGGGCCGCTGTATATCGGGCAGGTCTACCTGTGGAGCTTTGTCGCCGCCATGATTCTCCTGCTCGTGTTCGTCTCCTTTTTCAAGTACACCCGATGGGGGCTTGCCATGCAGGCCACAGCCGACGATGAGATGGCCGCCCTGTCACTGGGGGTCAGCGCCCGCTTCGTGTATGCGGCGGCGTGGGCCATCGCCTTTATGGCCGCGGGCGTGGGGGGTACCCTGCTGGGCAACATCAACGGATTGAACATCTCGGTGGGCTATCTGGGGTTGCTGGTGCTGCCGGCCGTGGTGCTCGGCGGGCTCAATTCCGTGCCGGGGGCCATCGTCGGGGGGATCGCCATCGGCATCCTGCAGAATTTTTCGGGCACCTATCTGGATCAGTTCGTTCCCGGCGGGGTCAAGGAAATCGCCCCGTTTGCCTTCATGGCGATCTTTTTGTTGTTCAAGCCCTACGGGCTGTGGGGATGGGAGCGGATCGAGCGGGTATAAAACGCATAGCGCATAGCGCATGGGGCATGGGGCTCCCGACCAGCTGTTCGACACTTTGCCCCATGCCCTTTGCCCCATGCAAAAAATCGGAGATTTTTTATGTCCACAACCTGGCTTCCTTGCGGTAAATACCACGAAACCTACGCTCAGGACCACGCCTGGTGGCAGACGACGTTTATCCGCGGCAAGATGATCCTGCTGTTTTTGATCCTCTTTGTCGTGATTCCGCTTTTTGCAGACGAGTACCTGCTCAGCATCTGCAACAACATCGGCTACACGGTGCTGGGCGCACTGGGCGTGCAGCTGCTCATCGGCTACTGCGGCCAGATCACCCTCGGGCATGCCGCCTTTCTGGCTGTTGGGGCGTACACCAGCACGCTGATGATCCTGGAGTTTCCCTGGCCCCAGTTGTTGATCAACTGGGGGTTGGCCTATCCGGTGAGCATCTTCGTGGCGGCCGTGGTGGCGGGGCTCTGGAGCGTCTTTTTCGGACTGCCATCGGCCAAGGTCAAGGGGTTTTACCTCATCTTGACCACCATGGCGGCGCAGTTTATCACGGTCGATTTCATCATCACCCAGTACGTAAGCCAGATCGGCGGCCGCGGCCAGGCCTTTTCGCTTCCGCCGGGGACCATCAAGGTCGGCCCCTGGACCATCGACAGCGACCTGAAGGTCTATTTCATGATGCTGGTGCTGTCGATTCTGCTGATTTCGGTGGTGGTGAACCTGCTCCGGTCGCGGGTGGGACGGGCCTGGGTGGCTATCCGGGACAACGACATTTCCGCGTCGGTGATGGGCATCAACGTCTTCGGCTACAAGCTGCTGGCCTTTTTCGTGGCCGGTTTCATCGGCGGCATTGCCGGGGCCTTCTGGATCAGCAACCTGGCGGCCATCAGCCCGGAGCACTTTCCCTGGTCCTGGTCCCTGTGGCTGGTGGGGGTGATTCTCATCGGGGGCGTCGGCTCCATCCACGGCACGATATTCGGGTCGATTTTCATGGTGGTGGTGATCGAGGTGCTGCAGTTGGCGATCATGCAGTTTGTCGACACGAGCTGGGGGATGCGCCTTTTCATGGATTTTCTTTTCGTGAAAGAGGCCGCCTTCGGTCTTGTCATATGCGGGTTCATGATCTTCGAACCCAACGGCATTGCTTACCGCTGGTGGCAGGCCAAGAACTACTTCAACCTGTGGCCGTTCTCCTATTAACCGCTGGGAGGAGGTAATAGGACCAAAGCTGGTTGGTGGAAGCCCGTTTGCACCGAAGTGCTCTGAAAAAGGGGGATTGACTATGAGGAGCAAAAGTATGTGGAGCAAAACGTTTGCGTTTCTATGTGCCGCGACCCTGATATTCGGCTTTTCGGCTTCGGTCGGGGCGGAACAGATCAACATCGGGGCGCTCAACGACATGACCGGCGCCACTTCCGACGTGGGCAAGGATTACGCCCTCGGGATTGCCGAGGCGATTCACTATGTCAACGACACGGGCGGGATCAACGGGAAACAGATCAAACTTTACCAGTTCGACTACGGATATCGAATTCCCGAGGCCCTGACCAAGTACAAGCTGTTCAAGCGGCTCAATTGCGTCGCGATTCTGGGCTGGGGCACCGGTGACACCGAAGCCCTGGCGCCCACGGTGGCCAAGGATCAGATTCCGTATGTGTCGGCATCGTACTCCGGCCATCTGACCGATCCGAAGAAAACACCGTACAATCTTTTCATCTCGGCCGACTACTCCACCCAGTCCCGGGGGCTGATCACGGCGTGGTTCGAGAAAAAGTGGCCCCAAAAACCGGACTACGGCAAGCGTAAGCCCCGCATCGCCATGTGCTACATGTTCGCCTCACCGTTTTCCAGCGCATCGATCAAGGCGGCAAAGGACCAGGCCCAGATGCTCGGATTCGAGATCGGCGACGACCAGGACGTCTCTTTGTTTGCCATCGACACCAAGAGCCAGATCCTGGCCCTGAAGGAGTTCAAGCCGGATGTGGTTCTTCATACCAACACCGTCATGTCGGTGGCGGCTACGCTTCGGGATGCCTACTCGCTGGGGCTGGGCGCAGACCACATCATCAAGTGCTGGGGGTTTGACGAGAATCTTCCCAAGCTCGCCGGGGAAGCGGCAGAAGGTGCCATGGGCTGCGCGCCGTGGGCGTTTTTCGGGGAAGACGTGCCGATGATGGACAAGGTGGTCGAGTACGCGAAAAAATACAATCCCGGCGTTCCGTTGGAAAAGCGGACCATTCACACCGTCCAGGCCTGGGCGAACGCTCTGGCCCTGGCCGAGGCCCTGAAACGGGCGGACGCTGCCGGAGACCTGAGCGGCCCGAGCATTTTGAAAAACGGGTTCGAGACCATGAGGGATTTTAAAATCGGTCTGGGGGTGGCTCCGATCACCTTCACGGCAACGGATCATCGGGCTCTGAGTATCGCCCGGGTCTACGAGTATCAGAAGGGCAAATTTGAATTGCTCGACATCGTCGATCTGCAGAAAAAGTGGCCGGACAAATGGGCCAAGGATTGGATCGGATGGTGATGTGGTTGAATAGTTGAATGGTCGAATGATCAAGCGGGAGAAATGCTTCTTCCAGCAGTAGACTGGGAATCCGCCCTCAACGCATTGCAGGGTGGCCAATCGACCAATTCACCACTCAACGAATCGACCCGGTAATCGACACTCCCGGAAGGAAGGACATCTTGGCGGAAAAAGAACCTATACTGAAAATCAACAATATCGAGGTCAAGTACCACGAGGTCATTCTGGTCATCAAAGGTGTTTCCATCGAGGTGCCCGAAGGGGGCATCGTCGCTCTTCTCGGGGCCAACGGCGCCGGAAAGAGCACGACGCTCAAGGCCATCTCCGGTCTCCTGAAGCACGAGGACGGCCACGTCACCGACGGGTCGATCGAATTTCTGGGAGACCGCATCGACCGGCTCGGTCCGGAAAAGATCGCCAAAATGGGAATCGTTCAGGTGATCGAGGGCCGCCGGGTCTTCGAGCACCTGACGGTGGAAGAAAACCTGAAGGTCGGTGCCCACATGGGCAAGCTCGGGCGTTCGGTCAAAGAAGGGCTGGAAATGGTCTACCACTACTTTCCGCGGCTCAGGGAAAAGCGCAGTGAGATCGCCGGCTTCGTCAGCGGCGGCGAGCAGCAGATGACGGTGGTGGGCCGGGCCCTGATGACCAAACCCAAGCTGATCCTCCTGGACGAACCCTCCATGGGTTTGGCTCCGATGCTGATCCACGAGATCTTCAACATCATCACCCGTCTCAACGAGGAGGAGAAGATCTCGATTTTGCTGGTGGAGCAAAACGCCAAGCTGGCCTTGAACGTGGCCCCCCACGCCTATGTCATGGAAAACGGGCGGATCGTCATGGACGACACGGCCGAGAGGCTCCGGGAAAATCCGGACATCAAGGACTTTTACCTGGGCATGACCGACATGGGGGGAAGAAAAAGCTTCCGGGACGTGAAGCACTACAAAAGAAGAAAACGCTGGCTAACCTAAACCGGGCCCGACCCGGGAAGGAGGGAACAGACCCATGAGAAAATACCGTTTCATTCTCGCTTGCCTGAGTGTGCTGCTGGCGGTTGCGTTTCTGGCAGGATGCGCCGGGATGACGGCAAAGCCAACGGATGCCAACTTCAAGGAACCGACGGTCACGCTGAACCGTGTGGAAGTTCCTTATTATACCGGCTACTGGTATTTCTCCAGCAAGGTGGAGCCCACCAAGGGGACCGCCGGCAACTACGGCGCCCCCATGGGCCTTGCCTTTGTCTTCGACATCACCAACCCCAACGACTATCCGGTGATGATGGAGTCGTTGAAGTTTTCCATCGCGTTCGAAGATTTCGAGCTGAACACCGTCTCGGCCGACGATCCGATGTGGATCCCCGCCGGAAAGACCAACCAGCTGCGGGTCAACGCCATCATGGACGCCCGTTCCTCGCTGCTGAGCCTGCTGGTCACCGGCGGCTTCAAGCTCAAGGAAAAGGGGATGTCGCCGTGGGACGCCCTGGAAAAATGGTGGACCGGGGCTCCGGAGATGTCCTTTCCGATCCACGTGCAGCAGGGATCGGCCATCTTCAAGGCCGACGGCGTCGTCAAGGGTGTGCAAGTCAGCGCGACCTACCCTTGATCGCAGCCTCTGACGATGCTGCGATAAAATTGGACTCCCTCCCCCGGCTCCCTTGTGGAGCCGGGATGCGAGGGAGTCTGTGCTTGGTATGGGGCACGTTGCCGGTTATGCCCGCTTCATGCTTGAAGGAGGTTGACTGGTTGAATCGTTGAGTCGTTGATCGGCAAGGGCCGCACCGTGTTTTTCGTGCAATTCGGCAGGCGAACTTGTCGAAGGTCGTTTGCTCCCCTTTGACCATTCAGCCAATGAACCAATCAACGATCCAAAGACGGGAAATGAAAACAGGCAGAATATCACAAAACCAGAGGAAGCCATGGGACTCTACGATTTCACGATCTATGACCTGATTCAGAGAAACGCCGTCGCCTTTGCAAAGC
The DNA here is from genome assembly GCA_050115795.1 of Desulfobacterales bacterium. Lineage (GTDB taxonomy): Bacteria > Desulfobacterota > Desulfobacteria > Desulfobacterales > CAFBRK01 > JAIPEL01. The sequence goes on from JASFPT010000187.1 coordinate 5,912, forward strand.
TGCCGGCCTGGCGCGAGGTCGACGACGGCCGTACCCTGACCTTCGCCGAAGTGCACCAGGAGGTGGATCGCCTGGCCGCGGGGCTCCAGCAGCGGGGCGTTTCCAAAGGAGACCGGATCGGGGTCCTGGGAAAGAACAGCCTGGAGCAGTTTCTGCTCTATGGGGCGGCAGCGGCGACCGGGGCCGTCGTGCTCCCGATCAACTGGCGCCTTTCGGCCGAAGAAATCTGCTTCAACCTGAACGACTGCACGCCCAAGTGGCTTTTCGTCGACGAGGAATTCCAGCAGATCATCGACGAAAACCGCAGCCGGCTTCCTTCGGTGACGGAAGTCTTCAATCTCCGGGCCGACCGCGGGGCCTTCGGTCGCTTCTCGGAGATTCAACAGGACGCTGCGGCCTTCGAGGCCGCCGAGGTGACCTCGTCCGACGGTTATGTGATCATCCACACCGCAGCGGTGGCCGGAAGGCCCCGGGGCGCGCTTTTGTCCCACAGCAACCTCATCTGCGCCGACATGCACCTGATCTATCTGTTCGGCACCACGACCGAAGACGTTCACCTGAACATGCTGCCGATGTTTCACATCGCCGGGCTGGTGATGATGTTCTCCAGCTTCCATGCCGGCGCCCTGAACCTGAACCTGTCCAAGTTCGACGCGGCAAAGGTCGTCTCGCTGATCGAGGAGAAAAGGGCGTCGCTGACCTTCGATTTTTCCCCGATCCTCGGTTCGATTCTCGAAGAGGCCGAAAAGACCGGAAAGGACATCTCGGCGCTTCGCGGTGTTCTCGGCCTGGAAGCCCCGGAGACGATCGAAAAATACCAGAAGGCCACCGGCGGCACCTTTTATGCCATGTACGGCCAGACCGAAACGAGCTGCCTGGCCACCCTGGGCCGCTACAGTGACCGTCCGGGCGCGGCCGGTCGTCCCATCGAACTTTGCGACGTCCGTCTGTTCGACGACTACGACCGGCCCGTGCAGGCCGGGCAGACGGGGGAAATCTGCGTTCGGGGGCCCATGGTTTTTTCGGGGTACTGGAACCTTCCCGAGGACAACGCCCGCACCTTCCGGGAGGGTTGGCATCACACCGGAGACCTGGGGCGCTTCGACGAAGACGGCTTCCTGTTCTACGCGGGCCGAAAGGCCGAAAAGGAGCTGATCAAGCCGGGCGGGGAGAACGTCTACCCGGCCGAGGTGGAGAAGGTGATTCTCCAGCACCCGGCCGTGGAGCAGACCGTGGTCTTCGGTGTGCCCGACCCGAAGTGGAAAGAGGGGATCAAGGCCGTCTGCCTGCTCAAAAAGGGCGAGACGCTCACGGCCGAGGCGCTCATCGACTTTGTCGGCGCCCGCATCGCCCGCTACAAGAAGCCGTCCTACGTGGAGTTCGTGGAAAAGATGCCGATGGGAGAAGACGGAAATCCGGATCGGCAGAAGGTGAAAGAACTTTATGGAGCCGGCGGCACGTAATGAGGGACGAGCTGCTAAGCTGCTAAGCTGTTGAGCTGTTAAGCAAGAACACTGAAAGAGTCGGGCGGAGGCTTATCAGCTTATCAGCTCAACAGCTTATCAGCCAGCAGCTACCGCGTTGCATCGCTGCTCTCCCGCTCCTCCCTCGTAAGCCACCCCCCGCCCAGGGCCTTGTAGAGCTGCACGTAGGCCCGGTAAAGCTGCTGTTCGATTTCGGAGCGCTCCAGCGCCACGGAAAACAGCGTGCGTTCGGCTTCGAGCACCTCCAGGTAGCTGGTGACCCCCTTGTCGTAGCGTTCGGCCGAAAGCGCGTCGGCATTGCGGGCCGCGGCCAGCTTGCGCTGCACGGCCGCCGCCTCTGCCTTGTAGGTCTCGATCGAAACCAGGGCGTCTTCGACTTCCCGGAAGGCGGTGAGCACCGCGTTTTCGTACCGGGCCATCGCCTGACGGGTCCGGGCCTCTTCGACCGCCACCCGCTGGGCGCTTTTTTCAAAATCTAAGATCGGTCCCAGCAGGCTTCCCCCCACGAACCATGCCCCGCCGTCGGAGGTTACAGAGCCAACCTCCGTGCTGGCCACCCCGAGGATGCCGGTCAAAGAAACGGCCGGAAACCGCAGGGCCACG
>JASFPT010000188.1:0-7982 GCA_050115795.1 Desulfobacterales bacterium
CCGGCCAGCCATCGCGCCCAGCTCAGATAGCGCCGATCGTTGACATAGCGGATGTTGACGATCCGGTTTCTTTCCGGTTGGCGGGAAATGTAGTTCGCGCCGTTGCAGGCGCCCATCGAAACGCCGACCACGTAGGGGAAGAAAAGGCCCCGGTCCATGAAATACCGGAGCACCCCGGAGGTGTAGACCCCCCGCAGCCCTCCGCCTTCCAGGACCAGCCCGGTTCGCTCAAGATTCATCGGCCGGCTCATCGGAACCCCTGCCCGGATCGGCTGCAACGGAAGAAACGGGAAAAGACCCCAGCGGACCGATAGGAGGCTTCATGTCTGACATCCATCAAAAATACGATCCGGTTCGCACCGCCCCTGGTGATCACGAAGGACGAAATCGACTTGGCCCTGGAGCGGATCCGCAAGGTACTGGGATAGCGGTCGCGGCTTCCGTGTGTTCCGCTTTTCTCTCTTTCGGAGACGCTGGCGATACGGCGGTTCAAAAGGACTTCGGTTGCCCTCCGGCGCGGGCGACCTCCTGCTCTCGAAGTTTTCTTCGCATGATCTTTCCGGTGGCGGTCATGGGAAGTTTTTCGACGAACTCGACCTGGCGCGGGTACTCGTGGGCGGCCAGGCGGACCTTGACGAACTGCCGGATCTCCGCTGCCGCATCCTCGTCGGTGGCTGCACCCGGGGCCGGTACCACGAACGCCTTGACCACCTCGGTTCTCACCGGATCCGGGACGCCCACCACGGCGGCCATGGCCACGGCCGGATGCTTCATGAGGCAGTCTTCCACCTCGGCCGGACCGATCCGGTAGCCGGCCGAGGTAATCACGTCATCCGTTCTGCCCACATACCAGAAGTAGCCGTCCTCGTCCTGCCGCGCCAGGTCGCCGGTGAGAAGCCACCCGTTGACGATCTTTTTTTCCGTGGCATCCCGGTTTTTCCAGTATTCGATAAAGGACACCGGGTCCGGCGTCTTGACCGCCACCTCCCCGGTGGCGCCCGGAGGCACCGGGCGGGCGTCTGCATCGACCACCGCCACCTGGTGGCCGGGGACGGCGCGGCCCATGGAGCCCGGTCGCACATCCATGACCTTTGCACAGTTGCCCACGATCAGGTTCGCCTCGGTCTGACCGTAAAACTCGTTGATCGTCAGGCCCATCACCTCCCACCCCCATTGAAGCAGTCCTTCGCCGAGGGTTTCCCCGCCGCTGCCGATGCTGCGCATCCGATACGAATGGCGGTTGGCCGGATTCTTGACCTGGCGCATCAGCTTCAAGGCGGTGGGGGGCATGAAGGCGTTTCGCACTTCGTGGCGGGACAGCAGGGCAAAGGCCTCCTCCGGATCGAATTTTTTGGCCCGGTGGGCCACCACGGCCACCCCGTGGTGCCAGGCCGGAAACAGAACGTCGATGAGCCCCCCGATCCAGGCCCAGTCCGCCGGCGTCCAGAAACGGTCCCCCTTTTGCGGAAAGAAATCGTGAGGGAACTCCACGCCGGGAAGATGGCCCGGCAAAACCCGGTGGGCGTGAAGCGCGCCTTTGGGAGGGCCGGTCGTTCCGGAGGTGTAGATGATCAGGGCCGGGTCTTCGGCCCGGGTTTTCTTCGGTAAAAAGGCGTCTCTTCCTTTTTCGAGGAGGCGCTCGAACTGGAGCACGCCCTCCGGGGCCTTTCCGCCTGCGACGACCACTGTTTTCAGATCCGGCAGCTCGTCCCGGATCTCCAGAATCTTGTGAAGATTCGCACCGTCGGTGACGACGGCCCTGGCGCCGCTGTTTTTCAGGCGATACTGGAGGGCCTCGGTGCCGAAGAGCGTGAAAAGGGGGATGGCCACCGCCCCCAGCTTGTAGGCGGCGATATGGGTTATCGCAGTCTCGGGCCGCTGGGGAAGGAGAATGCCCACCCGGTCTTTTTCGCCTATTCTCTGGTGCTGAAAGGCGTTGGCGAGGCGGTTGGAGCGCTTTTTCAGGTCGTCGAAGCTGAAGCGCTCGATGCCCCCGCTTTCGGTTTCGTAGATCAGGGCAAGGCGCCCGGAACCGTCCGCCCACTTGTCGCAGATATCGACGCCGATGTTGTAAAATTCGGGAATCTGCCAGCGAAAGGCGCGGCAGACCGCCTCGTAGCTGCTTGCCGGGGTGAGCATGACGTCCTCCCGTTGTCTTTGTTGGAGCCGAAGGTCGAAGCCCATATGGCTGCTGTCTGGAGACCGCTGTAAACCAGCGGCCGGCGGAAAGCAACCTCCCCAGAGAGCCGGCTCCCGCCCTATGCCCCGGGGATTTGGATTGACACCGGGAGCCGCTGGCCGGTATGGTTTTGCTGTCTTCTCGGCCGAATCCGGCCGGCACTCCATGTTGGGCGTACAATCCGGCGGAACACCATTCGGGAGGTGGCTGTGGCGGTCGCGAAAAGCGAGTTCTTATCATCTTCTCGTATCATTAGAATCCTGCTCGTTGCAACATTTGCAGGGGCGATGCTGGCCGCCTGCGCACCGACGCAGAAGAAAATGTCCCGTGATCAGCTGGAGTCCGAGTTGGAAGTCGCCAGGCGAAACTCCACCGCGTGGGAAAACCGATATCTCGAAGCAAAGGCCGAAAACAAAACCCTTGAGCAGGACAACACGGACTTGTCCGAAAATCTGCTGGGTCTCCAGCAGCAAAACGCCTATCTGCAGAAAATGAACGGCCAGCTCTACGACAACGTCGTCAAGCTGGAAGGTGAGCTCAAGCACAGAAAATCCGTCATTCGTTTGCAGGAAGAGGTCATCAAGCTGCTTGACGATCCCAACAATACGATCGCTTCGAGCCTGAAAAACCGGATCACCGAAGACTCGGTGGAAGTGGTGACCACGGAAACAGGGGTCAAAGTGGTTATTCTGGAAAAACTCCTTTACGATTCAGGAAGCTGCGAACTGAACCCCGAAGGTCGCCAATTGCTCAAACTGTTGGCCCAGTCCTTGAAGCAGGGAAAGCATCAACGCATTGTCGTGGAGGGTCACACGGATAACGTGCCGCTGAAAGCCGCCGGCAAACAGATTCCGTTGTATTCCAATTGGGAGCTCTCAGCGGTTCGAGCGGCCAGAGTGGCCTGGTTTTTGGAGCAGGAGGGTCTGAATCCGAAAAACCTCTCGGCCAGAGGATACGCCTTTTATCACCCCATCGCCTCGAACGATACCCCCGAGGGGCGGCAGCAAAACCGGCGCATCGAAATTATCCTGGGGGGTCCGGCTTCCACCGATTAACCCTTGCCGAAACGCTCCAATTTGATCAGATTGTTGCTGGCCGGGGAGGCATCCCGGGCCTTCTCAGACTGGGGAATAAAATCGACAACCTTTTGTGAGAGCTTGACGATGTCGAAGGGCTTCTCAAGGAAGCCGGACAAATCGTCTTGGGCGGTCTCTTCGATGTCGTGATTGATGCCGTAACCGCTGATGAACAGTATTTTTACCTTCGGATCGATCCGACGAAGTTTTTCAAAGGTTTCCCTGCCGCCCATGCCCGGCATGATCATGTCGAGGGTAACCAGATCGATCCGCTCGCGGTGCTCGGTAAAAATCCGAATGGCTTCAGGACCGCTTCCGGCCACCAGCACATCGTATCCGAGTCTTTTCAGCATGGCTTCTTCGGCCTGTATCGATTCGCTTTCATCATCGACGATCAATACCGTTCCCCGGCCCTCGATCATTCCCTCCGTTTCGACCGGTTGCGACAAAGACGCCGACAGGCAGGCCGGAAGATAGATCATGAACGAGGTTCCCTGCCCGGGTTCGCTTTCGACCCGAATAATTCCCTTGTGATTGCGGACAATGCCGTAGGCTGAGGCCAGACCGAGGCCGGTGCCCTTGCCCACCCCTTTGGTGGTGAAAAAGGGTTCGAAAATTCGCTGAATGGTTTGAGGGTTCATGCCGATGCCGGTATCGGTCAGTACGATCTTCACAAAGGGGCCGGCCTCCACCTCGTGAGGTGTGCAAAATTCCTGATCCAGATGCACATTGCTGGTTTCGATGATCAACTTGCCGCCATCCGGCATGGCCTGCCAGGCGTTCACATAGATATTGATCAAAACCTGCTCGATCTGGCCCGGATCGATCTCCACTTTGTAGACTTCGGGCTGCAGAAAAGTCTGCAGCTGGATTTCCTTGCGCGTGCGGATAAACATGCGGGTGCTTTTTTCAATCAGATCGTTGATCGACGCCGGCTTCTTTTCATAACGGCCCTTGCGGGCAAAGCCCAGCAGTTGACGGGTGAGGTTGGCCGCACTGGAGACGGTATGATCGATCGCCTCGACATTTTTCATGTTCGGGTCTTTTTTATCCATCTGCAACCGCATCATCGAAATGCGGCCCTGGATTCCCATCAGCAGGTTGTTAAAGTCATGTGCGATCCCTCCGGCCAGGGTGCCGATGGCTTCAAGCTTCTGGGCATGCAGAAACTGTTCTTCGAGTTGGCGTTTCTCCTCTTCCATGCGCAACTGATCGGTGATGTCGAAGACCTGGGCAACGGTTTTGCGGCTGCCCGAGGAATCGATAAAATGATTGGTACGAATCTTGACCTGCCGCTTTTCCCCGTCGCGACGGATGATCTGGAAGACGCCCTTCATCTGCTGATCTTCCGGGGCGCTATCGGCCATGGCAGAATCGCCTGTGAGACCGGCCACACGGTCAAAATCAAGGTATTGTTCCAGCCGGCTGCCCTCAACGATCCGCAGCGGGTGACCGAATATGGTCGCCAGCAGTTCATTGGCGTAGATGATGCGACCGGCACTGTCTATGATCATGATCCCGTCGCTGGAATTTTCGACGACACTCCGGTAACGCTCCTCGCTTTCCCGCAGGGCGCTTTCCATTTCAACGCGCAGGCTGATATCCCGGGCGACGTTCAGGACCGCCGCTTTGCCCATGTATTCGATGCACTGAGAGCGGATCTCCATCGGAATCTTTTCACCATTCCTGCATTGGTGCCATGTTTCAAACACCAGTTGCCTGGGCAGGTCCGCGGTTGTTCCATCCCCGAGCAGGTCGGTGATGGTGCGGGCGTCATCGGCCGGCAGGATGTCTTTCAACGTGAGATTGAAGAAATCATCCGCACTGTACCCCAGACGATGATAAACGGCGGTGTTGGCCTCCAGAAAGGTGCCTTTGTCGTCCAGAAGGTAAACGGCGTCATCCACCTTCTCGAGCAACTCCCGGTAGCGGGACTTTTCTTCCGCTTCGCGCAGGTGGGTCATCATGAAATCGAACGCCCTGGATAGTTGCGCAAACTCCCAGAAACCTTCGCTGCTTTCGAATCGCACATCTTTTTCGCCCTTTGAAATCCGGGTGGCCTTGTCACTGAGGGCCTTGAGCGGTTTCATCAACCGCTTTCCCAGATAGACCGATATGAAGATAGAGCCACCCAGGGCGAACACGGCCACCAGGCCTATGTAAAGGGCGACCTTCTGAATTTCGGCATTCAGGCCGGCAAGTGAGTACAGGATGTACAGGTTTTTATTCGGTGTCAGGGCAGACAAGGTCAGATCGTCGCCAAGGGCCACGAATTCCCGGGTGCTTAAAAACCCGTCGGTCCATTTTGCAGCGGCCGGGGCGATGTCCCGGTCGCTGAAGGGCAGGACGAGTCGATCCGAATCCCCAAAACCGATTTCGCCGTCCACCGTGTGGCGGATGGTCTGCAGCAATGCCTTGTCCTGCAAAAAATCGTAAAGCGCAAAGGCGGTGCCCATCGACCGGTTTTGATGAAAAATCGGTGTTGAAAAAAGCCAAACCAGCTTCGATGTGTTTTCAAATCGAACCAGTTCCCCCAGGGGACGCTGATTGAAGATCTCTTGGATCAGGTTCGCGGGAAGATCCGGATAATTCGGCGGAATGATGGAGCGCCCGGCGCGGTTTACGATGAAGTAATAGACACCGTTTACGGGAGGATAGGCGGCCATCATTTTTTTCTGCAGCTGCTCGTCGGCCTTGAGCATCAGGGTGACCCGCACGGCATTGTTTTCCACCAGGTCCTGCAGCGAACGCTGGACCCTGGCAATCCGGCTTTCAAGCAGAATGTCGACCTGTCCCTTCTGGGCGCGCAGCTTGTCATAAAATTCGGTTTGAACCGATTTGATGAAATACTGATGCAAGACAATCAGATTGACGGTTACCGCTGCGGCCACCAGCAGTACCATCGTGGTCAGCAAAAGGGTTGAAAACCGAACCCTTGGTAGGGCGGTTGTTTTTTTGGCGGATTCAGACATCATCAGGGGTATGCTGGACGTTAACCGAATACAACGCTGTTGCGCCGACAAATCCTGACTCTAATCGAATATCGTGCGGTGCACAACAAAAAAATTAGTGTTTCAAGATGTTTATCCCTTGGTCCCATCGCTTTCGCGATTCGGTGAAGGCCTTGCGCCAAACCGGACATCGGTGAGGAAAACATTTAAGCCGTCTGATGTGATCCCGATTTTCGGGTTTGCGGAAAAGATTTTCTCAACATCGCCTGCTCCCGCTTGATGCCACGGGGTTATGGGTTGACACCGGCAGCGGCCGGCCGGTATGCTTTTGCCGTCTTTTCGGCCGAATCCGGCCGTGACTCGATTTGTTCCCTTGTGCCCGCGATCTGGCAGAATACGATTCGAAAGGTGGCAGTGAACGGTCGCGAAAATCGGGTTCTGATCACCTCATCTCACCCAAGAATGCCCGATAGCCTGCTCCGGTCTACGGGGTCAAAGGACTTCGGGCCTGAACCGCAACAGCGACGTCATTGCGCGCAGCGCACCGTTCCAGGGCGGCTGTGGCGCATCGTCGATGAGCTATTCCGCCGATGGCGGGATTCGCGAGTGAATCGAATCAGAAAGTATACTTTTGCCTTGGTCGGCGAACCGTTTGTGTTCTTTTCTTCCCTGAAAAACGCGTATTGCAGATCACCTGCTTTTTCGTAAGGCGAATGGAGGCCTCTTTTCATGGGTGAAAACAAAGCCGGTGAGCCGGAGGGCGGCGGCGCAAGACCCGAAAAGCGAAAAAGCCGCCTCGCGGTCCTGGTCCTGCTTGCTCTGTTGGTCGTTCTGGCGCTTCTGATCGCCCTCGACGCAGGGGGCGTCCGTTCGACGACCCTGAAAAAAGCCTGGATGTATTCCCTTGCAGAGGGCCGGCCGGGCCTGGCCCGCGTCTGCTTTGTGCTCGGTGCGAACCTCGAATAACGCACCAGCCATGGTTGGACCCCCCTAACCGTGGCAATATGGCGGCACCACAACGAAATTGCCCGGCTTCTGATCGATGCCGGCGCCGGCGGAGGTTCCCGAAGCCGACCTGGTTTTTTCAGACGAGGTCGACATATCCGAGTACACCGGCGGCTGAACCGATATCGAGCCATGCGAGGCAATCGATGCACTTTCTCGCCGGCCTCCTTTTCCTGATTGCCATTGTCTCCCTGGTGCTCGCCTACCCTGTGGTTTTCTACCTGATCGCGGTGGGCTGCCAGCGGGCGCGGCACCGGTACCGGCTCCGGTACAGCCTGGACCGGCACGCCGTGCTGCAGAAAAAGCTCTGGCCCGTCTTCCCGAAGGCCGGATTCAAAAAGATCACGATCCTCGTCAGCGCGATCCTTTGCCTGTTATACGTGCAGCAGCGGATAAAGTGGATGGGCGAAGACAACGCCAATCTGACGGCCAAGGAGTACTTTGTGGCCGGGCAGGTGTTGGCCGGGATCCGGTTTGCCGTCGTCCGGGTGCTGCACCCGGAAAACCCCCTGGTGCTGCCTCTCAACGCACTGCAAAAGGCCATCTACCGGCAGGGGATTAAGCACCTGCCGGTAGATGACGGTGAAATCGGGGTCTGGACGGACCTGTGGCTGCTCTACCCTTACAACCTTCGCCTTCGGCTGCCGTATTTCGTGGATGTGAAATCCGACAAGCCTTCACCGAAAATGCGGCGGTTGCTCGACCAATGCTGGTTTGCCCTGGAGAAGATGGCCACCGGCACCTACGCGGACCGGCAGATCAAAATCGAGC
>JASFPT010000189.1:0-7958 GCA_050115795.1 Desulfobacterales bacterium
CTCGTCCGCGAGGTGATCATCTACACCACCCTGATTGGCTGCTCTGCTGCGGTCAAGAACCGGTCGATGATCAAGATCGATGCCTCGGTCCAGCTCCTTCCGAAACTGAAGGTGCTGCTGACCTTTTTTTCCAATGCGGTGACCCTGGTTTTTTCGGTGATGGTCTTGTACCTCGGCTGGCAGATTGCCGCCCTGCAGGTGCAGACCCACCAGAAGACGATCATTCTGCAGATCCCCCTGGTGTATATTTTTGCCATTTTGCCCCTCATGGGGGGGTTGATGATCATTCGAACGCTTCAGGTGTTTTACGAAGATATTACCGCGCTGCGCTCTTCCGGGGAAAGTAAATAGCCTGCAATCCGGATTTGCTCGATAGGAGCCTCACTGTATGGAAACGAGTCATGTGATCATTCTCCTGATCCTGCTGGGATGCATGGCCACGTACATCCCCGTCTTCATGTGCCTGTTTTTCACCGCCGTTCTCGGATTTCTCTTTTTTACCGACCTGCCGCTGCTGCTGTTGGTCCAGACGCTGCTGCGAAGTATGGACAACTTTGCGCTGGTGGTCGTCCTGTTTTTTATTCTCTGCGGCAACATCATGACCGCAGGCACCATCGTCGACAAGCTCATCAAGGTGGCCAACGTGCTGGTGAGTTGGCTCCCCGGCGGTCTGGGGATGGCCGGCGTCCTGGCCTGCGGGCTGTTCGGCGCGATATCCGGCTCCACGGTGGCCACGGTGGTGGCCCTGGGCGGATTCATGATCCCGGCCCTGATCGACAACGGATACCCGCAAAAATACACGCTGGGGCTGATGACGACGTCTCCGAATCTTGGGGTCATCATTCCGCCCAGCATCGGGATGATTCTGTACAGCATGATCAGCAACGTCTCGCTGGAAGGGCTTTTTCTGACCGGGTTCATTCCCGGCGTGCTGATCATGTTCGGGGTTTGCGTGTATACGTATTTCATTTTTCGCACCAAGACCGAGATCACCCGTATGCCGATTCCCCACATCGGAGAATTGATCCGGGCGCTCAAGGACGGATTCTGGTCTCTGATGCTGCCGGTGATCATCTTCGGCGGCATCTTTTCCGGCGCTTTTACGGCCAACGAGGCGGCGGTGGTCGCCTGTGTGTACGCCTTCATGGTGGAGCTGTTCATCCACCGCTCGATCCGATTTGCCGAGGTGAAGAAGATCACGGTCAGCTCCGCGGTGACTTCCGCCACGCTGCTGATCATCGTTGCCGGCGCCTCTTGTTTCGGTCGGCTCCTGACCCTGGAAAACATCCCCGGTGCCATCACCGAGACGGTCCTGTCGGCCATCCATTCTCCGTTTCTCTTTTTACTGGCCATGAACCTGCTGCTGCTGTTGGTCGGCATGTTCATGGACATCATCTCGGCCACCCTCATTCTCGGGCCCGTATTTCTGCCGATGCTCGACGCCTTCGGGATCAACTGGATGCATTTCGGCCTGATCATGACGGTGAACCTGGCCATCGGCTACTGTACCCCCCCCATGGGAGTCAGCCTCTACATCACCGGAGCGATTTCCAACAAGGACCTGATCTACGTCTCCCGGGCCGTGATCCCCTTTATCATCATTCAGCTTGTCGTGCTGGCGATCATGACCTACATGCCCGACCTGGTGCTGTGGCTGCCGCGGATGATGGGATTTCTCCACTAGACGCCGTCGCGAGACGAGGCGCTTTGGCGGCGCCAGCGGCGTCCTTCGATAAAATCGTGTCACGATTTTATTGTGATGAATATCCTCAAACGCCTCTATCTCGTTCTCCTTGCGATCGTGCTGGTGATCATGGCCGGCAGCTTCGGCTACTATATTCTGTTCGCCGGCCGGCAGTCGATGCTCGACTGCATCTATATGACCGTCATTTCGCTGACCACGGTCGGGTACGGTGAAGTCGTCGAGGTCAGCGGCAATCCGCCGGCCCAAATCTTCACCATGATCCTGATCGTCTTTGGGATGGGGATCATTGCCTACGGCATCGGCACCCTGAGCGCCCTGCTCATCGAAGGCCAGTTGTCGGGCCTCCTCCGGACCAAGAAGATCTACAAGCGGATCGGCAAGCTCTCCAATCACGTCATCGTATGCGGCGGCGGTGAGACCGGCCGCCCCGTTTTGCAGGAGCTGATCGAGAACAAATGGCCGGTGGTGCTGATCGAGCAGGATCAACAGAAGATCGACCGGTGCATCGCATCCTCCAATGACCTGCTCTACATCCAGGGAGACGCCACCGAAGACCAGAATCTGATCGATGCAGGACTCCAGCGCGCCTTTGGTCTGGCCATCTGTCTGCCCTCCGACAAAGACACCCTGTATACGACCATCACCGCGCGGATGCTCAACCGGAAGGTCCGGATTATCTGTCGGGTCGTTCAGGAAAAATTGAAGGCAAAGCTGCTCACCGCCGGCGCAAACGGCGTCGTCACCCCCAGCCGCATCGGGGCCCTGCGCGCGGCCTCGGAACTGCTGCGGCCGTCGGCGGTCGATTTTCTCGATCGGATGCTCCGGGCCAGCCAGGCCAAGCTGCGAATCAGCGAGATCACCGTCTCTTCTTCTTCACCGCTTTCCGGTGTTGCCATCGGAGCGTCGCAACTCCCCGAGCGCTTCAACCTGGTGCTGTTGGCGGTGCGAAAGCCCGACCGGGAAATCGTCTTCAAACCCCCTGCAGAAGAGCCCCTGGAACCGGGCATGACCCTGATCGTCATGGGGGATGTGGAGGACTGCCACAAGGCCCGAAAGATTTTCTAACCGCCCCGCCGACCGCGGCTTTTTTTGCTTGACTTCCCGCAGCCCCGTTCTTTATAGTTACATTATAGTTAAAATGTAGTTGTTCTTTGCTTGCTGCCTCCGCTTTCCCCGGGGCTTCGAACAGCCGTTCGCCGCCGTACAGCCCCTAGCCGGTTCCCGCCGGCGGCAAGCGGTGGGCGAATCCTCGCCTTTGCCATTCGAAAGAGGAGGTCCCCGTGAAACTCAAACAAATTTCGATCGCCATTGAAAATGACCCCGGACGGCTTTACGAGGTGACCAAGGCCCTGGGAGACGCCGGGATCAACCTCCGGGCCCTGACCCTGGTCGAGACCGGCGGCGGTTTCGGCGTCCTGCGGATTCTGGTGTCGGACATCGCCCGCACCCGCCGGATCCTCATGGAACTCAAGATGCCCGCGCGGGTCCACGAGGTGGTTGCCGCCGAGATCGAGGACAAGCCGGGTCAGCTCGCCCGGGTGCTTCAGCCCTTGTTCAATGCCGGCGTGAACGTGATCTACACCTACGCCTTCGTCCGCATGGCGACGGGAAACGCCGTCATGATCTTCCGGTTCAGCGACATTGATCGGGCCATTGAAGTGCTCCAGAAAAACGGCTTCAAGCTCCTCGACGCGGAGTCTTTTGGTATCATCGATACCGAGGAGTGACACGGCCGTGGGACGCCGCGGCCGCCGATGCCGGGGCGCGGGTGTGTCCAACTGAAAAGGGGGTGGGAAGATGAACGAAGCACCCGAATTTACACCCCGCAGCTTCGCGGTTGTCGGGGCAGGGCCGGTGGGCTGCATCGTGGCGGCCTTCCTGGCAAAGGGCGGAAAGGAAGTGATCCTGTGCGATGTGGTTCCGGAGCTGCTCGAGCCGGCCACCGAGCGCGGTATCATCATCGAAGGGGCGGAGAACCTGACGCAGCCGGTGGCCAGGACCTGCCTGAGCATCGACGAGCTGCGCGACCTGGCGCCGGATGTCATCTTTGTCACGGTCAAGGCCAACGCACTTCCCCTGATCGCCTCGGCCATCGAGGAGTTTCACAACGAGCAGATGGTGGTGGTCAGCTGGCAGAACGGGATCGACACGGAACTGGAGCTGGCGCGCACCCTGGGCCGGGAATCGGTGCTGCGGGCGGTGGTCAACTACGGATGCGGGCTCAAAGGCCCCGCCCACGTGGTGATGCCGTTTCACCACACCCCCCACAGCATCCAGGAACTGGAGCCGGCCGCCGCAGCAAAGGCAAAGGCCGTCGCCGATGTGTTGACCGGCTGCGGTCTTCATACGGAGCGAACCGAACAGATCGTCTCCATGGTCTGGCGCAAGACGATCATGAATGCGTCGATGAATCCGGTCTGCGCCGCCACCGGACTGACCATGTCCCAGGCCATGGGCGATCCGATCGTGTTTCAGATTGTCGATGCCCTGGTCAAGGAGTGCATCCAGGTGGCCCGCGCAAACGAGATCAGTCTCGGCTGGGAATACTATCCGTATGCGATCTCGTACATGAAAAACGCCGGCAACCACAAACCCTCCATGCTCATGGACATCGAAAACCGCAGAAGGACCGAGATCGACTACATCAACGGAAAGTTCGTGGAATACGGCGAGCGGGCCGGTGTCCAGACCCCATACAACCGGACCCTGCGGGCGTTGGTCAAGGGGCTGGAGTCGCAGCTTTGAACCGGAATTTTCTTCGATTCGCAAAGAAAATGAAGCGTCCTGCCGGGCGCAAACGACAACAGGAAAAAATCGGCTTTATCCAGGTTTCTCCGGAGAGGAGCTCGTGACATCCAGGAAGATCTTTGTCGGCGTCGACGTCGGCGCATCCCGAACCAAGGTGGCCGTGCTCGACGCCGACAAGCGGCTGCTCGGCTGGGCGATCGAAAAATCGGGGACCGACTTTTCCGCCACCGCCGACCGGTGTCTGCAGACCGCCCTGGCCATGGCCGGCGCCGGCCCCGGGGCGATCGCCAAAACGATCTCCACCGGTTACGGCCGCAAGAACGTCTCCTACTCCGACGATACCCGCACCGAGATCGGGTGCCACGGCAAGGGGTGTTACCACTACTTCCCCTTTGCCATCACCGTCATCGACATCGGAGGGCAGGACAACAAGGTCATCAAACTCGATGACAAGGGCCGTCGTCTCAGTTTCAAGATGAACCGGAAATGCGCAGCCGGCACCGGCGCCTTTTTGGAGGAGATGTCTCCGAGGCTCGACATCCCGCTGGATGCCATGGACGATTTGGCGCGGCGCTCCACCGACATGGTCAAGCTGGGCAGCTTCTGCACCGTGTTTTCCGCCACCGAGGTGCTGGAAAACATCCGAAACGGACGCCGGGTGGAGGACATCGTCAAGGGGCTGTTTTTTTCGGTGATCAAGCGGGTCATGGAGATGGATTCCATGACCGAGCAGGTGGTGATGACCGGAGGGGTGGTGGCCAACAACCCGTACCTGGTTTCCATGGCCGAAGAGCTTCTGGGGCGGGCCATACGGGTCCCGGAGTTTCCGCACCTGACCGGGGCCATCGGCGCAGCGCTTTACGGCATCGAAGATGCCGGGTAGCCCGTTGCAAAAAACGAACGTCGAACATCGAACATCCTCGAACGTTCAACCGATGACATCACAACCGATAGAAACGCGATCTTCCCGTTTGGATTCGACGTTCAGCGTTGATCCTTCGACGTTGGACGTTCATCTTTTTTATTTTCCGTATTTCGGTTCTACGTTCACATCAACAGGGGGGCAGCATGCCTGAAGAGAAGAAGGTGACGATCAAGAAACTAAACGCGGCAAAGACCATCGGCAAATTCATGGCCGACTATTACTATGGCCTGGATCATGCCGCAAAAACCGGTGAGAAGAAAGTGGCCTGGTGCACGAGCGTGGGGCCTGCTGAAATTCTCAGGGCGATGGATTTTGACGTGTATTTTCCGGAGACCCACAGCGCCATGATCGGCGCCACCCGCATGGCCACCGATCTGATCCCCAAGGCCAACGCCATCGGCTATTCTCCGGACATCTGTTCGTATCTGACGGCCGACGTCGGCGCCTACCTGGAGGGGGTTTCGCCCTTGAGCAAGGCCTTCGAGGGGATCGAGGGCCCGCCCAAGCCGGATGTGCTCGTGTTCAACACCAACCAGTGCCGAGACGTGCAGGACTGGTTCAATTTCTACGGCAAGGAGTACAACGTTCCGGTGGTCGGGGTCCACTCTTACGTGGGCGTGCAGCAAGTGGAAGAGGCCCACATCCGCTCGATCGCCCAGCAGCTCCAGGAACTGATTCCACCCCTGGAAGCGGTCTCCGGTACCCGGTTTGACATTGACCGTCTCCGGGAAGCAGTGGCCCTGTCCCGGGAGTGTTCGGATCTGTGGAAGGAGGTGCTGGACACCGCATCGGCCGTTCCGTCTCCGATCACCTTTTTTGACGGTACCACGCTGATGGGGGCGGCCGTGGTCGGCCGCGGCACCCAGGCGGCAAACGACGTCTACCGCGTGCTGCTGGCAGAGCTCAAGGAGCGGATTGCCAACAACGAGGGCGCGGTGGAAGACGAGCAGTTCCGCATCTACTGGGACGGCATGCCGGTATGGGGGCGGCTCAGCGTCCATGCCAAGCTCTTTGCCGCTTTGAAGGCCAATGTCCTGGCTTCCACCTACTGCAACAGCTGGATTTTCTCCGCACTGGATCCGGCAGACCCCTTCGAGAGCATGGCCCGGGCCTACACGGAGCTGTTCATCGTGCGGGCCGATGCGCCAAAGGAGAAATACATCCGGGACATGCTCGACTTTTTCAAGGTCGACGGGATCATCTACCACGACGCCAAGACCTGCCCGAACAACTCCAACTGCCGCTACGGGATGCCCCAGCGCATCCAGAAGGCCTCTTCACGGCCGTTTCTGGTGATCAACGGAGACCTCAACGACATGCGGCTGATTTCCGACGAGCAGACGAAGACCAACGTGGAGGCCTTCATCGAGCAGCTGGCGGAAAGCAAATAAAGGTGGTGGGTCGTTCGGGGTGTGTGGTTTGTGGACGCAACGGCCCGGGAAGCCCTCGGGCCGGATGAAACACCCTCTGCATGCAGAGGGCGCCCAGGCGCGCTTTCTGACGCTATGGACCGACCGCAGTCCGTTCACTACGAACCACACACCACAAACGACAGACCACAAGCCGGACATTGAAAAGATCAACCATGCCCAAAGAAGGAGCGATCATGCTCGATTCGTTGTTCAACCCCAAGAAAGTCGCGGTGATCGGCGCCTCTACCAAGGAGCTGCACATCGGCAACCGGGTCATCAAGAACCTGATCGACTTCGGGTTCAAAGGGGAGATCTACCCGGTCAATCCCAAGGCGGACGAGATCCGGGGGATTCCGGCCCTCAAGTCGATCGCCGAAGCCCCCGACGGCATCGACGTGGTGCACATGGTGATTCCGGCCAAGTTCGTCCCCCAGGCCATGGAAGACTGCGGGAAAAAGGGCGTCAAGAACGTCATCATCAACTCCGGAGGCTTTTCCGAAACCGGCCCGGAAGGGGAGGCGATCGAAAAGGCGTTTCTGGAGAAGGCAAAACAATACGGCATCCGGGTCTTCGGCCCCAACTGCCAGGGGGTCATCAACACCGACCCCTCCGTCCGCGCCTATTGCAACTTCACCTTCACCTACCCGGATCCTGGGGCCATTTCGATCGTGGCCCTGTCCGGGGGCGTGGCCGAAGTCATTCACCAGGCCTTTGCGGCCATGGGCGTCGGAACCCGCATCTACGCCTCCAACGGCAACGCCTGCGACATCACCATCCCCGAGCTCATCCGCTACCTGGGCAACGAGGAGGGCACCCAGGTGATCGTCACCTACGTGGAGGGGCTGCGGGATCCGAGCACTTTTCTGGAGGTCTGCCGGGAGGTGGCGGCCAAAAAGCCGATCCTGGCCATGAAGGCCGGGCGCACCAAGGAAGGGGCAAAGGCGGCGGCTTCCCACACGGGCGGCCTGGCCAAGGAGGACATCGCCACCGACCTGATTTTCGACAAGGCCGGGGTGCTCTCCTTCCGCGACGAGGGAGAGCTCATCCAGGCGGCGGTGGCCTTTGCGACCCAGCCGATCCCCGCCGGTCCCCGCGTTGGGATCATCACCAACACCGGCGGCCCCGCGGTGATCGCCACCGACGTGATGGTGGCCGCGGGGTTGGTGAT
>JASFPT010000190.1:0-7953 GCA_050115795.1 Desulfobacterales bacterium
TGCCCCGAACGTCCTCGGAAAAGAGCCGCACGGTCCTCCGCCGCCTTCAGAAACTGCTCGATGACGGCCGCTTCGAAAGCGGCGGCCTCCAGGCCGAGGTCTCTCTGGAGATCATCGACCTGGCCGGCAAAGAGTCGCTGGCGGCGCCCCAGCTGCTGGACTGGATCCTCCAGCGGCTGTCTCCGGGGAGGGCCGGCGAACACCCCCCCAATCCCGGATAAGACCCGAAGCGCGGCGGCTCCTGCGACAATGCAAGAGCCTCTTGACAAGGGGCTTTTGCTTCGGTATTTACTCATGAGCAATTATTTAATCAAATGTTTCTAGCTATTTATTTTTTATTTAGCGCAAGAGCAACATAGTAGGACTAGTCAAATGGGCGGCGGAGGATCGCTCCGGCCGATCTTCGGGCCATGGAGCGGTTGCCGCCGCGTTTGTTCACCGGCCCGTCGACGTTGTCTCCCGCGGGCCCAGATTTGACGAAGGGAATTGGGAAAGTGGACATTGTCGTACTGCTCAAACAGGTTCCCGCCACCGAATCTTTGATCCAGGTGGCCGAAGACGGCGTTTCCATTAAAACCGACGAACTCAAATGGGTCATCAATCCCTACGATGAATTCGCCGTGGAAGAGGCGTTGCGCATCCGCGAAGCGCAGGGGGGCACGGTCACCCTCTTATCCGTGGGGCCGGACAAGGCCGTCGAGGCGATCCGAACTGCGCTGGCCATGGGCGCCGACAAAGGGATTCTGGTCAATGACCCGGCCGCTCTCGGCCTCGGAGCCCTGGCAACGGCGCGGGTTCTGGCCGCCGCTCTCAAGGCCCTTTCCTGGGATCTGATCATCGCCGGTCAGCGTGCTGTTGACCGGGATCAATTCCAGGTAGGCCCGGCCGTGGCCGAGTTTCTCGACATCCCGAACGTGTCGCTGGTCATCAAGGCGGAGGTGGATGGCGGCACCTTGCGGTGCCACCGGACCATCGAAGGCGGTACGGTGGTAGCCGAAACCGCGCTGCCGGCGTTGTTTACCACCCAGCGGGGCCTGAACGAGCCCCGGTATGCATCGCTGCCGGGCATCATGAAAGCAAAGAAAAAGCCGCTGGAGACCAAGACGCTGGCCGATCTGGGAGTCGACCCCACCTCCCTGGACACACCGAAAGTGGGCATCGTGGCGCTTTTTCCGCCGCCGGAGCGCAGCGGGGGACGCATCATCGAAGGGGAAACCGCCGCAGAGAAGGCGGCCGCCCTGGTCCAGGCCCTCCATGAAGAGGCCAAAGTCATCTGACCGTTATCTGCCGCCCGCGCGGGGAACGCCTTCGCGGCGGCGGCTTCGATAAGGAGAAACCCATGGCAGCATGCATTCTTGCAGTGACCGAACAGATCGACGGCATTTTTCGGAAGGTCAGCTACGAGGCCGTCAGCGAGGCCAAACGGCTGTCCGATGCGCTCGGAACCCCGGTGGTGGCCGTCGTGATCGGCGATTCGATGGCCGCGGCCGCAGAGGGCCTGGCCCGCTACGGTGCGGACCGGATCCTGGTTTGCGATCATCCGGACCTGGCCGACTATTCCACAGAAGGTTACTGCCGGGTGTTGGCCCGGCTCATCGAGGCCGAGAATCCCGCTGCGGTTCTCGTCGGCGGAACCGCCCAGGGAAAGGACTTGGCTGCCCGACTCTCGGCGCGGCTTTCGGCACCTCTGGCCATGGACGCCACAGCCGTCCGAGTCGAGTCCGACCGGTGGATCGCCACCCGACCCGTATACGGGGGAAAAGTCGTCTCGGAAGTCGCCCTGGAGGGCGGCCTGCCGATGATCGCCATTCGTCCCAACGCCGTCTCTGTCACCGAAACCCAGGGCAAGGGCGCCGTCGAGTCGGTGGAAGCCGACCCGGGCACCCTCCGGGTCAAGACGGTGGAAAAAACCATTGAAACGGGCAAGATCGAATTGACCGAGGCCGACGTGGTGGTTTCCGGCGGACGGGGCATGGGGGGTGCGGACTATTCGGTCGTCGAAGCCCTGGCCGAAGCCCTGGGCGGGGCGGTCGGCGCGTCCCGCTCCGCGGTGGACGAAGGCTGGCGCCCCCACGCCGACCAGGTCGGCCAGACCGGAAAGGTGGTCTCGCCGAACCTGTACGTCGCCTGCGGCATCTCCGGTGCCATCCAGCACCTGGCCGGGATGTCGACCTCGAAGGTCATCGTGGCCGTCAACAAGGACCCGGAAGCCCCCATTTTTGCCAAAGCCGACTACGGGGTCGTCGGCGATCTGTTCGAGATCCTCCCCCTGATCACCGAAGAGGTCAAGAAGCTGAAGGGGTAGGAGGTTCGCCGGTCTGGCCCGCCGGCAGCAAAGAAGCAGGCCATCGAAAACAGCTCGACCTTTTCGTTTTGGGGGTACGTTTCATCGGGTCGAAATCGGGCGGGCGTAAAGCCCGACTCTACGCAGAAGCGCCAATTCGTGTAGGGCGGGGTTTATCCCCGCCCGCGTTTTTTGCAACATGCCGGAACGGATTTTTGAAAATCCCTATCGGTTGAATGTGTGGATCGAGGCTCTATTTTCATTCGACGTTGAAAATTCGACGTTCGACGTTCGATGTTGGACGTTCATTATTTTCAGGCCGCTGATGTGGTTCCCATGAAAACAGTCCACATGGTCAGCCTCGGCTGTGCCCGCAACCGAGTCGACAGTGAGCAGATGCTTGGCCTTTTGTCCGGGGCGGGGTGGCGGATCACCGAGGATCCGGCCGAGGCCGAGGTCATCGTCGTCAACACCTGCAGCTTCATCACCCCGGCGGCGGAAGAATCGATCGACACCATCCTGGAACTGGCCGAATACAAAGAAAAAGGCCGCTGCCGAAGGCTGATCGTCGCCGGATGCCTGCCGGAACGGTATCGCCAGGATCTGGCCGAAACCCTGCCGGAAGTGGATGCCTTTTTGGGCACCGGCGCATTTCACCGAATCGTCGAAGCAGCGGGGGTCGCCGCACCGGGCGGCTGCCTGCTTCCCGACCCCGAATCCGCACCGATGGAGGCCCCCGGGGCGTTTCGGGTCCGGAGCACGGCCCATGTGGCCTACCTCAAGATCGCCGAAGGCTGCAGCCGGCGGTGCACCTACTGCATCATTCCGACGCTGCGGGGGCGGCAGCGAAGCCGACCGGTGGCCGAGATTGAAGCCGAAGCCCGCCGCCTGATCGCATCCGGCGCCCGGGAGCTTGTCCTCATCGCCCAGGACACTACCCGATACGGCGTCGACCTGGCCCCCCCGGAAGACTTTTCGACCTTGCTCGAACACCTGGCCGATCTTTCCGGCCGGCAGCCGGGGCCGTATCGACCATGGCTCCGTTTTTTGTACGGTCACCCGGAAAGTCTCACCGATCCGGTCATTCGCATCGTCGCCGCAAGAGAAGAAATCTGCTCTTACTTCGACATCCCGGTTCAACACGCCAGCCCGTCGGTTCTAAAGGCCATGGGTCGAGGCTACGGCCCGGAGGCCATCCGTCGAATGGCCGAGCGGATCCGCAGCGATTGCCCCGGCGCCGCCATCAGAACCACCGTGATCGTGGGTTTTCCGGGTGAGACGGAGAAAGACTTTATCCGGTTGTCCGACCTGGTGTCCGAGATTCGCTTTGACCATCTCGGGGTTTTCCTCTATTCTGACGCGGCGGATCTTCCCTCCCACCGACTGCCGGAACACGTTCCGGCGGCGCTGGCCCAGGAGCGCTACCATCGGATTATGTCGCAACAGGCTTTGATTTCCAGCGAAAAGAACCGCCGACATATCGGCAGAAGCCATTCCGTT
Organism: Desulfobacterales bacterium; assembly: GCA_050115795.1. Lineage (GTDB taxonomy): Bacteria > Desulfobacterota > Desulfobacteria > Desulfobacterales > CAFBRK01 > JAIPEL01. The sequence goes on from JASFPT010000190.1 coordinate 3,785, forward strand.
TTGATTGAAGAGGCCGTCGATGCCGCGCTTTTCTCCGGCAGAACCCGTTTTCAGGCACCGGAAGTCGACGGTGTCACCTACGTCCGGGGAGAAGGATTGGTCCCGGGGGATTTTGTTCGGGTGCGCATCACCAGCGCTGAAGAATACGATCTGATGGGAGAGCCCGAATGACCGGCCTGAAACGGCGGCTGCTGGATCGGGTTGGCGCGGACCTGGAGGAGATCGAGGCCGCCCTGAACGACAACCTGACCCCTTATCTGGAGCTGGTTTCCAAAACCGCCCGGCACATTCTCTTTTCCGGCGGCAAGCGCCTGCGACCCCTGCTCATGGTCCTTTGTGCACGTCTGTGCGGGTACCGGGGAAAGGACGACAAGAAGTTTTCCACCATCTTCGAATACCTTCATGCAGCCACGCTGCTGCACGACGACTTGGTCGACGGGGCCGCGGTCCGACGCGGCAAACCGGCCGCTTATCAGGTGTATGGAAGCCCCACGGCGGTGCTGGTGGGCGACTTTCTGTTGGCCCGATCGCTGAGCATCGCCGCCGACACCGGCCGCCTGGCGGTCATCCAGGCGATTGCGGCGATCACGGAAAACATGAGCCAGGGAGAAATCCAGCAGCTCGAAAACAAGGGGCGCATCTCCCTGACCGAATCAGAATACCGGACGATCATCGAAAACAAGACCGCCGGGCTCATTCGGGGCGCCTGCCGCGTCGGAGCGCTGATCGCTCGCGCCCCCGACAGCCAAGTGGAGCGGCTCTCGGATTTCGGGTACCACCTGGGTGTCGCCTTTCAGATGGCCGACGACCTTCTCGATTACACGGCAGACAGCCGCCAGCTGGGAAAACGGACCGGCGCGGACCTGCGGGAGGGCAAATTGACCCTTCCCCTGATTCACACCCTGCATCGCGCCGACCCGGATCAGCGGGAATGGATCGCTGAACTGGTCAAGCGGCAAGCGTTTTCATCCGAGGAATTTTTGCAGCTGGTCGCTCTTCTGGAACGCTACGGAGGGATCGATTACACCCGGCAGTCGGCAGCCCGGTCTGTGGAGACGGCAAAGGCCGCCCTGGAGGTCTTTTCTCCGTCGGAATCACGAGACACCCTGGCCATGATTGCAGACTACGCGCTGGCCCGAAAATCGTGACCGCTTCGCGCGCTTGCCGGAAAACCGCTCCGAAACCCCGATGGTTCGACAACCCCATGAAAGGTCGAATTACCGGATATAAACTGACCCTTGCGCTCGAAAGAATTGATGACTGCCGGTACGGTGTTGATCTGTCGTTCCCCGTTGTTTCGCGCCATGCGGAACGTATTTAAAATCGCGACAGCGATTGGATCCATGGAGGTCCCATGAAGGCTTCTGCCCAGAAAGGATGCCGAATCGCACTGCTTCTGGCCGCGGCCCTGGCGATGGCAATGCTGCCCGCAGCCGGTTCAGCGGCCGAACCGCTCGCCGAGATCGAAATCATCGGGAGCAGCACGATCTATGGGGACAATGTGTCCCGCGCCCGGGAGCTGGCCATCGAGGACGGCCTTGCCGCAGCACTGGAGCGCGTCGCCGCCGAGGAGCTTCCGATCGAATCCCTGATCCAGAATTTCAAGACCTTGGACGATATCCTGTTCAGCCGCCAGGACGCCTTTGTCCAAGACTTCAAGGTCATGACGGAGAACCGCGGAGCAGAAACCTACCGGGTGATCGTTCGAGCGACGATATCCCGCAAGCTCGTCCGCCAGACGCTCTCCGACGCCGGGATCATGGTGGGGGAAAGGCCGATGCCCCGGGTGGTTCTTTTCCTTACCGAACAGAAAATCGGCGAATCGGTGCCGGAGGCCTGTCCGGCTGAGAATGCCGCAGGCCGGATGCCGACCGCAGCCGCGGCCATGGCTAAAAATCTCCGATCCCGCGGATTTACGGTGCTCGACCCCGAGGCGCTGGGCCGGAACCTTCAGAACCGCTCTCTTGCTTGTCGACCCGATTTCGACAACAACCAGGCGGCCCGCATCGGCGCAGAACTCCAGGCGGACATCGTGATCGTGGGAACTTCCGTGGCGGCCTATGCCGCCAACACCATGGGCTCCCAGATCCGCTCCTTTTCCGGAAAGGTGTCGGCCCGGGCGATCCGCACCGACACGGCCGAGACCATCGCCGCCACCGAAAAAAACGCGGTGGTGACCGGCGCAGATCCGGAAGCGGGAAGCCGGGCGGCCTTGGCCGAGGCCGGTGGCCAGGCCGCTGCCGCCCTGGCTCCGGAAGTGCTGACGACCTGGAAGACCGAAAAGGCCGCCGAACCGATTACCCTGAAGGTGGTCGGAACCCAGAACTTGGGCCATTTCGTGATGTTCCGGCGGGCCCTTGCCGGAATCGAGGGTGTCTCCGAACTGCAGACCCGCGAGATGAGGGCCGATCAGGCGACCTTGGCTGTCGAATATGACGGGACAGCCCGAGATCTGGCGGAGACCCTGCTGCGGATCCCTTTCGAAGCGTTCGGAATCAACATCACAGAAGAAGGGGCACAGACGCTGCAGGTTGAACTGATCTCCGGTTGAACCGGTCAAGGACGCTGTCGGAACGACACCCGCAGTTTGGGGACGAACCAGGCCCCTCGCGTCTGAAATGTCGTTCGGGAGCCACGATCTGGTAGGGTCGCACCCTTTTTAGGTGTGCCGTGATGAGCCGAAAACCCTCCCCTGAAAACAAGCCGGACCGAAGGCCGCCGGCCTTTGCCATCAACATCCCCAACACGCTGACCCTGCTGCGGATCCTGCTCACCCCGCTGTTTGTCATCTTTTTGCTCAATCACGAATACGGTCGGGCCCTGGCCGTCTTTGCCGCCGCCGGGATCACCGACGGACTCGATGGGGCCATCGCACGGTATCGCAACCAGCGCACGGTGCTCGGCGCGTTTCTCGATCCGATTGCAGACAAACTGCTGATTGCATCGGCGTTTGGTTGCCTGGCCGTGATGAAGATCGTCCCAAGCTGGCTGTCGGTGATCGTCATCTCCCGGGATGTGCTCATCTTTCTCGGGGTCGCGATTTTCGGCATCTTTCACATCGATTTCACCGTCCGGCCTGCGCTGATCAGCAAGGTCACCACCTGCATGCAGCTTTTCACCGCTTTTCTGGTGCTCATCGACCCCACCCACCAGACGATGTTCACCGTCAAATACATCCTGTTCTGGGTCACCGTCTGTCTGACCATCCTGTCCGGGTTGCACTACCTCTACCTGGGGGTGAGCATCCTTCAGCATGCGCTGGAGGAGGAAGAGGAGGGGAAGTAAGCGTCCGCCAGGTGTGGCAGGAGAACCGGAAGCAGCCGGAAAGCAGTGCCGGTTGAAAATTCGAAATCCGAAGCTCGAAATCCGAAACGGTTCGACAGATTCGACAAGCTCACTGCTGGCAAGCTCACCGCCCTGAGCGAAGTCGAAGGGCAAATCCGAAATTCGAATTTCGTGCTTTGCTGTCTGAACTCCTGCGGGGGTTAAACCGTCCCTGGTACCCCCAAAGCGGGATCCGGTCATGGTGCGCCAAAACCCCTTGACAGTACAAGGGCTGCCTGCTATCTGAGGATTCCATCCATACAGGCGCGTAGCTCAGGGGGAGAGCGCTACCCTGACACGGTAGAGGTCGATGGTTCAAATCCATTCGCGCCTACCAGCCAACAAAAAGCCGCGGAAACCACCCGCGGCTTTTTTGTTTTCTTCCCAGCTTCCAAGTCTCCCGGCAGGGAGAAGGCTTATTCTGATTCGGACTCCGATGGATCGACCGGCAGATGGTCATGCTCGTGGGGATGCGGATGTTCGTGGGGCACTTTTCCCGCCGGATGGATGTGGTAGTGGCTGTGAAGATCGGCCGAATTTCCGTTGAACAGGATCTTTCCCCCCTGGATGCTGAAAATCTCCCGGGTGGTTCGGGCGAGAAAATCGTATTCGTGGGACACGGTGATCGTGGCGATGTTCATGCCGTTGAGGATTTCCATGATGCGCTGGCAGGTGGCTTCATCCAGTCCGGTGGTCGGTTCGTCGAGCAGAAGGACTTCGGGTTCCATGACCAGGATGGTGGCCAGGGAGACCAGCTTCTTCTCGCCTCCGGAGAGCAGATGGGTGACGCGGTCTTCGAAGCCCCCCAGCTCCAGCCGCTCCAGGGTCTTTTGGGCTTTTTCCCG
>JASFPT010000191.1:0-7950 GCA_050115795.1 Desulfobacterales bacterium
GCATCGCCAATTGATTCTCCCCGCCATTTGCCACACGCCCCTATCGTTCAACGACCCGGGTATTGACCCCCTGGGCAAGGAGCTCGGCTCGATGGTTTTCGGCCCCTTTCTCCGTGTAAAAGGCCCCCACGAAAAGATCGAGATTCCCCCGGTGGTTTCGCACGGCGTAGGGCGAGATTCCTCGATCGGTCAAATCCACCAGGATGGCCCCCGCTTCTTTGTTCGGAAGGTCGGAGGCGATGAGGTTGGCATAGCGGGTCTTTTTGACCATTGCCCCTTCCACGGCCAGGGTTCGGGCCGCGGCCTCCGCTTCGGTAAAAGTGGCATACTGCCCGCAGAACAAACGGTACCAGAGGCCGTCATCCCCCAGGTCCACCCTGACGAAATACGGCGAGATTCCCTGCCCCCGGTATATGGAAATGGCGCGTCGGGTCAGTGCTTCGGAGCGAAAAGAGGACAGCAGCAGCGAATACGGCCGCCGGCCGGAGCGGTTCGCTCCGGATTCGAGCGGGGATTGCCCCCCCCCGGCAGAGGGCTGCCGGAAATCGACACGCCGGAGCGGTTCAACCCGTTGGGGGTTGCCGGCCTTTCGGAGACTTTGCGCTGCGTCACCGGCCGGGGTCCGATCATCGCTGTTTGGGCTTCCGGCCGGGGCCTCCGACATCTCCCGTTCCATGAGGACAGCGGCGGTTTCCGGGATTCTTGCCGCCGGCGCCGAAGCTTCCGGCTTCCTCGGTTCCGTGGAAGAAGAAGGGGCGGCCGTGTTCGGACCGGTTTCGATCCGAAAGCGTCCGGCCGCGTCTTCAGCCGAAACGGCCCCCTTCCGTTCGTCGTCGCCCTGGACCCGGGATGTCTGTGCAGGCCCCGGAGCCTCTTGCCGCAGGATCCTTTCGGGCGCCCCGCGGTCGGCCGACGAGCGCGCCGCCGGCAGCCGACCCTGCCATGCGGAAATCCCTGCGAAAAGAAGGACGAGCACCAGAAGCCCCATCAGCGGCCGTTTGCCCGACCGCCCCGTTTTGGCGGCGGAAGCCCGCGATGGGGGGGCATCGGACGTTGGCGGTGCGTCCTTTGATGGCGGCACTGGCTGGGCGGGGGGGGAAAAATCCCGCTCCCCCAGCGGTTCCGGCGCGCCCTGAAACGGATGGCCCCGCTCGAGCTGTTCGATCTCGTCGTCGTTCACGCTGTCGACGATGTAGAGCAGCGCGTTCTCCGGCAGATTGACGATCCGGTCCGTGAGCACCTTTCGCCCCTGGGAGTCGAAGGTGATCTGGAGCTTCGGCCGCATCGGCTGTTCCGGGTAGGTTTCGATCACCCGGCCGACGGCGTTGGAATTGAGCCGAACGTAGGTCGAAAGCGGAAAAATGGAAAAGGCATTCAACAAAGCCTTCAGATGCTTCTTTTGGAATTGGGTTTTGCAGGCTTTGATGATCTCTTTGATGGCGAAAAAATGATTGTAGCGGTCCCGCTGGGGGCGGGAATGGGTCAGGGCCTCGTAGATATCCACCAACCCGATGATCTGGGCGTAATCGTGGATTTCATCCCCCTTCAATCCCTTCGGATAGCCCGACCCGTCGATCCGCTCGTGAATCTGCAGGGCCGCTTCGGCCAGATACGGGTGGGCCTCGCCGTAAGCCTCGAGGATCTGATACCCGAACTCGGAGTGTTGCTGAATGATCTTGAACTCCTGCGGGGTCAGTTGCTCCTTTTTGGCAATGATCGAATCGGGAACCCGGCACATTCCCACCTCGTGAAGCAGCCCGGCCATTCCGATCTCCACCTGCTTTTCCCCGGAGTAGCCGAGCTGATGGGCCAGCCGGACCGCGTAGATCGAAACGTTGATGCTCTTGTTGATTTGGAAGTTTCGCCAGTCGTCGACTTGAATCGTCTGGACAAACAGGGCGTCCCCCGGCCCTTGGGATTCGACCACCTGCCGGACGATCCGGAACCCGGGATCCAGGGCAAACTGTTTTTGCTCCTTGACGGCGTCAAAGACCTTGCTCAGGTAAAACGTGGCATCCTCGTAAATGGAGCTTGGATCCGCGGGTGCGGCGCCGATGGCCCCTTCGGTCGACACCGGCTCCTCTGCGGGACCTGCCCCGGCGCCTGTTGCCGCTGACGGGGCGCTTCCCCCCGGCTGCTTTTTGTTCAAATCCCTGAACCGAACCATGAGAAAGTCATCCTAGATCCGTGGGTGCTGTTTCCCTGCGTAAAAAAGCCGCCCCTGATTCCCGTTTGCCGGGATGCAGGCTCGAAGCCTTGAAAGCGGGCGAGAGCCGTTTGTGTGCCATCTGAACGACCATCGGGCGAATTTCATCCTCCCGGCGCCAGGCTCATGTTCAACACCTCAAGATAATTCATATTTTCTATTATTCCCGTGCAAATACACCGATCCGCCGTACCGGCCGGCGCCATGGGTTTTGTCGATTTTCCACAAATTTTGCAGGGGACCGAAACGGTCAACCCATAGAAAAAAAGCCCGGAGAACGCTTTGATGATGCAGCCCATCATCAGGTCGAACGGAAAAGTACAAAGATGGATGCCTTCTCCTTATCGAATCGGCTCGCATCGCCGCACGGAAGCGGACCGGTATGAACCGCATGCCTCATGGGCAGGCACCGCAGGAAGAACGGAAGGACGCCGTGGAGGTCTGGCCCGCATTTCATAAAATTCACCCCTGCGAGGCCGGTAACGAATCCGAACTGGATTCTACCGACCATAGAACCCTTTTATATTGTATGTCAAGCAGTTTTTAACAACAAGATGTAGTACTTAACCCGACAGCAGCCGTCTTCCCCCTCGGGGGGTCAGGTGGCCGGACCCCTATCGCTCGAACGAATCGTCGAGCTCCCGCCCTTTGAGCATGAGAACGACGAAAACCCCGAGGACGAGCAGTGCCTGGACCAGTCCGAGCAGCGCCCGGATGATATTCTGATCCATGATGATCAGGGCGCTTACACCAAAGCAGGTGGACAGGGTCAGGATGATGAAAACAGCCTCCTTGGGGAGAAACCCCATTCTGAGCAGGCGATGGTGCAGATGGTCGCGGCCGGGTCTTGAAACCGCCCGGAACAGACCGTCGCCCTTGCGGTTTCGGATCCTGGAAAGGGTGACGTAGCTGATGTCGAAAATGAGGACCCCCAGAATCAAAATCGGCACTGAAATCGATACGAACGCGCTGACCGTCGACCATCTGCCCAGGACTGCAAGGCCGGCGAGGGTAAACCCGAGGAAAGTGCTTCCGGCATCTCCCAGAAAAATATTCGCCGACCGGCGAAATCGGAAGTTGTCAGGCAAAAAGCCGAGGCAGGCGCCGACCAGGGCCACCGCAAACCAACCCATTGAGGGCTGATTGCTCAAAAAGGCGACGGTTCCGAAAAAGGCGGCGATGATGATGGAAATCCCTGTGGCCAGGCCGTCCAGGCCGTCAAAAAAATTCATGGCGTTGGTCAGCCCAACGATCCATAGGGCGGTTAACGGCACATTCACCAGCGGCGCCCATGGCGCTCCGGAAAAAAAGGTCAGGCTGATGCCGCCGGCCTCAATGGTGAACAGCGCGACAACGACCTGCAAAAGGAACCGAAAGCCGGCATGCAATGGCCGGATGTCGTCCCACAATCCGACCAGGAAAATCAGGGTGCCCCCCATCAGCAACACCTTCATCTGGGGCAGGAACACGTTGTTTACCAGCAGCGCGACGGCAAACGACGCCTGTACGGCCAGCCCGCCGAGCAGGGGCGTGGCCTCCTGGTGAGCCTTTCTCGGGTCGGGTTTGTCGACAATGCCGAAGCGTGCGGCAGCGGCCCGTGCAATCGGCGTAAAAAAGATAGTCCCCATAAAGGAAATCAAAAGGATGTACTGCCAGCGAAGCCCGCTGTCGAAATAAAAGCTGCGGACCCCGCCGGTGAGCAGAAAGACGAACAGCGCGCCGGATATGAAAATTCTAAGGATCGTCGGCAAAATGGCTCATCCCTTTCTCTGCCAAAGCCTCCAGGTAGACCCGTTCGATGCTTCGGACCATTTGCCGGGCGCCGAACTGCCCCGAGACCCGCTCCAGGCCGGCCCGGCCCATGGCCGCCGCCAGGTGCGGATTGTCGATGACGACCCGGACGGCTGCGGCCAGGGCATACGGATTGCCGGGCGGGACCAAGAATCCCTCCCTGCCGTGCCGAATCAGGTCCGGGATTCCCCCCACCTCGGAGCCGATCACCGGTATCCCCATGGCCATCGCCTCGAGCAGGACGCGGCCCATCCCTTCAAACAAGGAAGGCAGCACCGCCAGGTCCAAGATCGCAAGGACTGAAGCCACATCCGGCTGGAACCCGGTAAACAGGATTTTTCCTTCCTGACCTTTCCGGCGAGCCAGGTCTTCGAGCTCGGCCCGCAGGGGGCCTTCCCCAACGATGACCAGCCGGCTGTTCTTCGCCGATGCCTCCCAAAGCGAAAACGCCTCCATCAAGGTGGCATGCCCCTTTCCCTCCCACAATTTGGAAACAATGCCAACGACAAAGGCGTTTTTCGGGATTCCCCAACGGTTTCGGGCTTCGCGCCGCTGCGCCTTGGAAGCCGGACGGAATTTTTCGATCTCGATGCCGCTGTAGATCTTCGCGATCGGCTGGCCTTTTTTTAGAATGCGTTCTTTTCGCGCCCAGTCGATCAGCGGCTGGGAGATGAAAATCGTCCGGTCGGCCCAACCGGCGGCGGCCCGTTCGAGCAGGCGAAACAGCCGCCTCCGCAGGGGCGGTTCCTGGTCGTGAAAGGAAAAGCCATGGACCGTGTGGACGACGACCGGGACCTTGGCCAGCTTTCCGGCCAGCCTGCCGATGAACCCCGTCTTCGAATTGTGGGTGTGGACGATGTGGTACCTTCTTCTGGCCAAAAACCGGGTCAGCCGGACCACGGCGGCAACATCGTTTGCCGGATCCACCGCCTGGACGAAGTTGGGGAAGGGATGAAACGCCAGTCCACTGCCGCGCACCAGGGTCTCCAGTTCCCCTCCCGGGGCGCAGGCCAGTTCGGGGGTGAAGCGGCGGCGATCCGCATCCCGCATCGTCAGGAAGGTGTTGATCCCCGATCCGCTGACCACCGGCAGGGCATGGACATGGAGGACCCGGTATTTCATGGGCCTTCTGGCTCCCTCTGCAACCGTTTCTCTGCTGGAACGACCCTGCAGCAAGTCGACGACGCCCCAAAGCCGCCATGGCGACGTCGCGCTGCAGTCCCGCCAAGACGGGATTCTACCGCACGGAATTCTGTCTGATTCGATTCACTCGCTCCCTCCGCATCCCCGGAAAGCGGGGCTCCCGCCTTGCTGCAGGGGGCGGCGGGCAATGCGCTCGCTGCTGCGGTGCAATCCCATCGGGGCGTGGGGTCATCGAACCGCCCCTTCAACGGAAGAAGGCCTGATGCCAATGGCTGAACACGATCAGGTTCCAGAGTTGCCATCCCATCTCCTGCTTCCCGGCCAAATGGGAGGCGACCAGACCCTGCACCACCTCCGGATTGAAAAAACCCTGCTTCCTGAGGACATCGGGTGCCAGGTACTGGTCAAGGTAATGCCGCATCTCCTTTTTCAGCCAGGCGCTGATCGGCACCTCAAAACCCCATTTGGGTCGCCCGCGGATCTTGGGCGGCAGCAGCGGTTTGAAGGTCTCGATGAGAATGTACTTTCGCTTCGCCCGATGGAGCTTCCACTCTCCGGGGATCGTAAAGGCATACTCGACCAATTCGTGGTCCAGAAACGGGACCCTCACCTCCAGGGCGTGGCGCATGCTCATCCGATCGACCTTGTTCAGCATGTCGTCGGGCAAAGAGCCGGTGACGTCCAGGTGAAGCATCCGGTTGATCGCGTCGGAGGAAAACCCCTGAAGTCCTTCCGCGGTCAATTCCCTGGCCCGGTTCATGCGGATTTTTTCCCGCAAATCCGGTGCCAACAGATCGAACGCCATCTTGCGGCCGAAGATTTCCCGCCAGGCCCAGACCCGGCCGGTTTGATCGTCGTGAGCGCCCTGGACAAACTTGTCGCCCCTTCGCAGATACTCCAGCAGCCGACTGCTTCGCCCACGGGGGAGGCGGGAAAAAAGCGGCCTCAGGATCGATTCTCGCAACAATTTCGGAAAAAGCGCGTAATAGCGGTACCAATACTCGCCGGTGTATTTCCGATAGCCGGCGAACAGCTCGTCTGCTCCGTCGCCGGAAAGGGCAACGGTCACCTCCCTTCGGGTTTCCCTGGAGACGATGTAGGTGGGAATGGCCGACGAATCGGCAAACGGCTCGTCGAAGTCGGCGAGCACCTCGGGGATGACATCCAGGATGTCCCGGTAACTGAGGCGAAACTCGTGGTGTTCGGTCCCGTGGAATTCCGCCACTTCGCGCGCGTAGTCGGCTTCATCGAAAAGGGGCAGATCCTTATAGCCGATCGAAAATGTCTTCACGGGCCGATTCATGGCCCGCGCCATCAGCCCGACCACAATGCTCGAATCGATCCCGCCACTCAAAAACGCCCCCAGGGGGACATCGGAGATCAATCGCCTTTCCACAGCTTTCCGGCAGCGGCGGTACAGCTCCTTTTTCACCGGCCCGGCAGCCCCCGCCCGGTTCGCGGCCGTCTTTTCACCGGCAATCCTCCAGTACCGGTGCTTTTCCAAACGGCCCTTTTCAAATACCAGGTAGTGGCCCGGCTCCAATTTGCGGATGTCTTTGAAAATGGTCTTTGGCGCCGGGACGTAATTGAGGCTCAGATACAGCCCGAGGGCTTCTGGGTCGATCTCTCTGGGAAGAGAAGGATCGGCGAGCAGGGCTTTGATTTCAGAGGCGAACGACAGAGAATCCCCGTCGTGGGAATACACCAAGGGTTTGATTCCCAGCCGGTCCCGGCAAATCCAGAGCCGTTCAAGATTTCCGTCCCATAATGCAAACGCAAACATTCCGGCGAGTCGATGGAGGCACTGCAGGCCCTCTTCTTCGTAAAGATGAAGAATCACCTCCGTGTCGGACCCGGACCGGAACCGATGTCCATTTTGAAGCATTTCTTTGCGCAGTTCACCGAAATTGTAGATCTCGCCGTTGAAAACGATCCAGACGGTGCCGTCTTCGTTGCACATGGGCTGTCGCGCCTGGTCGGAAAGATCGATGATGCTCAGCCTCCGGTGCCCCAGGGACAGGGCCCGGCCGCTTGCCGTCACTGCGGCGAAGACGCCATCGGCATCCGGCCCTCGGTGGGCGATTGCCCGGGTCATTGCACGGACCGCATTCTCCAGCTTGTTCTTATCGCCAGTCCCGAATTTTCCGCAGATCCCGCACATAAAATCCGTTTCGGCTCCTTCTGCTGCATCTATCCGTGGTATCGATCGAGCCATCCATAACGGCCGGGGTCACGGTCCCCTGAGCAGTTCTTCGCCAAAGGCGGCCACCTGTGCTGCCGCAACTTCGTTTATCGACCCTTTCCCGAATCTCCTCAATCGGTCCATTTCGAGGATGCGAAAGCGGATAGAATCTCCGTAAGGGCCGAAAACAGCCGGGTATCCGTTAGAAAACAAGGCCACCAGAGGCTTTTTCAGCGCAGCCGCAATGTGCATGGGCCCGCTGTCGTTGGTGATCAACAAGTCGACCTTTTCGAGCACATAGACCAGGGAGTCCAGAGAGGTTTTCCCTGCCAGGTTGATCACCCGGCTTTTTATCCCCTGGGCAATGTGATCGGCAATCGGCCTTTCTGCGGGACCTCCGAGAACGACCGTCTGTAAAGGAAATGAAGCAGCAATCCTGTTAACGGCCCCCGAAAAGACACCCGGGTCGGCCCGCTTGTACACCGAATCGCTTCCCGCATGGATCGCAAGGGTTTTCGATTCGGATTGCACCGGCCCGAAATCAATCATGTCTGTCCACCCAGGCTCGATTTGCCCGGAGCGGAAAACCTCTATTCCGGATCCATCGGCCTTTCCACCGGCAAGGCAG
>JASFPT010000192.1:0-7913 GCA_050115795.1 Desulfobacterales bacterium
TTGCCCCCTTTGAGGGCAACGGCCGGGTAGACGGTTACATCGCGCAGTGCCGACGTCGATTGCAGCCGGGTTAGCCGTTCAGATTTTTCACTGCCTGCAGCAGCTGCTCAACGCTTGGATGATCTATCCCCCGAGACCGGGGCAGTCGCTAGTCATTTGCAACCAACATCGATAGGAAATTAATTCCATATTTTTATGAATCTGAGTTCATAGCGCTCCGTAAATTTTCCCTCTCTCGCCGCATCGAGGCCAACATCTTGTGTCGAACGACCCCCTGAACCCAACATGCATTTTTGCATATTTATTGCTTGCGTTTAAAAGGGTATTTCGAAAAAGCCAAACCTGCCGAGAGGTGGGGGCGGAAAACCACGGGTCCATTTTCCTTACCGAGACAGCCGGGTTGCCGAAAGGTGGCCCGGCTCTTTTTTTCGAACCTTTTCCTAACTTCTAGTTGCATCAAAAAGCCCGAATCTTTTGCTCTGGTTCCTGGTTGGCCCTTTCTTAGATAAAGATCATCAAAAACCGATTGAACATGTCAGATAGAAGACAAAAGCGCCGCTATGTAATCAAGGATGATCTGATCGTCTTTGACTTACAAACGAGATGTGAACTTGGCTATGTGAAAAACATCTGCCGTGGCGGCCTGGCGTTTGAATATTTTGATGTCGGGAAGATGATGCTGGCATTGGGGGAGTTCGGATTGCTGGATTGGCAAGAGCAATTTGCTGTTTCAAAGGTTCCATACCGTATCGTAGGCGATCGAAGACTTGACCCTGACGATCATTGCCCGGTTCCACTGAGGCTATGCAACGTCAAATTTCGATGTCTGAGCCAGCGAGCCATCCGAGAATTAAACAACTTTTTGCAAAGACTTTCGATGGCTGCGCATTTCGAAATCATTTTTGGTGGGAATAAAATGAATCGAAGATCAACACACTAGGATGCCGGAGCAGGTATCTCCTCCGGCAGGATGGCAATATTGCTTTCGGCGCCGGACATGTTTTTCTAGAGGTAGAAAGGATTCGCAGAGCAGTGTTCCGTTGCGCTCGCCTTCAGAAGACAATATGATCCAAGGCGACGCAGGTTGGGCTGAGCCGAGCGAAGCCCAAAGTCGTTCCGAAAGCCCGAGACAGCCGCAAGGCCATATCGGGGGTAATGGCTCCCCGTTCATTGATGATTTTGGATAGCGTTTTCCTGGAAACCCCGAGTTTTTCAGCCATATCCCTGATGGTGATACAAAGGGGCAGAAGATCGTCTTCTTTTATGATTTCTCCCGAAGGCTTCCTGCACATGGGAATCTGTTTTCGACCTTGCTGCCCAGCCTTTGGAAAACGCGATCACCCGAAGAGGCAACCGCGACCCGCCGACCACTACCCGCCACCTATCAGCAGCGGGATGAACTTCCGGTTCGCCTTGGGAAAGGGGTAGTCGCCAAGTTGCCGGGGGAGGACCCAGGCAAAGTCGACCGGGCCGACGAGTTTCACCCCGCCGCCTTCAAACGCGCAGCGGAACACGTCCATGACGATCTTGAAGTGGGTGTAGGCGTGGCGCACCCGCGCGATCCGCTCGCCGACCGAAACCCGGATTCCGGTTTCCTCTGCGATTTCCCGTCGGCAGGCCGCTTCGGCGGTTTCTCCGTCTGCGATCTTGCCGCCGGGAAACTCCCACAGCCCGCCGAGCAGCCCTTCGGGCTTCCGGCGCGTGATCAGCAGCCGGCCCTTTTTGTAAACGACCCCCACGGCGATGGCGTATTCGGGTACCGGCCTTTTCTTCTCTTTGACCGGATAGATCCTTACCGTATCGTTTTGAAACGCCTCGCAGAAACTCTGCAGCGGGCACCGGTCGCAGGACGGGTTTTTCGGGGCGCAGACCAGCGCGCCGAGCTCCATGACGGCCTGGTTGAAGGAGCCCGGATCGGCCCGGTGCAGCAGTCGGTCGGCCAGCTCCTGGAAGATTGCCGCCGCAGCCGGCCGGTTTACCGGCTCCTGGATCTGAAACAGCCGAGCCAGGACCCGCTTCACGTTGCCGTCGACCACGGCAAAGGGCTTTGAAAAGGCGATGGACAGCACCGCCGCGGCGATGTAGGCCCCCACGCCGGGAAGGCGGCGAAGGGCCTCCGGGTCGTCGGGCACTCGACCGCCGAAGCGTTCTTTTGCGGTCTGCGCGGCCCGGTGAAGGTTCCGGGCCCGGGCGTAGTAGCCGAGCCCCTCCCAGACCCGGAGCACGTCCTGAAGGTCCGCGCGGGCAAGGGTTGCCACGTCCGGAAAGGCTTCGACGAACCGCTCGTAATAGGGAATCACGGTCTCCACCCGGGTCTGCTGGAGCATGACCTCCGATACCCAGATCCGGTAGGGGTCCTGCGTCTCCCGCCACGGCAGGCGGCGTCGGTTTTCGCGGTACCAGGCAAGCAGCCGCCGGCGGACCGGTGTGAAAGAGGAAGGGGTCATTGCAATTTGGTTCTCCGCAGCCGACGGTAGGCGATCGCCGAGTCGGCGGAATAGATGGCCAGGGCGATCCAGATCAGGACGAAGGTGAGCAGCTGGATGGACGACAGCGGCTCTTTCCACAGGAAAACGGCCAGCAGAAAGGTGCAGGTCGGGGCGATGTACTGGAGAAATCCCATGGTGGCCAGCCGCAGACGCCGGGCACCGCGGGTGAACAACACCAGCGGAACGGCGGTGACCAGGCCCGCGGCCATGAGCAGCAGGTTGGTTCGAAGGCCGGTCCGGAGAAACGCCCCGTGTCCCAGGCTGTCCAGATAGACCAGGACCCCGAGCGCCGGCAGGGCCAGCAGCATGGTTTCCACGGCAAGGCCTACCACCGAACCGACCGGAGCCGTCTTTCGGATCAGGCCATAGAATCCGAAACTGAAGGCCAGCCCCAGCGAGATCCAGGGCAACTGTCCGAAGAACACCAGGAGATTGGCCACGCCGACGGCGGCCAGAACGACCGCGACCCATTGAGGCCGGGTCAACCGCTCCTTTAAAAACACCATCCCGAGCAGCACGTTGACCAAGGGGTTGATATAGTAGCCGAGGCTGGTCTGCAGCACATGATCGGCGTTGACGGCCCAGATGTACAAAAACCAGTTGAACCCCACCAGCAGGGTGCTGGCCGACAGCGGGATCAGGATGTTCTTGCGGCGAAGCGCCTGGGAAAACTCGTGAAATCGGCCCTGGACCAGGATGGCCGGCATCAGCAGCACAAAGGACCACAGGATCCGGTGCAGGAGGATCTCGAAGGCGGGCACGCTCTTGAGGGCCTTGAAGTAGATCGGGTTCAGCCCCCAGATCAGATAGGCCGGCACGGCGCAGGCCAGGCCGGTCAGGGTGCGATTCGCCTCCGGTGCGTACGGTCGGTCTTCCATGGACGGATGTCTCCACCTGAAGGGAAAGGCGCATTCTTAGACGATCCGGGTACAGATGTCAAAGACGCCCGATCCGGATGCCGGTCGTTCTGACTCATTTTAAAATGACACAAAACTGTCTCAAAAACTCCCGGAAGAGACATACCGCGGGTCCCCCGTCTCGTCGGCCTTTCTATAATCATCTATAATCATTTATGTTTTTATAAACCTCGAATCCTGCGCAGTCGGTGGCACGCTATTTGATACCGAAAGGGAGCAGCCATTCGCAGCCTGCACGCTATACCAGGCGACACGCCGCGCGATCTTTTGAACCGAGTCAGCGAGCGAATCTGAATCAGGCAGAATACCTTGCGGTAGAAGATTCCCTGCAGCATGCTGCAGGGTGTGTTCAAATCAGACCAACCCCCAACACCGAAAAGGAGGAGAAATGAGCAACACCGAGCAGAATTTGTGGGACGCTTTTGCCGGAGAATCCCAGGCCAACCGGAAATATCTCGCTTTCGCCCAGAAGGCCGATCGGGAGGGCTACGCCCAGGTGGCCAAACTCTTTCGGGCGGCGGCCGAGGCGGAAACGGTTCACGCCCACGCCCATCTCCGGACGCTGAAAGCCGTTGGAAGCACGGCGGAAAACCTGAAAACGGCCGTTGCCGGTGAAACCCACGAGTTCAAGAGCATGTATCCCGATATGATCGAGACGGCGAAAGCCGAAGGAAACACCGCCGCCGAGAGAAGCTTCACCTACGCAAACGAGGTGGAAAAGATCCACGCAGACCTCTACCAGAAGGCCCTGGACAACCTCGATTCGCCCGCCGAGGAGGTCGACTACTACGTCTGCAGCGTTTGCGGCTACACCTGTGAAAACGAACCGCCGGAAAACTGCCCGGTCTGCAACGCAAAGAAAAGCGCCTTTTTCGAGGTCAAATGAAATCGCCGACGCGATTTCACGAAAGGAAACGAACATGGAAAAATGGGAATGCCCGTGCGGATACATCTACGATCCGGCCGAAGGAGACGCGGAAAGAGGCATTTCGGTGGGAACCGCCTTCGAGGACCTGCCCGAAGACTGGGTCTGCCCCCTTTGCGGGGCGGAAAAGGAATACTTCGAAAAGATGGACTGAGGCCCGCTGCGGCGCGCCTCGTTCCATCTTGAAAAATGCAAGGGCCTTTTTCGCGCACCGCCCCTGAACCTTTTCAGGGATCCGGAAGCGCTTGCGGCCTTGCGACACCGATTCGATTGCCGGAGCGAAAATCATGCCCGAACAGCCCGTGGTGATCGTAACCGACGCCTCCAGGGGCATGGGGCGGGAGATCGTCCGGTGGCTGGCCGCCGCCAAGGCATCGGTGGTGCCGGCCGCCCGGTCGGCCTCGGCGCTGGACACTCTTTCCGAGGAGGTTGAAAACCTGGGCGCCCGGGCCCTTCCCATCCCCCTGGACGTGACGGATCGTCTTCGTTGCGTCGACACCGACATGCAGGCCGCGACTCGCCGGGAAGGACCCGCTGCCATGACCCCCGAGTGGATCGACTACTTCCAGAAGTTGAAGGAGGAAAAAAGGCTTCTTCCCCCCGAAGTGCCGGCCCGGGAGGCCGCCTGGCTGGCCCTGCACGCACCCGCCCACTGGAGCGGGGAGTGGATCGAAACGGGAGACGCGAGAATCGAGGAGGCGGCCAAGCAGGTGTTTCCCGACAGCCTCCTGTAATGACCGGTCCTGTCGGGTTTCGCCCCGGCCTTTTCTTCGGCGGTCCGGGTAAGCGTCATGAGGCGCTTATTCGACCGATGCCCGGCTGTCGACTGTCGGGTCGTCATCGTAGTCGTAGGTGATGGTCACCTTCTTGTATTCTCCCGAGGCATCCGCCAGGTTCGAAATGCCCTCGTATCGCACCAGGTGCCGGGTATCGACGTCGTATACGGCATCCAGGTGAGGGGCAAAGAAGCGCAGCAGCCAGTTGTCTATTTCCAGCCGGACGGTCGCCAGGTTCCCTTCCATCTGGAGGCACCGGATGCGAAAGGCGAACTGATCCAGGCGCGAGGGAAGAACCATCTTCACGTGGAAGATCTCGCCGCCCACGATCCTGTCCAGATTCTCGCGTATGAACTGGTGAAAGCCCTGCCCGACGATCTGATCGTCTTTCCGGGGCAGAACGGACTGTTCGATACCGGCGTTGTCGGCCGCCTCGTCTCTGAACACGACAATGGAGTCGTCCAGCACCCGGGCGCCGTCCCGGTATCGGGCCCGTTTGTCCACGAATTCATAGCTTCCGAAGCGCACCCCAGCCGAATAGTCGGACACCAGCTCCCCAATGGGGCGATTTTGCCCGTCGAAATAGCGCGTTTCGCTTTCCACCACGCTGCCCGAGCTGTAGACGACCCGGTGGCGCTCGATGTATTCGAGACTTCCGGATTGGTCCACCGCACGACCCGTAAAGGTCTCCACCCGCTTTTCCGCGTGGGCCGATGCGGCTGCTGTCAGAAAAAGGATCAAAAGAGCGGTCGTTGCTGCTTTCATGGTCACCTCCCGTTGGTTAGTCGAAAAGATAGGCGTTGGAGCAGAAAGTGGCAATAGGGGATGAAGCGGGTCTATTTAAGGGGGTTTACCTATTATTTTTTCATAGCGCAGGGTGCGACAGAAGCCTCTTCCACGGAACCCGGAAGCCGCAGGCCCCTGGCGGGCGGGTGTCTCTTTTCGCCCTTGCTCCTTTTTCAATCCTTCTTACTTATGGGTAAAGGGTATCCTGTGCCGCCGGCAACGGCCATCTTCCATCGGTAACGCTTTTCAAACAGCGCCGCTTCGATGTGCGAACCGGCCATCGACCGGCCGCCCCCGATCGACCATCGGGAAGGCGGCGCCCCAACCCCAGAATCCGGATTCTTTCATGGCAAACCATGGCATCCAACGCGAATTGAAGGCCGTCTTCAGTGCCGACGTTCACGGCTACAGCAAGCTGATGGGAGATGATGACGAATACACCGTCCACACGATCACCGCCTATCGGGAACTTGTTGCCGCCCTCATCGAAAAGCACCACGGGCGAGTCGTCGACGCACCCGGCGACAACATCCTGGCCGAATTCAGCAGCTCTTTGGATGCTGTTCGCAGTGCGATCGAAGTACAAAAAACGCTGAACCTGCATAACGAGAATCGGCCCGCCGATCGGCGCATGGATTTTCGCATCGGGATCAACCTGGGAGATGTCCTTCACAAGGACGACCGCATCTATGGCGACGGGGTCAACATCGCCGCCAGGATCGAGAGCCTCGCCGACCCGGGGGGCATCTGCATTTCCAGAGGGGTGTACGAGCAGGTCGAGGGCCGGATCGAACTCGGCTTCGCCGATCTCGGGCCGCAAACGGTCAAAAACATCCGAAAGCCGGTCACCATCTATAAGGTGCTGATCGATCCAAATGACGCAAATGCGTTGGTCGGTGCCCCGAAAGCAAAAAGGCCGATTCGACCATGGATGATGGTGGCGATCTTTATCATGATCGCATTCATTGGCAGTGTTGGGCTGTTGTATCAGCGGTTACAACCAGGTTTCGAGCCTGCCTCGATCGATCGCATGGCCTATCCCCTTCCCGACAAGCCTTCCATTGCGGTGCTTCCCTTTGAAAACTATTCAGACGATGCCCAACTTGGTTTTTTTGCCAAAGGGTTGACCGAGGATCTTACGGCTTCGCTTTCGAAAGAGCCCGACTTGTTTGTCATTTCAAGAAGTTCAACCGCCGCCTACAAGGGAAAGCCAGTCGACATCAAACAGGTGGCCGAAGAACAGGGCGTTCAGTATGTATTGGAAGGCAGCGTTCAGAAGGCGGAAGACAAGCTTCGAATCACTGTGCAATTGGTGGACGCTGTCAAAGGACGCCATCTCTGGGCGGAACGCTTCGACCGACAAGCGAAGGATATTTTCGCGCTGCAGGATGAAATCGTCAAAAGGGTATTTGTGGAGCTGCAGGTCGAACTCACTCAGGGTGCTATGGCACGCTTTGCAAGCAGAGGAACCAACAGTCTCGAGGCTTGGCTTTTCCGGGTTGAAGGGGCTGGGGAGTTTCTTACATTTACGCGGGAAGGCATGATTCGTGCCCGTGAGCTTTACGAGGCTGCCAGCAGAGCAGATCCGAATTGGTCCCGACCTATCGCTGTCCTCGCGTCCATCGATTGGTATGAAGCCAAGAAGGGATGGAGTGCTTCCAGGGAAAAGTCCATCAAGTCCGGCATGGAATTGGCAGAGCGAGCCATACAAATGGACCCGAAAGATCCATTGGGTTACCAGGCGCTTGGCAACCTGTATCGGTTGAGCGGGCAAGCGGAGCGTGCAATTGAAATGAGACGAAAAGCTGCCGATTTGGCCCCAAATGACTACCTCGCGATCGCCGGACTTGCCACGGTACTCAAGGATTTCGGCGAGGAACAAGAAGCGGTCAAACTTTTCGAACGGGCAATGCGTCTGAGTCCCAAGCACCCTTGGCATGTCTCATACGCTTATGGCGTAACGCTTTATCTCGTCGGCCGGAAAGAGGAAGCCGTTCAATCGTTGAAAAAGGCGATCCAT
>JASFPT010000193.1:0-7872 GCA_050115795.1 Desulfobacterales bacterium
CCTGGACATCTCGGCGAAAAACCACCGAAACCCGAACACGGTCTGGGACGACACCTTCCGGTGGCTCAAAAGGATGACGGCGGCGGTGGCCGCCGCCACGTCGTCTGCGCCGGCCTCCGTGGTTTTCCGGGCTTCCGGATCGAACAGCAGCAGCCGGCTCGCGCCATCATTGGCTTTGAGCAGGACCCGGTATGCGCCGCTTTTTTCAACGACGATGGCCGGCAGCGGATAATCCCCTGCGACTTTTGCCGCAGGGATGTTTTTGATCCGGGCGCGAAATCCGAAATGCTTCGCGATCCGAACGAGCTCTTCCGGGGTGACTTCGTCGTGGATGCCGAATTGTCGGGTGACGGCCCGGATGTCGACGTCGATCCGGTTGATTCGGGCAACCACCTCCAGGGCGATCAGGCCGGTGTTCACTTTATTTGACCTTCCCGCCAGAACGTGAGCTTCAGGCCGGCCACCGCCCGATCGACCCTTTTGAGTTCCAGGTCGAGTCGGTGTCCAACGAGATCGGCTTCGTGTTCGAGACAGGCGATGCGGTCGATCACCTGCTGCCGGCGGAGCCGGGTGAGGGTCTCTTGGCTCTGCCGGATGCGGAGACGCCTCCTCTGCCACTGCTCGTCCCGATCGAGAAGCAGGCGGTGGGCCTGGTAGCTGTCCAGGATCTCGCGCTCCAGTTCGGCGGCCCGCTTTTCCTTTTCCAGGCGCAAGCGTTGAATCTCGGCCCGAAGCCGCCGCACCCTGGACAGGTCCCGGAACCCGGAAAACAGGTTCCACTCGGCCACCACGGCCACGGTGGCATCCCGCTCGGTCAGGTTGTTCAAGGAACGCGCGAAACTGTTCGTGTCGCTGCCGTACATCCGATAGGCGCCGTATGCTACGAATCGAGGGAGCATTTCCTTTCGGGCGATCTCCACCTCCGTTTTCTTGCCGTCGATCTCCGCTTCGATGGCCCGGATCTCCGGAAGCTTTTCCACGTCCGGTGCGGCTTCATTCCCCGATGCATCCGGGAGATCGGAAAAAATGGTCTGCTCTGCCCGATATCGCACTGCCGTGTAGAATGTCAGGGCGTTGAGTGCGTTCTGGTACTCGATTTCCAGATCGTCGGTCCTTCCCAGGGCTTCGGCCAACTCCAGGGCGAGTTCTTCCATCCGGCGGCAGCCCACCGTGCCGGCCTCCTGGAGCTGTTGGGCGTATCGGTAGATCTCCTTTCGCAGGGCCAGAATCCTCTGGCCCGATTCACGCCGGTGCCAGAGCCGCAGCCCCCGGGCATAGGCCTCGAGCACCTCGAGGTGCAGATCCACCCGGCTGCGGTCCAGGTTGAGCCGTGCGATGTCCATCTCCCTTCGGGCATTGTCGTGCCTTAGCGCCCTGGCCCCGAAATCGTACAATTCGTAGTTGAGACTGGCCACCAGCGAGTGCTGGTAGGTCGATTCCAGGGCCGTGCTCACGGAATTTCCCACCGAGACGATGCCCTGAAGGCTTTCGTCCGGCACGTGGACATACTCGTTGTAGAGCTGAAAATCGAAGCGGGGGAAATACAGGGAGCGCGCTTCGTCCAGGCGGCAGCGGCTGATCTCCAGATCGGTTTTTGCGATTTTCAGGTCGTGGGCCTGCTTGAGCGCCTTTTCAAGCACCGAATCAAAGGTCACCATCTCCGGTGAAGCAGAAGGGGAAAACAGAATGGAAGAAGAGAGGAAAACAATGATCTGGCCGACGCTGCAAAGCAGCAAACGTGATCCTTTCAAACGGTAGGTTCTTCCAGATCGCTTCACGTAGCCTTGCCTCGTCCTGATTTTAGAGAACGACTTCGGTCCAGGGAATCGGTGCGAAGAACAACGTGGAAAAACTGTAAGCAAAATTTGCACCGGGAACAGGCATTTTTGGCGAGGAATGGCAGGCGGGTCCAACCCTATGTTTCTAAAGCAGATAATTTTCGGCAGGGCAATAGGATGCTGTCGGGCGTCACTTCACAATATGATTTGGAGCGTTGGATGCACAGAAATGACTGCATCGCTGCACAGGATATTGTGCTGGAAGATGCCTTCGATGGCCTCGCATCCGGGCGAAGGACGAGGAAGTAATGCGATTCGCTATAACAGACAACGCAGTCCGTCGAAAGGGCGCTTTTGTCCACAGCTGTTCAATTCATGAAACAAGGCCCCGCCTACCGGGAATGGGGCGCCGGCCCGTTCCAACACTGAGGAAAAGGCCGGCGACCGGCTACCGTCGTCTCGGCGGCTCGGAAACGGGGATCTCCGGCAAGACCGCGGCAAAGGCCGCCGCGATCGCTTCGTATCCGATTTCGTTGGGATGAATGTTCTGGAATTTGCACATCCACGTCCAGGCGCAGAGAAGCTCGATGCTGTCGGGCATACCGTTCAGGTTGTTGTCATCGAGACTGCCGGACATAAATGTGCCGGCCACATCGGCAACCGGAACGCCGTTTCCGGCGTAAACCGTCTGAAGGGCGTCGTTCAGTTGCCCCTGCAACCATATCAGATAGGGACCAAGCTCCGGTGCCAGATCCGGATATTGAAGTAAAAGGGCCAGCAATGGATTGTAATAATTCATGCCGACGATGGGGACGTCCGGGCCGGCGGCTTCCCGAAGCGAGCCAAGAACATACTGCAGGTTCATGCTCAACTGGGTCACTTTTACCTGGAAGCAAGCAGGGTAGATCTCGGTCCCGCTGACACAGGAAAGGACATCGTTCGCCCCCAGGTCGATCGTGATCAAGCCGGTGAATTTGCCGTGGGCGTGCAGGAAATTCAGGGCCTCATCGAGTTGGGATCCGTGGGGGTAGGTGCACTTTCCCCCGTCGATGAAACTGTCGCTGGTCTCGCCGGGACACCCCAGGTTCACGTGCCGCAGTTTTTTGATGTCCTCCCCCAGGGTTTCGGCCAAGATGCCCGGATAGCTGACATCGGTTACGATGCTCTCCCCGGTGACCGGGTCCGCCTGCACGCCGGCGGCAAGCGAAGTGCCCAGCGACAGGTAATAGACCGGGGTATTTTCAACCGCCTTCGGTGATCTTGCAAGCGCCGGATTAGAAAGGAAAACAAGAAAACCCGTGAGGATGATGGCAACTGGCAGACGTCTTGGTTCCATGGCAGGCTCCTTTTGAACTGCGGGTTTGAGGGTCTCGGTCCGATTTGAATCATCGCCGGGCTGCGAAAACGAAGAACCTCGTGGGTTTCCGCTTCCCCGCAATGACGAAACAATACAGCACGAATGGCGGCTCCCGCCTCTTTGCGGATCAACCCCATCGACCGGGCGAATACAGGCAACCCCGTATTTCGGTCCCCCGGAAGCGGCCTTAGGATTTCCAGGCGATTGCTCTGGAACCATCGGCGGCGGGCCGAAGCGCCCGGCGGAATAATGACATCCAGAATTTTATAGCAGAATCTAAAGGAGGTTGCACCATGGATCTGCAGCTCGAAGGAAAACAGGCGATAGTGACCGGATCGACCCAGGGCATCGGATTTGCCATCGCAGCGGCCCTGGCCGGGGAAGGCGCCTCGGTGGTCGTCAACGGCCGTACGCAGGACAAGGTCGAAAAGGCACTGGATAGACTCGATGAACAGGCCGGCGGAACGATTAAGGCTCGGGGGGTCGCAGCCGATCTGGGGACCGCCGAGGGGGCTGCCAAAATGATCTCGGAGGTGCCGGAGGCCGACATCCTGGTCAACAACGCCGGCATCTTCGACCCTACGCCCTTCGAAAATATCGAAGATGCGGACTGGGAGCGGTTCTGGCAGGTCAACGTGATGAGCGGGGTCCGGCTTTCCCGGCACTATCTGCCGATCATGAAGCAAAAAAACTGGGGGCGGATCGTGTTCATCTCCAGCGAATCCGGCCTTCACATCCCGGCGGAGATGATCCACTACGGGGTGACCAAATCCGCCCAGATCTCCCTGGCCCGCGGGATGGCCGAAACCACCCGGGCGACCGGGGTGACCGTCAACTCGGTACTGCCCGGCCCCACCGCCTCGGAGGGGGTCATGACGTTTGTCGAACGCATGGCCGAGGAAAACGGCATTACCAACGAGCAGATGGAAGAGGAATTTTTCAAGACCGCCCGGCCCTCATCGCTGCTTCAGCGGTTCACCGAGCCCGAGGAGATCGCCCGCATGGTGGCCTTCTTGTGCAGCCCGCTTTCGTCGGCCACCAACGGCGCCCCGATCCGGGTCGACGGCGGCGTGGTGCGGTCCATGGCGTAACGCTTTTTTCGGTCGGATACGAATAACGAAATTCCCCAGGGCCCCGCAGCAGCAAATTCGAGATTACCGCCGGCCCGGAAATGACAGACAAACGCTTGAAACAGGAGGGCTGCTTTTTGCGGCGCCATCCACCGCCAGGCGATCGACCAGCCAGTCGGTGATGGTGTCCAACACGGTGTTCGGCACCACCTTCTTTTGACGCAGCAGCTTCTTGTATCCGCTCATGCGGCCATCGGTATCCGGAAGGAACGGATGGTTGACGTTTTTGAAAATCTTCACCGTCACATCCGCGTTTCCTCCGGCCCGCATGGCCTGCGCCAGATATCCAGCATGTTCCACCGGAACGTGCGCGTCCCTGTCTCCGTGCAGAATCAGCACGGGACAGGCCACCTTCTGTGCCGTGGGCAGGGGCATGTAGGCCAGAAACGATTTAACCCACGGGTTGGCCTTTCCGGCGCGAACCCACTCTCTGAGGCCCTTCATCCGATCCCGGATCCTTTTCTCCTTTTCTTCGTCGGTCAGCTTTTCGTCGCGTTCGATTTCGTAGCGAAACTGGTGCTCCATGATCTTCCAGCCGTTGGTCGCACAGCCGGCCATGATCACAAGGGCCCGTATGGAAGGGTCAGAGGCGGCCAGGATTGGCCCGATGGTCCCCCCTTCGCTCAAGCCGAGCAGGCCGATGCGGGAAGGGTCGATTCCGGGTCGGTTTCGGAGGAAATCCACCGCTGCTCGGTTGTCGTCAGCGCGGTCTGCAATGGTCGCCTCCGACAGCGGCCCGCCTTCGGAGCACCCGCAGCCCCTGTCGTCCATCCGAAGCACCGCGATGCCGTTTGTCGACAGCCGGTCCGCGATCTGGCGGAAGGGCCTGTAGGTGTTGACCGGATAAGCCCAATGACCCATCATGTCGCGGTTCTGCGGGCTGGAGCCGGTGATCAGCAGCACGGCGGGAAAAGGAGGGTTGCCGCCGGAAGGGATCGTCAGGGTGCCCGCCAGCAAGTGGCCAGCCGACGCCGGGACGCGAACCTCTTCTGCCCGGTACTTGGCACCCGCGGGCGGGCTGAAAAACGCAGGCCGATAGCAGGGGATTTTCGAGCACCCCGCCAGGAGCAGCAGTACGGCGATGCCGGCACACCTTATGAAAGCTGCAGTATTCCTCATGGGGCCCCCTTTGCGGGTGGCAGCCGCCTCACGACGGTACCGAGGCGTTTTCCCCAGCCTTTTCGCGGACCGATTCGGCCTCACAGCCGCCGCTCTTCCGGGGCAGGCGCTTCATCCGTGACGTACATTTCGTCAATGTACCAGAGCCCCTCTTCCCTGATCAGACGGGAAGCTGATCCCTGAAATCCGCCGTGGTGTATGGCCCGATGTCGTCCATCCATGCCGTTCCGTAGGACTCGTGAAACAGGGTGACGATCTGGCTCGGGGTCATGGACTCTTTGTCGACATCATTTTTCAAAGCGCATCCGGCCGCAAAGGCCGCCAGAAAAACGCCAACGACTGCCATCGATCTCATGGAATCTTTGCCTCCCGGGCTGCAAACAAGTTTTCTTTTTCCGAGTAGCGCTCGATCCACCCGAAAATCTTTGCTTCAAGACGGCCCTTGTCGTCGGATTCGAGCCCGTCCGGGTGGAAGCGGTCCCGATAGTGTAGGCGCAATATTTCCATTAGACCGGAAACCGCCAGCGGATCCGCGCCGGCTTCGGCCAGGCGTTCCAGGCGCTGCAGCTCGGTTTCCCATACGCGGCGCTCGAAGCCTTCTGCCGCCAGGCAGGCGTCGATTCCCGCCAGCCGGGAAGCAGCCGGATCGAGAGCGGCCGCCTCCTGTTTCGATCTCGCGGTCTCCCGCGTGGTCGAGGTGCGCTTTTGAAATACGATTCGCCAGAGCAGCACGAGCACAAGCGGCGCCAGCACCCAGAGCAGAAAGGTTTCAACGCCTTCGCTTTTGCCGCCCCACCGCCAGCGGTCCACCTGAAATCCGAGCCAGCGGAATAGGTCAAAAACCGGTAAAAGTGTCGAAGCCGCATCCTCTTCGATCTGGAACCATTGTGGCGGGGTGGTGTCCACGATCCGCCACCGGCCCCCCACATAGGCCTGGGCCCATGCATGGGCGTGCCGGGAGCGGACCACGAAACGCCCCTCCAGGCGGCTGAACTCGGCCACCTGATAGCCCACGGCATAGCGGGCCGGCACGCCGGCGGCCCGGAGCAGAAGAACGGTGGCCGTGGCGAAAAATTCGCAGTGCCCCGCACGGGTCTCGAACAGGAACTGCTCCAGGGGCAGCACCCCCCATCTTCTTCGCTCCTGGGTCAGGGAATAGGAAAAGTTCTTTTTGAAATACGCGCGTATCCGGGAAATCGCCTGCTCCGGTGGAAGCCGGTCTGAAAAGAGCCCCGCTGCGGCCCGCTCCACCGCCGGGGCCTCCTGTTCGGGAATCTCCAGGTCTTCCCGGCCGGGTGGCGCATCCCCGGAAGGGACATTGCCGTATCGCACCCGGCACTGGACCAGCTCCGGGGCCTGAAGCACCCGCATGGCCCCGTACCGGTTTTTTTCCACCCGATCGGCGGGAAGATTTTCAATGGCGACCGCCTCCATGGGAAGGGACAAAAATCCGTCGCCGTCGGCAAAGGTGGCCGAAATTGCCAACTCGCGGGTCTTTTCCGGCGCATCGGAAAGAATCCATTCCCCCTCATCTTTTCCGGCCGCTACCGGGGTAAAGCCCGCTTCTGACGCCATCCAGCGGCCCGATCGGTAGATGGAATAGGAGGCTTCCCGGAGCAGGGGCGGATCCGGAAGCCCGCCCTTGGCCGCTACGCGCATCAGGATGCGGTTGGAGCGCTTCAAGGTGCCCACCTCGCCGATGGCGGTCACATTGCGAAGCGGATTTCGCTGGGGGGCCCGGTTGGCCATGTACCACTGGAGCGCGGCCTCGTCGATGGCCAGGTGAAGGCGCCGAAGTCCCGCCTGGCCTGCATAGCCAGCGGCGCCGGCAAGTACAAATGCCAGCGCCCAGATCACGGCAGAGCGATTCGGCGGCCGAAATCCCCACAGCCCCCATCCGCTCAGGACAAAGACGGCGAGGAAGAACGCCGGACTTCGAACGTTGGCCGCAGACGCGCCCACCAGCACGAGAACCAGGCCGGGCCAGGTGACGTCGGCGGTTTTTCGCTCTCTTCCACCCCGCTTTTTCTCCTTCTGCCGTTCGGTGTAGAAAATGGCCCCCAGATCCACGCCCTCGACCGTGCTCAGGGCTTGGGCCAGCACCAGCGGAAAGATGCCGAAGGGAATCCAGCGGCCCATCGACTCGGTGTCGGCCAGATATCGAACCGCGAACATGGCCATAAAAATCAGGGCGCACAGGTCGGCCACCCGGTAAAAATCCTTCGGCGACAGATGCCACCGGCGCCGCACCAGCCGAGTCGCCTCCAGAACCGCGGCCATGGGCACAGCAAAGACGAGATAGCCGGTCTGCCAGCCCCAGAAAAGAAGGGCTGCCGCAAAGAGAAAAGGAGGCGTCTTCATAAAGGTCGATCCGCTTTTACCATCGATGTGCCCAAGACCGACGGAGAAAAGAAAGGACGAACGTCGAAGGTCCAATGAAAAATGCAATGGCTTCCGATCCAGATTTGACGCTGAATCCAACTTGCCG
>JASFPT010000194.1:0-7845 GCA_050115795.1 Desulfobacterales bacterium
GCTTTTCCCTGCGCTTCTCGATCCGGCCGGGCCCCTTCCGAACTCGGCCTGCGCCCTGCGGGCACAGACCTCAGACAGCGGAAGGGGCTGATCCGTCCGGCTCTTGCGATGCTCGGCGCGGGACGACGGGAAGACCCTCCGCTGGCATTACCCTCTTTTGGCCTTTTACCTATACTCCCATGCAAAGTTGGGACAAAAGGCTAACCGATCATGGCGATGTGCGCCAACTTCGCGCTTCGGCCCCTATCGCCGGAACATGAATCCCGAAAGTTGAAACTTACCTGTTTCTCATCCCACCCCGAAGCAAATCCCCCGGACCCGCCTCCCGCACCTGGCCGTCGGAAACGACCAGAACCCGGTCTGCGGGGTCGACCGCGGCGAGACGGTGGGTCACCCAGAGGACCGTCTTGTTCCGGCAGAGGGTTTGCAGGGCCGTTGTAACGGCCTGCTCGGTCTCCGCATCGAGACCGGCCTGGGGCTCGTCGAGCAACAGCACCGGCGCGTCCTTTAAAAAAACCCGGGCCAGGGCCACCCGCTGGGCCTGCCCCCGGGACAGCAGGCGCCCGCCCTCCCCGACCTGTCCGTCGATTCCCCCGGGCAGCCGGGGCAGAAATTCGGAGACATGGGCCATTTTCGCGGCGGCCTCGATCTGCGCGTCAGTCGCCTCCGGCCGCGCAAGCCGGATATTTTCCCGGACGGTTCCGGACAACAAAACGGGTTCTTGGCCGACCCAGCCGACCTGCCGCCGCCAGGTGTCCGGGGCCATCTCCGACAGGGGTCTGCCGTCCACCAGAATCCGCCCCCCGGTCGGCGCAAGAAACTGAAGCAGGAGAAAAAGAAGCGTCGTTTTCCCCTCTCCGCTTGGGCCCATGAGAACCGTGCGCCGCCCCCGGCAAAGGGACAGCTCGACGTCCTGGAGAACCGGCGTCTGCTCTGGCGCATAAGAGAAGCAAACTTTTTCAAACCGGATCCGGGCGGCAGCCGCATTTTCGGTTGCGGTCCCGGGGACCGGCCGGGGCGCTTGCGCCATCACCCGTTCGATCTCGCCGGCGGCACCGACCGCTTCGGCCCGGGCGTGATAATGGGCGCCCAGTTCCCGCAGCGGCAGATAAAACTCCGGTGCCAGCAGGAGGATGAAAAGTCCGCTTTGGAGGGTCAACGCCCGGCCATAGAGACCGAAATCGAGGTACCCCAGGTAGCTCAGCCCCAGGTAGACCGCCACCAGGGCGATGGAAATGGACGCAAAGAACTCAAGGACCGCAGAAGAGAGAAAAGCGATTCGCAGCACCGCCATTGTTCGCCGCCGGTAGCTTTCCGAGGAGCGTGCGATCGATTCCGCCCGCTCCCGACTGCGCCCGAAACGCTTCAGGGTTTCAATCCCCTGGAGGATATCCAGAAATTGGGCACCCAGTTTACCCAGGGCATCGAAGTGCCGCTGGCTGACGGCCTCGGCACCCATCCCCACGAGAACCATAAAAAACGGAATCAGGGGGGCGGTAAACAGCAGCAGCCCGCCTGCGGCCCAGCTGATCGGGAAAATAGCGGCCAATACGGTGCAAGGCACGGCTGCAGCCACAGCCAGTTGGGGGAGATACCGGGCGTAGAACGCCTGGAGCGCTTCGACCCGCTCCAGCACCGTTGCCGCCGTATCCCCGCTGCGGCATCCGGCGAAAACGGCAGGGCCAAGATCGAACAGACGCTCCAGCATCGCTGAGCGGATCCGCGCCCGAACCTTCGCTCCGGCAGCAAAGCCGGCCTCCTCCCGGCCCCAGCCGGCGCCGGCCCGGAGCAAAATTACGGCAAGGCAGAGCAAAAACATGGGGAGCAGGCTTTTCAGGGGGGCTCCGTCGACCGCGGCTTGTTGGAAGATCCGGGCCAACAGTGCCGCCTGGGCGACGGTCAGAAAACCGCCGGCAAGACCGAGCCCCGCTGCCAGAGCGAGCCAAGGGCCCGCGGGGCGGGCCTGGGAAAGAAGCCAGCGCAAAGCGCTGCGCTGGTGCGAGGCCGGAGCATGGCCGGAGTCGGCATTGACACTCGTCTTTGGCAAGATGGATTCCCGGGAGGTGAGACAGCGCCGTCCAAGAACCGCATTGCAGGCCCTGTCCCGATGTCGGGCCCGACGGCGCTCTCAGGCCTGGTTCCGATTTCAGGGCACGATGCCGAGCACGATTTGCCCTTCCACCGCCCCTTTTCGCACCGGATGCTGCTCCTGGCCGGTGGCCTTCGGCACGCGGGCCGAGACGTACCGGTAGACCTCGTCCACCGTCACCTGCCCGTCTTGGTCGCTGTCGGCCGCCCCTTCCAGGGCCTGAAGCAAGTAGTAGGTAAAGACGCCGTGGCCGAATTCCGGTTTTTCAGCGCTGACCTCGTTTGCCCCGCTGGCCGAAAGGATAACCCTTCCCTTGCCGGTACAGAGCCGGTCGAGAAAGGCGTCTGAGATCTGGGCCCGGATGCCGGGAAGCTCGATGGTTCGGCCGCCGCTGGCGCCGCTGTAACAGGCATCGACGATAAATACCAGCCGCTCGGCCCGGATCCGTCGGAAGATGTGGGAGACTTCCCGCATCGGGAGAGCCGATGCGTAAAGGTCCTCGGGGTCTGCGTCCACCGGCAGAAGGTATTTTTCGAGGCCGTCGCCGTCCGGGGAAAACGCGTCCTTTTCCGCTGCACCGTGGCCGGCGAAAAAGACGACCACCATGTCCTGAGCGCCGGCCCGGCTCTTGATCTGGGTACCCAGGACGCTGCGCAGCCGGTTCAGCGTGGCGTCCTTGTCGAGCAGGAGAATCACATTCTCTGCCGGCACCCGGTCTTGGACCGTGAGAAACCGGTAAAACGCCCGAGCATCTTCCACGGCGTAGGAAAGGGGCCGGACGTTTCGATAGGCATTGATGCCAACCACCACCGCCCAGAGATTCCGTCGCCGCTCGATCCGCTCGAGAACCACTTCCCGAACCACCTCGGCCCCGTCGGTGTCGACGGCACGGACAGCGATCCGGTTTTCACCGTCCGTCAGCATCACGCTCCGTCGAAGTTCGATCCGGCGTCGGGCGGCTTGGCCGGCCACCGTCACCCCCCTCACCTCCCCTTCGGATATCGGTCGTCCGTTGACGGTGATCTCAACTCGATCGATACCGGCGTCATCTTCGGCCACAAGGGCGAGGGTCACCTGCCGGGCTTCGGTCTGCAGGCCGTCTGTGGGCTCGGCGACCACCACCACCGGTGGTTTCCCACCCGATTTTCCCAGGCGCGACAGCAGTTCTTGTTCTCGCTCTTCAAAGGCGTCGATTTCCGCCGCAAGCTTCTGGGATTTTTTTTGCTCCTCCTCCAAGGCGGCCTGGGTTTCTGAAAGCTTGGCCAGCAGGGCCGTGAGTTCGGCCACTTTCGACTGAAGTTCGGCGACGTTCTTTTGGCCGGCGGGCGGCGGCGGCGCCGTCTCGGCAGGTTTTTCCACTCGGGGCGGGGCCGGGCTTTTTTCCTGAATCTTTTCGATCTTTTTCTTGGTTTCGGCCAGTTCCTGTTCTGCTTGGGCGCGCGTCCGGGCCAGGTCCCGATAGAATCCGGCATCTTCGGCGGCCACCTGCAGGGGCTCGTAATCCGGATTGCGCGCCTGCATCTTTTCAAGCGCGTCGGCAATTCGGGTCCAGTCTTCCGTTTTCCAGACGATGATATTCAGGTAAAACGCCCCGGCGTCCCACTCATAGTACCGTGGGTGCAGCGGTTCGCCTTTTGAATTGACCGGCCCCTGCCGGTAACCGACGAAGAGCTCGCCGCCGCCCTCGGCCTGAAACATCTTCTGGGTGCTGGCGCTGGTCCTCATGGACAGGGGGGCAAAGTACAAGCCGTCCTCGCCCACCCGCGCCATCAGCGGCCACCCCATTTCGGGCTGGACCCGGCGCCATTTGCACCCGCCTTTGGGGCAGTAATCGATGGAACCGGTGGCCATGAGGGTGACCATCTCCCCACGTTCCAACACCACACCGGTCGGCTTCATCCCGGCCGCACCGGCGGGCAGCCGGAAGCTCTTGTAGGTCCGGACTGAAGACGTGAGCGAATCGGGCACCTGAATCGAGTGGCCGGCGCAGCCGGACACCAACCACAGAAATAGAAAAATACCGAAACAGCGGCTCATTCCGGTCAATGATGGGGCGCACCTTCTGCCGGACATGGAATGCCTCCCGGTCCAAATTCCATGGGCCCGGACCGGACAAACGGCCCGTCCCCGCCTGGTTCCGTGCTTCAGGATGCGTAAATGGAACATTCCCGAACCCCCATGGCGGCCTCCATGAGGGCTTCGGAAAAGGTCGGGTGCCCGTGGACGGTCCGGGCGATGTCCTCGGAGCTGGCCCCGAACTCGACGGCCAGCACACATTCGGCGATCATGTCCGCCGCCCGCGGACCGATGATGTGAACCCCCAGGATCCGGTCGGTCCGACCGTGGGCGATCAGCTTGACGAAGCCGTCGGTCTCCCCCATGCAGCGCGCCCGGCCTGCACCGGAAAAAGGGTAGCTCCCCACACAGTAGGGAATGTCGCGCTCCTTGACCTGCTCCTCGGTCAGGCCCACGCTGGCCACCTCCGGCCAGGTGTAGATCACCGACGGGACGGCGTCGTAGTTGACTTCGCCGGCAAGGCCGGCGAGACATTCCACGGCGGCGACCCCTTCGGCCGACGCCTTGTGGGCGAGCATCGGACCGGGAACCAGGTCCCCGATGGCCAGGATCGAGTCGATGTTGGTCCGGTAGGCGCCGTCCACCGGGATGTGCCCGGTCTTTACATCGATTTTCACACCGACTTCTTCCAGGTTCAGACCCCGGGTCATGGGCCTTCGGCCCACGGCGACCAGCAGACGGTCAAAAGAGAGGGTGTCGCTTTTTTCATCGGCAACCACCGTGGCCTTGACCGACTTGGACGTGGCCTTGGCCTCGGCCACCTTCGCCCCCAGGCGGAACTCCATCCCCTGCTTTTTGAGCAGTCGCTGAAGGGTGCGCCCCACCTGCCCGTCGAGGGTGGCGGCCACCTTCGACATCATCTCGATGACGGTGACCTGCGAGCCGAGCCGGAGCCAGACCGATCCCAGCTCCAGGCCGATGTACCCGCCGCCCACCACGCCCAGCTTTTTGGGAACCGAAGAAAAGGCCAGGGCCTCGGTGGAGCTCACGATCCGCTTGCCGTCGAAGTCGAGGCCCGGCACGGCGGTCGGCTCACTGCCGGTGGCCAGCAGGATCGATTTGGCCTCCAGGGTCTGCTTTTCCTTCCGGCCCGATCCGTGAATCGTCACCCGGTCCTTTGCCGCAAGCTTCGCCGCCCCCTGAAAGATCCGGATCTTGTTGCCCTCCAGGAGCTTTCGGACATTGTCGGTCAGCTCCTGGACGACCTTGTCTTTGCGGGCCATCATGGAAGCCAAGTCCAGCTCCAGCTTGCCGGTCTTGATGCCGTGCTCGGCAAAGTGCGCCCGGGCCAGGTGGAAGTACTCGCTGGAATCCAGCAGCGCTTTGCTCGGTATGCAGCCGACGCGGAGGCAGACGCCGCCGAGCCGATCTTCTTTTTCGATGCAGGCGGTTTTCATCCCGAGCTGCGCGGCCCGCACGGCCGCCACATAGCCTCCGGGGCCGGCACCGATGATCACCAGGTCAAACCGTTCGATTTCGCCCATGGTTCAAATCTCCAGCATCATTCGTTCCGGATTTTCGATGAATTCCTTGATGCGGCGAAGGAACGTCACCGCCTCCCGACCGTCCACGATCCGATGGTCGTAGCTGAGCGCCACGTACATCATGGGACGGACCACGATCTCGTCATCGACCACCACGGGCCGTTTCTCGATCTTGTGCATGCCGAGAATCCCGCTTTGGGGCGTGTTGAGGATCGGGGTGCTGAGCAAAGACCCGAACACACCGCCGTTGGTGATGGTAAAGGTTCCGCCCTCCAGGTCGGAGAGCTCGAGACGGTTTTTCTGGATCTTGCCCACGAAGTCGACGACGGCCTGCTCCAGTTCGGCAAAGCTCTTTTCCTCCGCGTTTCGGATCACCGGCACCACCAGCCCGCGCTCGGATCCGACGGCAATGCCGATGTGGCAATAGTCGTGGTAGACGATGTCCTTTTCTTCGATATAGGCATTGACCTCCGGAAATTCCTTGAGGGCCTCCACCGAAGCCTTGATGAAAAAGGACATGAATCCAAGCGAAATGCCGTGACGCTTCTGGAAGGACTCCTTGTAACGGGACCGGATTTCCATGACCCGCCCCATATCGATTTCGTTGAAGGTGGTCAGCATGGCCGTGTTCTGCCTGGCCTCCAGAAGGCGGGCGGCGATGCGCTGGCGAATGGGAGACATCTTCTTTCGCCGGACCCCGTCTTTTTCGTCGGAGGGTTTCTCTTCGGCTTCGGCGGCCGGCTTTTTGCCCTCTCCGCCGGGCTCGGCCCCCTCCAGGTGCAGCAGCACGTCCCCCTTGGTGATCCGCCCTCCCGGGCCGGTGCCGGAAATCGCCGACGGGTCCAGGTCGTGTTCTTCCAGCAGCCGCCGGACGGCGGGCGAAAGAAGACGGTCGGCCGCTTCACCGGCGGCGGCCGAGGCCGTTTTCGGGGGCTTTTTTTCTTCTTTTTGGGCGGCTTCGGCCGGGGGCGCCTCCTCTTCTTCTACTTCTTTTTCCGCCGGTTCTTCCCTTTTCTCTTCCCGCTGCTTCTCTTTTTCGGGTTTCGGCGCCTCCTTTTTCGCTTCTTCTGTCCCGCCTTCGGCTTCTTCTTCAGCGGCCTCGGCCCCCTCGGTGTCGATGACCGCCACCACCTGTCCGATGGAAACCGTCTCGCCTTCCTCCACCTTGATGTTCAGAACCCCGTCTGCCTCGGCCTCCACCTCAAGGGTGACCTTGTCGGTTTCGATGACAAAGAGCGGCTCGTCCTTTTTCACCGTGTCGCCGTCCTTTTTGTACCATTCGGCGATAACGGCCTCCTGCACCGATTCCCCTACACTTGGGACTTTGACTTCGATCTGCATGGTTTCTCCCGTCTATCGGTCTTGGAGCGAACCGTTGTTCTTATCGGTTCGTGGCATCCATTTCATTCCGCTTGTCGTTTTCTACCGCTATTTTTCTTTCGGCGGCGGTCCGACGGCCTCATCGGTGATCGCCGCCTGTTGCCTTCGGTAGATCGCCGGAAAACCGGTCGCAGGGCTCGACGCCGGCGGCCGGCCCACGTAATCGACGGTCTCGCCGACCAGGGCCTGCAGCCGGTGACGGAGGAAAAACCAGGGCCCCATGTTTTCCGGCTCTTCCTGCACCCAGCACCAGCTTTTCACCTTGCCGTACCCGGAGAGCGCCTCCTGGAGGCGCTTTTCCGGAAAGGGATAGAACTGTTCGAGTCGCACGATGGCGGTGTTTTCTTTCCGTTCCTGGCGCCGCTTCAACAGCTCGTAGTAGATTTTCCCGCTGCAGAGCAACACCCGCCCGGGAGATTTGATCTTCTCTGTTTCCGCGATCACGGTCTGAAACCCGCCTTCGGCCAGATCGTCGATGGTGGAGACGGCCAGCGGATTGCGCAACAGGCTCTTGGGCGTCATGACCACCAGCGGCTTTCGGTACCGGGCCTTGACCTGCCGCCGGAGCAAGTGAAAATACTGGGCCGGGGTGCTCGGATTGCAGACGATCATATTGTCGTCTGCACAAAGCTGGAGAAAGCGCTCCAGCCGGGCGCTGGAATGCTCCGGCCCCAGGCCCTCCCACCCGTGGGGAAGCAAAAGGCCCAGCCCGCAGAGCCGCTGCCACTTGGCCTCTCCGCTGGCAATGAACAAATCGATGACCGACTGCGCGTTGTTGACAAAATCCCCGAACTGGGCCTCCCACAGGGTCAGGGC
>JASFPT010000195.1:0-7827 GCA_050115795.1 Desulfobacterales bacterium
CCCGGTCTCGGGGGCTAGATCATCCAAGCGTTGAGCAGCTGCTGCAGGCAGTGAAAAATCTGAACGGCTAACCCGGCTGCAATCGACGTCGGCACTGCGCGATGTAACCGTCTACCCGGCCGTTGCCCTCAAAGGGGGCAAAACACGCCAGTGCGGAACGGAAATCGCCCAGGTTCATGTGGTCGATGCCCAGGCAGGTGAGCAGCGCTTCGCTCTTGGGGAAGTGGCCGATGCCCTCTTCTAGAATCCGCGCCGATTCGGCAAACTCCCCGCGGCGCTGGGCCAGGATCCCCAGGCCCATGTAGGCCCGGTGGTCGGGATGGTAGTCGAGGGCCCTGCGAAACAGCTTTTGGGCTGTTTTCTCTTTGTCGGGAATCTCTTCGATGCCGGCATATTCGCCGTGGGTGAAGGTGAGCCCGAGACGGGAGAGAAAGTCGGCGTGGAGGGGATAAAATGCGGGATCTTCGATCAGCTCCACCGAGTCTGCAAATCTGGGAAGGCCGCGATAAAAACTGGTGCGAAGCTTTTTGCCGAAGGAAAGGATCTGCTCCCGGGAAAGCGACGGGTCGGTTTCAAAGTACAGGATGTCTTCGATCCGCTCCAGCCAGATCTCGTCTGTGACCCCCTCCCGCTTTTTGTATTCCTCGTAGAGTTCGGTTCCCGGAAACAGATCGAGAATATAGAAAATAGCGCTCAGCGGCCGGATCCGGCCGATCAGGTCGATGGTTTCCCCCACCGTCCGGTCGGTCTCGCCCGGACAGCCGTAGATGAAATAGGCCCGGGCCATCATGCCGTAGCGGGTGGTCATCGAAAACGCGGCCTCGATCTGCGCATCGTCCAGATGTTTCCCCAGCCGCTCCCGGATTTTTGGGGAACCGTGCTCCACGCCATAGCTGATCTGGATGCACCCGGCCCGCCGCATCCAGCCCAGCATCTCCTCGTTGACCCGGTCGACGCGGGAGATGGCCGCCCAGTTCACGGCCAGCTGCTTGTCGACGATCCGTCGGCAGATCTCGATGACACGACCGGGCTTCAGGGTGAACGTGTCGTCGGAGACATAG
Organism: Desulfobacterales bacterium; assembly: GCA_050115795.1. Lineage (GTDB taxonomy): Bacteria > Desulfobacterota > Desulfobacteria > Desulfobacterales > CAFBRK01 > JAIPEL01. Next base: position 1,062 of record JASFPT010000195.1, read on the forward strand.
AAAAACCCGACCCCCTTGCGGGCGAGTCGTTCGATCTGCCCTGCGAAATAGCCCGGGCTGTGGAACCGGACCCGACGGTGCCAGATCCGGGGAGACCCGCAGAACCGGCAGTTCGACGGACAGCCCCGGCTCGACACGACGTGCTGAAAGGTGTAGTGCCGGGCCGGGTCGGGAAGGGCGTCCAGATCTTCTACGGGCGGGGCCGGCGGGTTGCACTTTGCCCTGCCGTTTTTTCGGAACGCCACCCCGGCGATGCCGGCCGCCCCTTTCCGGTCTCCAGCCGCTAGACAGGCCGCCAACTCGGCAAAGGCCTGCTCGCCCTCGCCCAGCACGGCGTAGTCGATTTCTTCGAATCGATTCAGGAGCAGCTCCCACAAAAACGTGGCTCCGGCTCCGCCGACGACCACCGTGGCGGTGGGGACGACCTCCCGGGCCAGACGGGCGATCTCGATGCCGCCCCAGCGGTTGGCGTGAAGAATGGAGAGGCCGACCACCTCCGGCTGTTCGCTGGAAAGCAGCCTTCGAATATCATCGGGCCGGTCCTTTTTGTCGTGGAGGTCGGCCACGGTCACCCGGTGGCCGGCCTCTTGCAGAACCGCGGCCACGTTGAACAGACCGATCGGCGGGACCCGGATGTCCTCTTCGTGGATCCTTTTTTCCAGAAAGTAGGGATAGACAAGGAGAATGCGCATGAGATCCGTTCGACGATTCGTCCCGCCCTAACCGGACGTCGACTTTCGGGCCAGCACCAGCCCGAAATTCCCACCCAAAAACGGCCATCTTTCGATGATCTCCAGGCCGAAGCCGGCGAGCAGGGAAACGATGCCGCCTTCTTTCAGAAACTGTCGGCCGTTGCGGAAATGCTCTTGTCCGGCGGCGAACTCCACCGCGGTCAGGGCGATTTTGGAGACGGTCACCCCGGGGGTGGGGACAAAATCGGCGGCCAGAAAGCAGGCGTCGTCCCGGGCCACGCGCAGCATCTCCCTGACGGTGCCAGCGCGGATCGGGCCCGGCATTTCATGAAGGACAAACTGGGCCAGAAGCACATCGAATACCCCGTCTGGGAAGGGAAGGGCGGCTCCGTTTCCCGCCACCAGGTGAAAGACACCGCTTCGGTTGAGGCGGCTTTTCTTTTCCGCTTCCAAGAGCATTCCGAAGGAACGCTCCAGGCCTATGGTGAAGCGGCCGGGTCCGGTGATCCGCCGGATCTGGCTGCCGGTGCCGCAGGCCACTTCCAGCACCCGGAGACCTTCGGCTGCCGGGGTGTTCTGTGCCAGAAGCGCCGATGTCTTTTTCCGGATTGGGGCCATGAACGGTTCGATCAGCCAGTCGTAGATCAAAGCGGCGTGTCGATATGCATCTTTGCGGCTCATTTGCATTCACGATGCCGGGATGCTGGGAGGCTGAGATGCCGGGATGCTGCAGCAATGACCCAAAACCGGAGGTGGGACCGTTTACACAGAATGCCGTTCTTCGCGTCCTTTGCGTCTTTGCGGTTCAATCGATTTTCCTTCCAAGCCGCCCAGCGGTGCAGAGCGCCTTACTTTTCCAGCGCTTCTCCGGTCATCGGGACGAACCGGACGTCGATGACTTTCCGGGTGTGCGTGGTTTTTCCGGTTCGGGTGACCACCACCAGGGTTTGAAAGCCTCGGGGATCGCCCTGGGGCAGGATGAGGCGGCCGCCGTCCTTGAGCTGTTGGAGCAGGGCCGGTGGCGGGTGGTCGACGGCGGCGGTGATCAGGATGCCGTCAAACGGGGCTGCCCCGGGCCATCCCTGATAGCCGTCTCCGAATCGCGTGCGGACGTTGCGAAACCCCAGATCGGCAAGCCGGCGGGTTGCCTGGTCAAAGAGAGCCTCCACGATCTCGATCGTGTACACCTCCCGAACGATCCGTGACAGGACGGCCGCCTGGTATCCGGAGCCGGTGCCGATCTCGAGAACCCGGTCGGTCGGTTTCGGCTTAAGAAGCTCGGTCATCAGCGCCACGATATAGGGCTGTGAGATCGTCTGCCCTTCGCCGATCGGAAGCGGGTGATCCTCATACGCGCTGGATCGCTGGGGCTCAGGAACGAACAGGTGCCGCCGCACTTGGGTCATGGCCGAAAGCACCGCCGGGTCGGTGATGCCGCGGGCCATGATCTGGCGGGCCACCATCGCCTCCCGGGCCCTCCGGAAAACCTCGGTATCCTGGTCTTCGTCAGCCCCGGCAGGCACCGCCCCTGCAACCATGGCAGCCGTCAAGAGGGCAATCCCCAAAAAAGGAAAGGCCGGTCGTTTCATTGCGATAACCCGGTCGAGTGCCTGGTTTTCGATGCTCGGAAGCGACCCTGTTCCGGCACCTTTCGGGGGCGTAAATCCAGGCCATCCGGTTTACAGGCTTTGGACGTCCTGGCCGGCGGTCAGGACCTTTTCATCGTCTCTTTCATGAATATACCGGACGCGGCAGCGATCACCGCACAAAAAAACAGGATCAGCATGGCCTGATGGTATCCGGCCAGCGTAAAACTGTCGTCCACCCGGCCGTTCTTTTCCAACACCCATCCCAGGACCGGTTGAAAGATGGCCCCACCGGCAAAGGGGAAAAGATTGACCAGACCCGTGGCGGTCCCGGCCATCCGAACCGGGAAAAGCTCCTTGGTGGCCGTAAACCCGATCACGACCACTGCGCTGGAAAAGATCCCCAGGCCCAGACAGATTCCATAGTGGCCGTAGACCGGGATCGAATCGGTGCGGAAGGCCAGGGCTGCGGTCAAAAGCACGACGATGGCGCTGGAGATCACGATGGCCGGCTTTCGTCCTTTGAATATCCGGTTGGAACAGTAGCTCTGCAGGGGGCTTCCCACGATCATGCCCACCGCCAGCATGGAAAGAATGCCGCCGGCCTGGGCCTTGCTCATGCCATAGACCTGGATCAGGTAGGGGCCGCCCCACAATCCGCCGAAGCTGAAAAAAACGGCGCAGTCGAAGAAAAACCAGACGGCGACGGGCCAGAAATGGGGGGTTGAAAAAACGGTGCCGACCCCCCGGATCAAACCCGTTCCGGGAGCGGCCGCGGTGTCGGGGGTTTGCGGAGCGGGCCAGCCGAGATCGGCCGGCCGGTCCCGAACGAAACTCCAGACCAGCAGTCCGAGCACGAGGGTGGCGGCCCCCACCGCCGCAAAGGAGTTACGCCACCCGAGCCAGGAACTGAGCCATACCAGGGGGGTGGCGGCCGTCAGCGATCCGATTCCTCCCATGGCCATGAGAATGCCGGTCATGTGAGCAAACTCCTGCGGCCGGAACCATTCGGCCAACACCTTCATGGTCGGCACAAAAAGCATGGCCACCCCAAGGCCCACCAGGGTTCTGCCGATGATGGCCCAGGACACGGTCGGTGCATAGCCGAGCATCAGGGAGCCCACAAAGGCGATGCCAAAAAAGAGGGAGATGGTCTTTCTCGGACCCCAGGAGTCTGACAGGAGCCCGGCCGGGAGTTGCATGAGCGCGTATGGGTAGAAATAGGCTGCAGCGAGCAGACCGGTGAGCGCGCCGCCCGCCTTCAGGTCCTGCATCATGTCCACAGCGACCACGGCAGGGCACAACCGGTGAAAGTAGACCAGGATGTAGCCGAACGCCAGAATCCAGAAGATGATCCAGCGGTAGCGAAGGGTTTTGGCCAGCAGGTCCGTCGACGCGGGGGGATGATCGGATATGACGTCTTTCACCATCGGGCCTCCTCTGTGGGGTCGGAACAGGTTCCCGAAGCTGGATAGCGGTCATCGGGAGCAGGGAATGGTGGCGCGTGGTTGTGGTGAAACTTGCTGGAGCCTCGGGTTGCTCGGCGTTACAGTTCGATTTCGGTGTTCTGGGTCAGTGCAAAGCACTGCAGGTTCAGGTTTTTTTGATCGACGATTTCTTTGCAGTCGGCGACGATGTCGTCCTGCTCTTCGTCGGTTCGGTCCTGATTGTGGTGAAACAGGCCGAACTGCCGGACATCGGCGGCGACGGCCAGGCTCAAGGCATCCAGGTAGGTGGAATGCCCCCAGCTTTTCGTGAAGCGGTATTGCTCCGGGGTGTATTCCGCATCGTGAATCAGAAGATCCGCCCCCTGGGAGAATGCCGCGTACTGATCAAAGGAGCATCCCCCCCGGTGGGTGAAGGCCAGCTCGTTGTCGGTCAGAAAGACGAAGGTCTTGTCGCCTTCGATGAATTTGTAACCGGAGCCCAGATTCGGGTGGCTGAGGTTGATGGTGAAGATCTCGATGCTGTCGATGGCGATGCCCATCCGGCATTCAGGCGTGTAATCGATGTGGGCCCTCAGATCGTCCAGCGTCAGAGGAAAGAAGGGGGCGCTCATCGATTTGTCGATCAGCTTGTAGATGTCGCCCTGGGTCAGCGGGCACCCGATCAGACTGATCCGGACATTTTCGTCGTAAAGCGGTTTGAAAAAAGGAAAGCCCAGGATGTGATCCCAGTGGGAATGGGTGAAAAGGAAATGAAACTCGGTTCGTTCTTCGGCCTTGAGACGGTTTCCCAGTCGACGAATGCCCGAACCGGCGTCTACGATGATCACCTCGTCGTTTTTTGTGCGGATTTCCAGGCAGGTGGTATCTCCGCCGTATTTGAGATATTGTTCTCCGGAGACCGGAATGGAGCCCCGAGCGCCGTAGCAACGTATGAGCATGCCATTCTCCTGTAGACGGGCTGCCGCTGGAGGGGACTTGAGACGCAATTGCGAGTGCATTCCCCGCGGCTTGCTGCAGGGTGTGTTCGAACGTAATGGGCAAACATCCCGCCGGCGAGCGGCACGCTGGCAGGCGGCTGAGAACGAAACCCGGAAACTGCTGGTACCGCGGCGGACTTCGCCCGATTCGGGGCAGATCCGCGCCCGCCCGCAGGCTGCAGGTGGCGTCGGTTCCGGGCGATCGTAGGATAAAACAGTGATAATCTCAACAATTTTTTGCACTTCGGCATCGGTTCAGGCCCGCCGACGGTTGTCATCGAAGACCTGATGGGATATGATCCGGCCGTTACGGATCAAGCGATTTCAAATGCCGCCGGGATCGTTTGCATTCCCCCCGGCAAGCAAGGAGCTGCAATTGGCAACGGAAATGGACATTGTCGAAGCCCTTCGAAAAGTTTCCATCTCGATGGCGACCGCCGCGTCGCCCGACCCGAATCAGTCGGACGTCTCCCCGAAAAAAGCCGAGTTCATCTTCGGCATCGGCACCGAGGGCTTGTCACCGCTGGAGGCGAAGCTGGCCGGAAAGCGGGCCGGCGATATCGTGGTGCTCTCCCTTGAAACCGCCCAGATCCCGTCCATCGCGGGCCATCTTTGCCAGCAGTTGCCGCCCTTTCCCCAAAGAGAAGGCCCGGTTTATCTTCACATCCGCATCGATGAGGTAAAGCCTGCCGAAAACCGTGAAATCATCCAGGCCATGGCGGCGGCAAACGCCTGTGGTGCTGGATGCTGCGGCGGGCACTGAGACGGAAAGGAATAAGGAGCGACCGTGACCGGCCCTGCAGCTAAAGCCAGACGCCTGGTGGGACTTTTCCTGCTGGGTGCCGTCCTGTTCAACTATCCGATTCTGTCGCTGGTCAATCGAGACAGCCTCCTTTTCGGTATTCCGATTTTGTATCTGTATCTTTTCGGCGTATGGGCCGTTTTGATTCTGCTGATTGCCCGGGTTACCGGCTCCGCCAAACCCGGAATCATACCGGACGCCATGGAAGGGGAGGAAGAGCCCCCCTCCATTTGAACGATGTCGCGGCGCAATAGGGTGTGTTGAACTGCACCAGTGAGCAGGCGGCTCGAAGACCCGGTAGCCGCCGGCGGGTGGTTTTCATCGACGGCTTCGGACTGCGCTCACAAAACGCCGACCCTTCGCCTTTTGGATTTCGTCGGCGGATCAAAGGCGGCCCATGCTTGAAACCGGCACCATCCTGTTTTTCGCCTTCGGCTACATGGGGCTTTTGTTCGCCGTCGCCTACTATGGCGACCGGAGCGCCGATGCCGGCAAAAGCATCATCAGCAACCCGTATACCTACGCCCTTTCCATGGCGGTGTACTGCACCGCCTGGACCTTCTACGGCAGCGTGGGCCGTGCGGCCGCCACGGGGATCGGCTTTTTGCCCGTCTACATCGGGCCCACCTTGGCAGCCGCCCTTGGCTTTTTGATCCTGCGAAAGATCATCCGGATCAGCAAGGTCCATCGCATCACCTCCATCGCCGATTTCATCGCCTCCCGATACGGCAAGAGCACCCTGCTGGCGGCGGTGGTCACCGTCATCGCCGCCCTGGGGATCGTTCCCTACATTGCCCTCCAGCTCAAGGCGGTCTCCCAGAGCTATCTGATCCTTCGCGGCTATCCCCAGATTCAGATGCCCAAAGAGCTGACCGGGCTGTCTTCGATCTTCGCGGACACCGCGCTTTATGTGGCGCTTCTTCTGGCGCTGTTTGCCGTGCTGTTCGGCACCCGGCACCTGGACGCCACCGAACGTCACGAAGGGCTTGTGGCCGCCATCGCCTTCGAGTCGGTGGTCAAGCTGGCGGCGTTTCTGGCCGTCGGCATATTCGTCACCTACGGCATTTACGACGGCTTCGGCGACCTGTTCAGCCGTTCGCTGGCGATGCCCGAACTGGCCTCCCGCATGATCATTGGAAGCGATCAGGGCGCCTATGTCAACTGGACGCTGGCCGTGTTTCTGTCCATGATGGCCGTGCTGTTTCTGCCGCGCCAGTTTCAGGTGGCCGTTGTGGAAAATGTCAACGAAAACCATCTGAAC
>JASFPT010000196.1:0-7785 GCA_050115795.1 Desulfobacterales bacterium
CAAAGCAGCGGCAATGCCATCGCAAAGATCCGGGGAGCTGCTCCCCGAAGAAAGGCGACCAAAAAATGAAGCTTTGGGAAAGAATCAGACAAGCGGCATTTCCTGGGAAAAACCGCCGCCGCGAACGGATCCGGGAGCAGATTTCCCTGGATGTCGAAGAACCGCTGCAGGCAAATCCGGAAAGCACCCGACCGGCGACGGCCGACGCCGTGGATGCGCCGGCGTTGAAACTCGACCGGGAGATCGATTTTTCCCGGGTGGATGACCTGGAGGCCTATACCGAGAACCTGAATGTACCCGAAGAAAGCATCGAGCGCTGGATTTCGGCGGGCCTGCTTTACCCGGACGAAATCCGAACGGCGGAGCGGATGATCAAGATCATCCGGAAAAAAGTGGGGCTTTCGCGGGCGGCATAGCCGTCGTCCGGTTGGCATCGAAACGCAGGCGGGGCCGCTTCGGCCCCGCTTTTTTTGTGGCCCGGGCTACAAACTTGGTGGGCTCTGCTTCGGGCCTGTCTCCGTCGGCGGCTTGGCCGCTCAACAGGACGGTATCCGAAACAGCGTGTAGACCAGTTCGAGGCGGTCGGTTTGCGCCCCCCGCCTTCGGTCCACCGCCACCCGCCATCGGGAGTGTTGCTCCAATAGCGGCAGTGCGGCAAAGATCTTGGCCAGCACGTCGGCGCCGTCGCTTGCAGCCAGCGTCTCTGTCTCCTCAAAAGAGACGCTGGCCGGTTCCCCGGGAAGGATCAGCGGCGAGCCCTCTCCGATATCGACCAGGGCGCGGTTGAGGGCGGCCGAAAGCCTCGGCGCCACCGGGGAAAGCTCCCGGTGCAATGCGGTGGCAAGTTCATAGGGGGTCATGGCCGAACCGTTGCTCCTTAGGAACGCGGTTTTTTCTGTTTCTGGATCGCCTTTTGGATCTTGGCCCAGGTGTCTCGGAGCGTCACGGTCCGATTGAAGACGATCCGACCTTCACCGCTGTCGACCGGATCGACGCAGAAATAGCCGAGCCGTTCGAACTGGTACCGATCCCCGGGCTTTGCGGTTCTCAGGCCCGGCTCCACCGGACAATCCGCGAGCACCTCTTTGGATTTCGGGTCAAGGAAGTGGGTGAAGTCCTGTCCGGGGCCCACCTCGTTGGGGTTTTCCTGGGTAAACAGGTGATCGAACAGCCGCACCTCGGAGCGGATGCCCCGGTCGACCGACACCCAGTGAAGCGTGGCCTTGACCTTCCGACCGTCGGGGGCGTCCCCGCCCCGGGTTGCCGGATCGTAGGTGCAGCGAAGCTCGGTCACCTCGCCGGTGTCCGGGTCCTTGACGACCCCGGTGCAGGTGATGAAATAGGCATACCGGAGCCGGACTTCCCGGCCCGGGGCGAGCCGGAAAAACTTTTTTGGCGGGTCTTCCATGAAATCCTCGCGCTCGATGTAGATTTCCCGGGTGAAGGGAACCTTGCGGGTTCCGGCAGCCGGATCCTCCGGATTGTTGACCGCATCCAGTTCCTCGACCCGGTCTTCGGGAAAATTTTCGATCACCACCTTCAGCGGCCGAAGCACGGCCATGACCCGGTTTGCATGGCGGTTGAGGTCCTCCCGGATGCAGTGCTCCAGAAGGGCGATATCCACCATGCTGTCCCGACGCGCCACCCCGATTCGATCGCAAAAATCTCTAATTGATTCAGGTGTATAGCCTCGCCTTCGAAGCCCCGATATCGTCGGCATGCGGGGGTCGTCCCACCCCTCGACATGGCCCTCTTCCACCAGCCGCACCAGTTTGCGTTTGCTCAGGACCGTGTAGCTCAGGTTCAACCGCGCAAACTCGATCTGCTGGGGATGATAGACCGCCAGCTCGTCTAGAACCCAGTCGTAGAGTTCCCGGTTGTTTTCAAACTCCAGGGTGCAGATGGAGTGGGTGATCCCTTCGATGCTGTCCGACAGGCAGTGGGTGAAATCGTACATCGGGTAGATGCACCATTTGTCGCCGGTCCGGTGGTGGGAAACGTTACGGATCCGGTAAAGGGTCGGATCTCGCATGACGATGTTGGGGGCGGCCATGTCGATCTTGGCCCGCAGCACGTGGCTGCCGTCGGCAAAGTCCCCGGCCCTCATCCGGCGGAACAGATCGAGGTTTTCCTCCACCGGGCGGTTTCGATGGGGACTTTCCTTGCCCGGCTCGGTCAGGGTTCCACGGTATTGCCGCACCTGTTCGGCCGACAGGTTGTCAACATACGCCTTTCCCTTGCGGATCAACTGCTCGGCATAGTCGTAGAGACGGTCGAAATAGTCCGATGCGTAGTATTCCCGTTCGTCCCAGGAAAATCCGAGCCACCGGACGTCGGCCTTGATCGACTCCACATACTCGACCTCTTCTTTGGTGGGATTGGTGTCGTCGAACCGCAGGTTGCAAAGACCGTTGAAATCCCGGGCCAGCCCGAAGTTGAGACAGATCGACTTGGCGTGTCCGATGTGAAGATAGCCGTTGGGCTCCGGCGGGAATCGGGTATGGACCCGGCCGCCCCATTTGCCGGTTTCGATGTCCTGCTCGACGATGGTGCGAATGAAATTCGACGCCGATGCCGTTCGGTCGCCTTCGTCGGCGTTTCCCTGTGGTCGGTTTTCCGATCTGCCCATGATGCGCTCTCCGGGATTATGGAAATGGGAACATTTGTTATGGCACGGGAAGCGGTTTCATTCAAGCACATGGGCGCCGACCCCGCTTTGCCCGGTCCCCTGGACCACTGACGCCCATCTCACCCCCCCCTTGAACCCCACCGCCGAGTTCCCTGGAACCGAGGTGATGAGATCGTTCTCGTCCGGGGAGGAGACCCGGCGACCGCTTGACGCAGATGAGACGGCCCAAAGCAAAAGGGGCCGTGAGCAAACGCTCACGGCCCCCTGATGTCCGGCTGGCTGAGGGACCAGGATTCGAACCTGGGTTAACGGGGCCAGAACCCGTCGTCCTGCCGCTAGACGATCCCTCAGCAAAACATCTGGTTCTGATAGCGAAAAAGGGCTTCCCCGTCAAGGGGAATCGCCCCTGCGGAGGTTGAAACTTAACCACTTTGCGGCCGTTTTCAAGAGGTCTCCTGGGACCCGGCGATCCAGTTCAGGGCGTCGTCCAGCCGCCGGAGCACCTTTTCCTTGCCGATGATCGAAACGACCTCGAAAATCCCGGGACTGGCCGTCTTTCCGGTGAGCGCGACCCGGACCGGTTGGGCGATTTTCCCGAGTTTCAGACCGGTCTGCTCCATGACCGCGGCAAAGGCGGCTTCCAAAGCGGTCTCGTCGAAGGATTCCATCGGTTCAAGGGCGTCCCGCAGACGACGGAGGGGTTCTGCGGCGGTGGGTTTGAGAAATTTTTGGGCCGCCTTTTCTTCGTAGGAGACGGCGGTTTCAAAGTAGAACCGCCCGGCTTCGGCCATTTCCGCAAGGGTTTTGGTGCGGGGAAGGAGGGTCTCAACCGCCCGCTTCAGGGTTTCTTCGTCGGGAATTTCGAGGCCGAGGGCCTCGAAAAAGGGGGCTGCTTTTTTTGCCAGCTCCGACAGGGGCGCGGCGCGCATGTGGTCCTGGTTCAATGCCAGCAGTTTTTCCGGGTCAAAGACACCGGCCGATTTGCCGATGTGCTCGAGGGTGAACTTTTCGATCAACTCCTGGCGGGTGAAAAACTCCTGGTCGCCGTGGGACCATCCAAGACGGACCAGGTAGTTGATCAGCGCCTCAGGCAAAAATCCCATGCCCCGGTAGGCGGTCACCGACATGGCGCCATGCCGCTTGCTGAGCCGGGCCCGGTCCTGCCCCAACACCATCGGCACGTGGGCGTAGGTGGGCAGCGCCTCTCCCAGGGCCCGGTACAGGAGAATCTGCTTCGGGGTGTTCATGACATGATCGTCGCCGCGGATGATCGTGTTGACGCCCATGGTCAAATCGTCGACCACCACGCAAAAATTGTAGGTGGGGGAACCGTCGCTCCGGGCGATGATAAAATCGTCCAATTCCGCATTGTCGAATACGATGCTCCCTTTGACCCGGTCATTGAGGACCGTGGTGCCGCGAAGCGGCGCCTTGAACCGGACCACCGCCCCTTCGGTGTCCGGAGAAATACCCCTTTCCCTGCAGGTGCCGTCGTATTTCGGCTTTCCGCCGGATTCCATGGCCGCCTTTCGCATGGCCTCGAGTCGCTCGGCGCTGCAGGTGCAGTAGTAGGCGTGGCCGCTTTGAACCAGTTTTTCGATGTATTCGCGGTAGACGTCGATTCTCTTGGACTGAAAGAAAGGTCCTTCGTCCCAGTCGATGCCGAGCCATTCCAGCGCTTCGAAGATGACGTCCACGGACGCCTGGGTGGAGCGGACCGCATCGGTGTCTTCGATCCGGAGCACGAACCGGCCGCCGGTGTGTCGGGCGTAAAGCCAGTTGAACAGGGCGGTCCGCGCACCGCCCAAATGAAGGGCGCCGGTGGGGCTGGGCGGGAAACGAGTCACGACGGTTTCTGAAGAATCTTGCATGGTCACCTGGATACCCAAAAAATGAGAGGGCCTCGGGGCCGAACCACACGCCCTGGAGGGCGGCTTCCGTTAGGCCGATTTGCGGGGAAGATAGCCGCGGCCAGTGCTGCTGTCAATACTTTCCCCCAAGTGACGGCGGCCTCCGTGGTCGCGGATTTTTCTTAAAAAAGAACTGTGTAAGATTCCTCTTGATCGGTCTGAAGAAATTTTAAATTATATAGAATTAATAGTAGTTAGACTGCAACCCGTCTTTCAGATGGGCATCTTCTCATTTACTTTAAAATTGTCTTTTGGGTGGTATAAGGAATGGGCCGGCGCCTGGATTCGAAGCGGCCGACAGCCGGCATCACAGGACCGTCGCCCCCCGGGGCCGACCCGGCGGCCGACCGGCTCGCCCGCGCCCACAATTCATGAAAATATCATATTTTATCAAGAGGTTATTCAGAGACGGGACTTGTTTCCACGGCAACGGGAACGGTTGGGTCCACCGGCCCTGATCTTCGTTTTCGGGAACCGCTCTTCGAAAAGGGCTTGACAATGGTTACGGATTCAATTACTTAAGACTTCACCGTTTGATATAGTAGTGAAAAAAGCATATCGTTAATAAATTGAAGGGGATAGGAGATTACTCATGGCTGTTCCAAAGAGGAAGACATCCAAGGCGCGCCGTGACAAGCGGCGGACCCACAAAAAACACGAGGCGCCGAACCTGACCACCTGCCCCCAGTGCGGGGAGGCGATGATGCCCCACCGGGCCTGTCCAAGTTGCGGCTCCTACAAGGGGCGGACGGTAACGGAAGCCGAAGAGGAATAGGGGGCGGAGGATGAACCACCCACCGGAAACCCAGGCCGTGGGCCTCGACCCGGAATACCGGGAGATGGTCCTGGACACGATCCGCCAGTTGAGAAAGCGGCTTTTGACCAAGGAACGGATCCTTGAATACGACCGCAAGGAAATCTTTCCCGAACCGGTCATCCGGGAGATGCTCAGCCCGGAAATCGGGCTCCAGCTCGTGTTCATTCCCGAGCAATACGGCGGGATGGGGGGCGGAGCCCGGGATTCATGCGCCGTTACCCGGGAAATGTCCCGGATCTGCCTTGGAATTGCCACCGCCTTTTTCGCGATCCAGCTCGGGGCAGATCCTTTGATGGTCGGCGGCACCGAAGAGCAGAAGCAGCGGTGGCTCGGGGCCATTGCAGAGGGCAAGTCCCTGGTGGCGTATGCCGTGACCGAACCGGGTGCCGGCAGCAACCTGGCGGCCCTCACCACAAAGGCCGACCCGGTCACCGACGATGCCGGAAACCGGATCGGGTACAGGGTCAACGGCAACAAGCAGTTCATCTCCACGGGCGGATATGCAGACTTTATCACCCTCCTGGCCAAGACACCCGAAGGGCCGACCTTTTTCGTGGTCGAAAAGGGGACCGAAGGGTTCGTCCAGGGCAAAGGGGAGGAGAAGCACGGCATCCGGGCATCGAACACCTCGCCGCTGACGTTCACCGATGTATTCGTCCCGCCGGAAAACGTGATCGGCGGGGAGCCGGGCCGAGGGCTGAAGCAGGCAAACGCCGTATTCGGCTACACCCGGCTGATGGTCGCCGCCATGGCCCTGGGCGCCATGGACGCCCTGTTTGACATCACGGTCCCCTACGCCAAGGAACGGATCCAGTTCGGCTCCCCCCTTTCGGAGAAGCAGGGCTACACCCACAAATTGATCGTTCCCCACGCGGTGCGCAGGCTGGCGGCCAGCGCTTACATCGACGAGGTCGCGCTGCGGCTGGACAACCACCCGGACGAGGACTTCCAGGTGGAGGGCTCGATCGCAAAATTTTTTTCCACCGAGGCGTCCAACGCCGCGGCCGACAGCGCCATGCAGGCTCTGGGCGGCTACGGGTACATCTGCGAATTCGAGGTGGAAAAGATCAAACGGGACGTCAAGATCACCTGCATCTACGAGGGGACCAGCGAAATTCAGCAGAACATCATCAGCACCTTCCGCTGGAAAAAAACGCGGAAAACCAAGGGCGGCTACTACGAAGGGCTGGCCGAGGAGATGTCGGCGCTGGCCGAAAGTCATCCCGGCTGCGGGGCCCGCTCCTACGCGGTTTGTGCCCGGGCCCTGAACGCGGCCGTCAATCTGGCCCATGAACATCGACTGACCAAGCTCCAGCATGTGATGTTCGCGCTGGCCGACATGATGACCCACGTGGAGGTCGGCATCGGCCTTTCCCGCAAGGCTGCTGCCGCAGCCGCCTCGGAGGCGGAGATGTTCCAGGCGGCCTCCCGGATATTCGCCAACGAGGTCTGCCAGTTGATGCTGGCCAAGCTCCGGCTGATGCTGGCGGGAAGCGGCGCTTTTGAAGAGTCGTTCATCGCCGAATTCATGGAGAAAGTCGGCGAATCCGAAATGGTAAAAAGCTACGCCGGGATCATCGCCGACATGGACCGGATGGCCGACCACATCTTTGAGAGGGCATCATGACCGAAGTCGCACAGAGAACCGTCGTCGTCACCGGGGGATCCCGTGGGATCGGTCGGGCCATCTGCCGGGCCCTTGCCGCACCCGGCAACACCATCTGGTTCAACTATTTCAATCCGGGCGATCCGGAATCCGAAAAAGCCGCCGCCGGGCAGACCGAGAAACTGGTTGCCGCGGCAGGGGGTCAAGCAGCAAGCCGGGAAGTCGATGTGGCCGACGCCGAGCAGAGCGCCGCGTTTTTCGCCGAAGTGGTGGCGGCCACCGGCCGGATCGACGTCCTGGTCAACAACGCCGGCATCACCCGGGATACCCTGCTGGTGAGAATGAAACCCGCGGACTGGGACGCGGTGCTGGCCGTCAACCTGAAAGGCACCTTCTTCGGCCTTCAGGCCGCGGGCAAGGTGATGATGAAGCAACGCTCGGGGCGGATCATAAACATCGCATCGGTGGTGGGCGTCACCGGAAACGCCGGCCAGGCCAACTACTCGGCGTCCAAGGCGGGGGTGATCGGGTTGACCAAAACGGCGGCAAAAGAACTGGCACCGCGGGGAATCACTGTCAATGCCGTGGCCCCCGGATTTATCGAAACGGATATGACGGCGGTATTGCCGGAAAAGGTTCGGGAGGCCATGCTCAGCCAGGTGCCCCTGAACCGGGCCGGAACGCCGGAGGATGTCGCAGGGGTGGTCCGGTTTCTGGCATCGGATCAGGCCGCCTACCTGACCGGACAGGTGCTCCATGTCAGCGGCGGAATGTACATGTAAACAAGGAGGATTTCATGTCGATCGAGGATAAGGTCAAGAAG
>JASFPT010000197.1:0-7766 GCA_050115795.1 Desulfobacterales bacterium
ATGGGCAAAGCCATTTAATGAGGCAATTGTGGCATTTTCGTTCTCAAGGTAGCAGTTTGCCGCCGCAAGGACCGTCAGCCCTCCGGGCAATGATCATTTATCCACACGACCCGGCGACCCCAAATACCGCAGCGCTTAAATCCGCTGGCTACGCAGCTTTATATCTATTGGTTCATCTATCGCGAAGCGATGACAGGATCTTGCCGCGCATGTCGCGCGGCAAGATATCTTTTCAGTCCGTGTGGGTCTGTGTGGGTCTGTGGCTAAAAGCCCTTTTAGAAAGATGGCAGGAGAGCGCGCAAAAAAAATCGCGGCAGGGGCGCTGCCGCGATCGGGGTAGTCTTCGGATACGGGACGAACGTTTATTCGGCGGTCTGTTTGTTGAGCGACTTCCGGAGGCGTGAAATCTTGCGGGCGGCGGTCCGTTTGTGGATGACGCCCTTTTTGGCGGCCCGGTCGATGACCGACTGGGCGGCCTTCAGCTCGCCCTCGGCGGCGTCGGCCGGGGCGGTGCGCACGGTCTTGACCGCGCTCCGGACCCGGGTCTTGACGGCCTTGTTGCGAAGCCGGCGGATCTCGTTCTGTTTCGCCCGTTTCAAAGCGGATTTATGGTTGGCCACAGGTATGCTCCTTTCAAACCGGTCTGGGTGATGCAAGTTCTTTTTAAAAGTAGGTTCATATAATGGACCGAAGGATGGCTGTCAAGGAAAAAAGATCAAATGCGGGGGATGGCTTGTGGGGGGTGGCGGGTGGTTAAACACGAAAACGATTTTACCGCAAACGCGCGAAGGACCCCCGGTAGGATTTAGAATTGAGAATTTAGAATTGAGAATTTAAAGCTTGGCGCCTCTCAGCGCTGCTCTCTTCGCTTACGCTATACATACCACCAACCACCTACCCGGCGCCGCCAGGCGCCGTAGCCACCGACCACAAACCACACACCACCCACCCGGCGCCGCAGGCGCCGTAGCCGCCGCTAAAAATTTGCCGTGATGCGGTTGTAGACTTTCTGGGCCAGGCGGGGGGAAAGGTTCTTGATGGCTCTTCTACGGTTGGCTTCGGTGACCTGCTTGTCGCTGCTGACGGTGTAGGCTTCGTCTTCCGCGATGCCGTCTCCCTTCCAGAGAAACGCCCCATCGGGCCGGACCAGCTTCAGGTTCACGAGCACATAGACCCGCTCGGCCTGGGAGGTGAGGATCGAACTGCGGGAGACCGACAGGACCGACAGCTTTTCGATGCTCCCCTTGAGCACGGCGTCGGCCTTTTCCGGTTCGACCACCTGGACCTGCCCGTTGCGGTTGAACTCGTAGATCAGCTCGTTGGTGATCGTGTTTTCCAGCCCGGCCTCGGCGGTTCGGTTGGCGAGCACCTCCACGGCGATCTTCTTGACCCCGTAAGGAAACGCCCCTCCCCCCGCAAACCGGTACCCGCAGCCGGCAAGCACCGCAGCGGCTGCAAATACAATGCAAATGGGTATGCACCAGCGGAGACGATCCTTCATCTTCTAAACTCCGGCGTAAGGCTTTGTGCCGCTGTTAAGCTGTTAAGCTGCTAAGCCCAAAAGACTTTAGACAGGATTAACAGGATCGACCGGATTCTGATTTGATTGTTTGGCGTTTCCGGAAGAAACGCCAAACGTTCAGTCCGCCAAAAACGGTCCCTTCAGCTTCGTGTGGAACGCTCCCAAAGCCCTGACCATTTGCACGGTAAACCACTATGCATCTTCGTTTCGATTTGAGGATCCGTTCATTCGCCGGAGGCGATGGAACGTTTGCGGCGGCTTCAGGCCGCCGCAAACATCCCTATAATCCATCCCGTTAATCCTGTTAATCCTGTCCAATTTTATATCTCTTACTATCTCAAGAGCTCAACATCGTCGTGTCGCTTGTCGTTCGGCGCCCTACACGACGATGTTCACCAGCTTGTTTTTGACCACGATGATCTTTTTGACCGTCTTGTCGCCGATGAACTTGCCCACCCGCTCGTCTTCCAGGGCCATCTTCTTCAAGGTGGCGTCGTCGGTTCCGGCATCGACGGTAAAGCGGCTTCTGAGCTTTCCGTTGACCTGGACCACGATCTCCAGCTCCTCTTTGGTCAGGGCGTCCTTGCGAAAACCCGGCCAGTCGGCCAACAGCACGCTTTGTTTCTTTCCCAGGGCGGCCCAGAGCTCCTCGGCAAAGTGCGGCACGATGGGGGCCAGCAGCAGCACCACCGTTTCGGTGGCAAACCGCATGACCGGGGCAAACTTCTTCGGCCGGTCGTCGCCGAGGCCGTACATGGCATTGACCAGCTCCATGACGGCGCTGATGGCCGTATTGAAGTGAAACCGCTCCTCGATGTCGGCGGTCACCTTCCGGATGGTCTCGTGGGCTTTCTTGTACAGGGCCTTCAGATCTCCGGAAAGATCGTCGGGACTCCCGGTGAAGGGCGCCACGGCTGCGATCTCGTCCATGATCCCGTCGGCCAGGCGCCAGACCCGGTTCAAGAACCGATATCCCCCCTCCACCCCCTGTTCGCTCCACTCCAGGTCCCGCTCGGGCGGGGCGGCAAACAGGCAGAACAGCCGGGTGGTGTCGGCCCCGTACCGGTCGAGAAGCACGTTCGGGTCGATGACGTTCTTCTTGGACTTGGACATCTTCTCCACCCGCCCGGTTTCGACCGGCTTTCCGCAGCGGGAGCAGAAGCGGTCCTCCCCGCGCAGCACCACCTCCTCGGGGAACAGAAAACCGTGCTCCGGGCAGGCCACGGTCTCCTTGCAGACCATCCCCTGGGTGAGCAGCCGGGTGAAGGGCTCCTTGAACCGGACCAGGGAAAAGTCCTTGAGCACCCGGGTGTAGTATCGCGAATAGAGCAGGTGCAAAATGGCATGCTCGACGCCGCCGATGTACTGGTCCACCGGCATCCAGTAGTCGACCGCCGCCTTGTCGAACATCCCCTCCTCAAAGCGGGGGCTGCAGTAGCGCTCGAAATACCAGGACGATTCGACGAAGGTGTCCATGGTGTCGGTCTCGCGCCGGGCCTCGCCGCCGCAGCGGGGGCAGACGGTCTTGTAAAACGATTCGAGCTCGGGCAGCGGAGACCGGCCGCCTTCGAGCAGGTCGGCCTCCTCGGGCAGGCGCACCGGCAGGTCTTTTTCCGGAACCGGCACGGTGCCGCAGGCATCGCAGTAGATGATCGGGATCGGGGCCCCCCAATAGCGCTGGCGGGAGATTCCCCAGTCTCGGAGCCGGTAGCTCACGGTCTTTTTGCCCAGGCCCTGCGCATCGAGATCCTCTGCGATCGCCTCTTTGGCGTCGGTGTTGCCCATGCCGTCGAACCGGCCGGAGTTGACCATGACCCCTTCGCCCACGTAGGCCTCCTCCATGGTCTCCCCGTCCAGGTTCTTGCCGGGGGGCTGGACGACCACCACGATGGGCAGCTCGTATTTTTTGGCGAACTCGAAATCGCGCTGGTCGTGGGCGGGGACCGACATCACCGCCCCCGTGCCGTACTCCATCAGGGCGAAGTTGGCCGTGAAGATCGGAATCGAAGCGCCGGTCATGGGATTGGTGCAGCGGGCGCCGATGTAGATCCCCTCCTTTTCGTGGGTTTCCAGGGCCCGGCTGGAGCGGTCCACCAGGGCCATTTTTTCGACGAAGTCGGCCGCCGCCTGCTCCTGTTCGGTGCCGGCCGACAGCGCCGACACCAGCGGGTGCTCCGGGGCGAGCACCATGAAGGTGGCCCCGAAGACCGTGTCGGGCCGGGTCGTGAACACCGGGATCGTTTCGTCGGACCCCTCGATGGGAAACCGGATTTCGGCGCCGTAGCTTTTCCCGATCCAGTTTTTCTGCATGGTGATGACCTTCTCGGGCCATCCGGGCAGTTTTTCGCAGTACTCGAGCAGGTCGTCGGCATAGTCGGTGATCCGGAAGAACCACTGCTTGAGCTTTTTCTGACGCACCTGCTCGCCGCAGCGCCAGCAGCTGCCGGCCTCCACCTGCTCGTTGGCCAGCACCGTCTGACACGATCCGCACCAGTTCACGAACGACTCCTTGCGATAGACCATGCCCTTTTCGTACATCTTCAAAAAGAGCCACTGCTCCCAGCGGTAGTACTCCGGACGGCAGGTGGCGATCTCCCGGTCCCAGTCGTAGGAAAAGCCCATGCGCCGCAGCTGGGCCCGCATGTTGTCGATGTTTTCATAGGTCCAGCGTGCCGGGTGGCTGTTGTTGGCGATGGCCGCGTTTTCCGCGGGCATGCCGAAGGCGTCCCATCCCATCGGGTGAATCACGTTGAAGCCACGCATCCGCTTGTAGCGGGCGACCACGTCTCCGATGGTGTAGTTCCGGACATGGCCCATGTGGATCTTGCCCGACGGGTAGGGAAACATCTCCAGCAGGTAGTATTTTTCCCGGCCCGGGTCCTCTCCGACCTTGAACAGACCCTGCTCGTCCCAAACGGCCTGCCACCGGGGCTCGACCTTTTTCGGATCGTATCGTTCGTCCATGGCTCTAAGCTGTCCTTTTCCGGCAATTTTTCGACCAATTTGGCCTGTGTGCCACAAACGACCGCAAATGGCAAGCGGAGCGGTGGTCTCACCGCCTCTTCGCCGCGGGCGGCTGCGCCGCCCGGAGGGTCGCGTGTGGTGTGTGGTTTGTGGTGAAGGGCAAAAACGATTTTGCCACTCGACAGGCTCGGAACAAGCAAGACGCGAAGGATGCCAGGACTGCAGTTTTGGTTAAAAAAAACAGCTCCCTTCGCTCACTTGGCGTCTTGAGCGACCTGCCCTGAGCGAAGTCGAAGCGAAGCGGGCGGTTAATTCTTTTGGCTTTTACCACCCACCACAGACCACCTGCCACAAGCCGGGCGCCGTCAGGCGCCGTCACCACCCACCACAAACCACACACCCGGCGCCGCAGGCGCCGTCGCCACCCGCCACAAACCGGGCGGCGCCAGCCGCCCTCACCACGAACCACACACCACCCGCCGAGCGGCGGCGGAGCCGCCGCGAGAAATCGTTTGACTTGCCGGGTACAATTTCATATTCATCGGTAAATTGTTGGTATCAATATCAAATTAACAAAATCCAAACCCATGCGACCGTCTGGGCAGCCGCTGCAAGGCCTGCGCACGCGGCCGCGGAACCCTTCGACCAGAAAGGAAAGCAGCCACCCGGCATCCATGATCTGCAAAATTCTCATCAACGCGGTCGACACCGAAGAGTGCCGCATCGCAACCGTCAAAGACAGCAAGCTCGAAGGCTTTCACACCGAAAGCGCGGCCCACGAGGTCATCCACGGCAACATCTACAAAGGGGTGGTCGCCCGGGTCGAACCGGCCCTTCAGGCGGCCTTCGTCGACTTCGGGGGCGAGCGCCACGGCTTTCTCCAGCGTCATGAGATCCACAGCGACTATTTCCAAGACGGAGAGCCGGCCAAGGGCAACCTCAAAAACCTGATCAAACGGGGCCAGGAGATGCTCGTTCAGGTGACCAAGGACCCGGTGATGAAAAAGGGGGCCATGCTCACCACCTACATCTCCCTGCCCGGACGCTACGTGGTCCTCATGCCCGGCGGTCGTACCCAGGGCATTTCCCGCAAGATCGAGGACGAAAAGGAGCGAAAGCGGCTGCGGGAGATCGTCGACTCCCTGAAAATCCCGGAAGGCTTCGGCCTGATCGTTCGCACCGCGGGGAAGGACTGCACGAAAACAAGCATGGCCAAGGACCTCCAGTACCTGATGCGAATCTGGAAAAGCATCAAGCAAAAGGGCATAAAGCTGGAAAACACGGGCCTTCTGTACAAGGACCGCAGCGTGGCGGTCCGATTCATACGGGACTATTTCACCCCCGACGTTTCCGAGATCCTGATCGACAACCCCGACGTCTACCAGGAGGTCAAGGATTTCGTTCAGATCATCTCCCCGAAAAGCACCAAGATCGTCAAGCTATACCAGGGAGCCAAGCCGATCTTCACCAAGCACCAGCTCGAAGAGCAGATCACCTCGATTTTCGAAAGCCGGGTGGAGCTCAAGTCCGGCGGATCGATCGTCATCGAGCAGACCGAAGCCCTGGTCTCCATCGACGTCAACTCCGGCAAAGCGACCTCCAAGACCTCCATCGAACAGACCGCCCTTCAGACGAACCTGGAGGCGGCAGAGGAAGTCGCGCGCCAACTCCGGCTCCGGGACATGGGCGGCCTGATCGTCATCGATTTTATCGACATGAGGGAAGCCAAGAACCGGGCCGAAGTGGAGCGGGCCCTGAAAAAGCACGTCCGGGTCGACCGCGCCCGCACCACCATCGGCAAGATTTCCAGGTTCGGGTTGATGGAGATGTCGCGCCAGCGGCTCCGGCCCCCGATCGCCTTCGGCAGCATGGTCCCCTGCCGGCACTGCCAGGGCAAAGGCCTGGTGCCGTCCATCGAGACCCTGGCGCTGCGATTCCTGCGCAAGCTCCGGCTGGAAACGCTCAAAGGGGAGCTGGTGCGGGTAAAGGGCACCGTCCCGGTCCAGGTGGCCGATTACCTGCTCAACCGCAAACGGCGGGAAATCCTCGAGATGGAAGAGCGCCGGGATCTGGATATCACCGTGGAGGGCGACCCGTCCATGGTGCCCGGCGACGGGGAGATCGCTGTGGAATAGCAAACAGCGCCTGCGGCGATCATGAGCTGCCGAGCTGATAAGCTGTTAAGCTGTTGAGCTGATAAGCTGTTGGGCTGTTAGGCCGACAGCCGTTGGGTGTTTGCTGAAAACGAATACCGAGCAAAACTGACCAATAATGGACTTCCGAGCGCGGGAAAAGATATGGATCGTCCAAAAGCCATGAGCTGCTTTGCATCGCCATGGCTTCAAAGCTGCTTGGTGCTCCCAACTTATCGGCTTATCAGCTCAATAGCTTAATAGCTGCGCCGAGTGCTTTACGCTCGGCGGGAGGTTTCTCATGCCTGATCAGAAAACGGACGGAGGCAAGAAGGTGATGATCGCGGCAGGTGTGGTGATCATCGTGCTCGTGGTGGCGATGGTGGCCGTTATCATGAGAAAACCCGAGCCTGCACCCGTGCCGCCCGCCCCGCCGGAGACCACCGCCCAGAAGGAAGAGGTCCGAGTCCCGGTGAAAAACCAGCCCCTGATCGAATTCAACACCGAGGACAAGGCGGCCCAGGACATGATGGCCGATCGAAAGGCCGAGTACGGTATGAAGGAGGGGGTGGACCTGATCGCCCGCTCCGATGAAACCGTCAAAATCGGCGACCGGATGGTGTCGATGCAGGAGATCGCCGACAAGATCCAGATCGAAAGCGGAAAGTTCGTGGAAAAAGACATCGCCGGCGGCGGCTCCGGCAAAAGGGTCCAGACCTTCGGCATCTATGTGGTCCAGCCGGGGGATAACATCTGGAACATCCATTTTCGCTTTTTAAAGGACTACTTTGCCAACCGGGGAGTCCGGCTCTCGCCCCTGGCAGACGAGCCCGACCAGCGCGGTTTCAGCTCGGGCGTGGGCAAGCTGCTGAAATTTTCGGAAAATTTGGTGTACATCTACAACATCCAGGACAAGCAGTTCTCGGTCGACCTGAACCTGATCTACCCCATGACAAGATCGTAGTCTACAACATGGAAAAGATATACACCCTGCTCGACAGCATCGACACCAGCCAGATCGACGAGATCCGCTTCGACGGGGAAAATCTGTGGATTCCCGCTTCATAGCGCATGTGCGCTATGAAGCGGGAGCTGATAAGCTGCTAAGCCAAATCACACCTTTTTTCTCATTGGGCGTTTTATTGCGA
>JASFPT010000198.1:0-7754 GCA_050115795.1 Desulfobacterales bacterium
TCTTCGGCGCCGGAACCGATGGAGCTCCGGAGGCTTTCCGCCGGGTCGGACAGCCATCAGGATTGCCCCCATGGTTGAACCGGCCGGGTAATGTCGCGGTCCGGTTTCCATGGCCGGGCTGCCGGGGTCGACGCACCGCTCACACCCGTAAAATCCGCCCGGGGTCGTTGCGGGCTTGCAAAAACGGATGGAGTCGACTACCACCCGCCTAGCGGTTTGTCCACAAGCCATGATTCCGGAAAGAAGGTCCCGATGCAGCGGCTGGCCCGTCTAGACACGCGCACGACTCGAATTCTGATCTGTCTCTTCCTGGCCGTTGGGGTTTTGACGGTGTATGGGCAGGTGGCCGGCCACGACTTTATCAACTACGACGACCCGGATTATGTGACCAAAAACCCGCACGTCCGGCAGGGACTCACCGAAGAGGGAATCCTTTGGGCCCTGACCGCCGCCCATTCGGCCAACTGGCATCCGCTCACCTGGCTTTCCCATATGCTCGACTGGGAGCTTTTCGGCCCCAATCCCATGGGCCACCACTGGACCAGCGTTCTGATCCACTTGATCAACGGCATACTGCTGTTTCTGCTTCTGGAGAAAATGACGGGGGCCCTGGGAAAAAGCGCCCTGGTCGCCGCCTTTTTTGCCTTTCACCCCCTGCATGTGGAGTCGGTGGCCTGGGTCTCGGAGCGCAAGGACGTGTTGTGCACCCTGTTCTGGTTTTCCGCCCTGGCCGCATACACCGGCTATGCGAAAAAGCCCGGCGCAGCGCGGTATGCGGCGGTGCTGGGGCTTTTTGCCCTTTCGCTTGCCGCCAAGCCCATGGCCGTCACCCTCCCATTTCTTCTGCTGGTGCTCGATTTCTGGCCCCTGAAGCGGCTTGACGCGAGGCCCTTTGCCTGGCGGATCCTCGCGGAAAAGCTGCCCCTGCTCGCAATGTCCCTGGCATCGAGCGTGGTGACCCTCTGGGCCCAGCAGGGAGGCGGCACGGTCGCTTCCCTCGGCCATTTTTCCGTTGGTCAGCGGGTGGCCAATGCCGCGGTCAGCTATGTCGAATACCTGCTCCACACCATCTGGCCGGCCGGGTTGACCATTTTTTACCCCTACCGCACCTGGGCCGTGTGGCAGGTGGGGCTTTCTGCCGGGTTTTTGGCGGCCGCTACCCTTCTGACCGTCGCCTACCGAAAACGGCTGCCGTTTCTTCTCTCCGGCTGGCTCTGGTATCTGGGCACCCTGGTCCCGGTCATCGGGCTGGTGCAGGTCGGCTCTCAGCGGATGGCCGACCGGTATACCTATGTTCCGCTGGTGGGAATCTTCATCATTGCCGCCTGGGGAGGCGGAGCGATTCTTGAACGCCTCCGGGTTTCGCCAGCGGTTCGCACGGCGGTGGGCGTCACCGCCGCCGTGGCGCTGATTCCGATGAGCTTTTATCAGGTGGGATTCTGGGAAAACAGCCGGACCCTGTTTTCCCGTGCGATGGCCGTCGAGAAACAGGGCCCGGTGGTGTTCTTTCAGCTCGCCAGCGCCCTTTCTGAGGAAAAACGGTTCGACGAGGCGATCGCATACTACAAAAAGGCCCTTGCGATGAATCCGAACGCCACCGATGCCAGGGGCAATCTGGGAATGACGTACCTGGAAGCCGGCCGGCCGCAGGAGGCACTGGCCCAACTGCTGCTGGCATCCGAACGATCGCCGAACGACCCGGGCCTTCAAAACAATCTGGGAACCGCCTATCTTCACATCGGAAAGGTGGCCGACGCCATCTTCCACTATGAAAAGGCGCTGTCGCTCCACCCGGACATGGTTCCGGCCCTGTACAATCTTTCCCGAATCTATGCCGCCCACCCCACGGACCGTTTTCGAGACGGGCGCCGGGCGGTGGCCCTGTCAGAGCGGCTGTGCACGACAACCGGCAACCGGCAGCCGCTCTTCCTGGACATCCTGGCCGCCGCCTATGCCGAAGCCGGCGATTTTGACCGCGCGATCGAAACGGCCGGCCGCGCATCGCAACTGGCCAAACGGCACCACCTGAGCGAACTTGCCGACGATCTAAAAGCAAGAATGTCAAAATACCGGCGGCACGAACCCGACCGGCGGCCGATTCCCTGAACCGGCAGCTACTGCTTTCTCTACAGTCTGAATCGAACATCAAAGCCAGGGGAGATTTCCGTCTTCACCGAAGGGGATGGCGGAAAGGCCGGACTCCAGGGAAACGCTTTCGGCCTTGCCGGCATCGGCGGCGAGGGCTTCGGAGATCCAGAACCGATCCACGGCGAGGGTGTTTTTAATCCAGACCAGCCGGGCGGCGGTCGGATCGCTGACCCCTGCACTGGACAGGGCATCGCGCACCGCATCCCGGTCGCAATCGTAGATCATCGGGATTCTACCCTTTTCCGGCACCGAGGCGGTGATGCAGTTGATTTTCGTTTTTTCGGCGTCGACCTTCTCCGCGAGCCGGCGGGAGACGAAGTCGGCTGTGCCCACGCCCAGGGCATTTCCCCCGGTTTCGGCGGTCAGGTCCCGGACATAGATTCGCCGGAACTGGCGCTCTTTCGGCTCCGGGGTCACCTGATGGAAGATGCGGCCGGTGACATTGGAATCCATGCCGCTGCCGCTGATGTTTTTCCCCATCTCGTCGACGATGAGCAAATCCACGTCGGAAAAAGGTATTTTGCCGATGAGCCGACGGGCTTCTTTGAGAAGCGTCCGGTCGACTTCGGCAAATCGACCCTTTTCGCAGACCTCGACACGGGCCGTCTGCTCGAGTCGGTTTTCCACCAGGGCAATGCCACACAGAACCGGGAGACGGTCCAGCACGATGCCGGCAAGATCCAGCACCACCGGCTCGAATCCGTGCCGGAAAAACATCCGGTGGGCCAGCCGCGCCCCGTCCGCCTTGCCCATCCCCAGCACCGTCATCTTGATCAGACCGCTTTCCACCGTGCCCCGGAAACTGGTGTGGGGCTTGACCCGGTTGACCACCACCACGTGGTCGGCCTCCGAAAAATCCCTTCCGCAGAGAACCGGAATCCCAAAGCGGCTTTCGCCGATCGAATCGGTCGTCATGTGAGACCGGATCGGCGCCTCCACGGCCTTCTCGGTGATGCCGAGTTCGGCCAGCACCCGCGCTTGGCCATCTGCAGTGGCGCCTCCGTGGCTCCCCATGGCGGCGGCGACATACGGTCGCGCCCCGAGGGCCCGAAGGTGGCGGACAACGACGCGGATCACCGTCGAAAGATCCGCAATGCCGCGGCTTCCGGCGGTTACGGCAACCGTCTGACCGGAAGACACCTTCCGTTCCAGGTGCAGGGCGGCAAGGCCGCGTTCGACCGTTCCGGCCACGTCCTCCACCTGCGGGGTGGGGATGGTCTGGCGGATCCGGGCAATTCGAGGAAAGTTGTCGTGCATGAAGGCTTTTCACCTGCAGGGGATCAAGGGTTCACTGGTGGTATCATAGCGCAAACCCGGTCCATTGAAAACGCTGCAACGGTCTGGGCGGCACCTGAGATTCCGCTTACTGCAGATAGACTTCGACGAACGTATTCGCGTCGCTGCAGGGGGCGCTCAAATTGCAGGTGTCGATTTTGCCGGTCTTCTGTGCGGGGCCGAAGACCGCAAGAATCGGGTTGCCCGTCGAGGGTCGATTCTTTATGTATAGCGTCGGATTTACGGTATGGTGTTCAACGGACGTCAACCCCTCATGAAAGGGACGTTCCATGACCCGGCTCGAAAAACTCTGCAAGGATTACGAACGGGTGGAGCAGGCCATCCGCTTTTTGGAAAGCAACGCGGCATCGCGGCCAAGCCTATCGCAGGTTGCGGCCCATGTCGGTCTGAGCGAATTTCATTTCCAGCGGCTTTTTTCCCGGTGGGTCGGTATCAGCCCGAAGCGGTTTCTTCAGTTTCTGACCCATGCCCATGCACGGAAGATGATCGCGTGTTCCGACAGCCTGCTGGCTGCCGCCTACGAGGCGGGGTTGTCGGGCCCCGGGAGGCTCCACGATCTGTTCGTCTCCTGTGAGGCGGTCACCCCGGGCCAGGTGAAACAAAGGGGCGAAGGGCTGTGTATCGATTGGGGCGTGCACCCGACCCCTTTTGGTCGCTGCCTGATCGCGGCCAGCGAGCGGGGCATCGTGAGCCTTCATTTTCTCGGTCCTCGCACCGAGCAGACGGCACTGGCTGAGATCGAAAAAAGATGGCCCGAGGCCGAGATCCGGAAAAAGCCGCACGTCACCGCCGGACTCGCCAACGCCGTGTTTCCCTTTTCCGGACGCGAGGAGCCGGCCCCGGTCTACCTGCACGTCCGGGGCACCAATTTTCAGATTCGGGTATGGGAGGCCCTGTTGAAGATCCCGCTGGGCAAAGCCGTCACCTATGAAGATATCGCCCGGCACATCGGAATGCCGAAAGCCGCCCGGGCCGTGGGAAATGCTGTGGGGGCAAACCCGATTCCGTTTTTGATCCCGTGCCACCGGGTCATCCGCAAAACCGGGGTTTTCGGAAACTACGGCGCCGGACCGGCCCGCAAAAAAGCGATGCTCGGCTGGGAGTCTGCGCGGGTCGCCGCCGGGGCATGACCCCCGATCCGGATGAAGCGCGGGATTGCGGCTGCAGGTGCGGTTTCGGAAACGATCCGGGAGACGAACCGGTTCGCCCGGATCCTCGCCCCCCTGTCTGTGCCGTTTCCCCCACCGCCCGGCTTGCGGCCGGCAAAAGGACCCTGTCAAAGTTTCGCCCGCTGCGGAAGAGACGCGCCGATCTGCAGCGTCGTCTTCCGGGCAAGGCAAGTGCAGCGGTCAGCCGACGAGGATTTTGTCCAGGCGTTCCAGATCATTGATCACACGCCAGGTTCCGCCGCCTTCTTCCACCCGCCGCCGCCACTGCTCCAGCCGCTGCATATACTCCCTCGGGTCGATGTTGTCCGTACGCAGCTTGGTGACATTGAGGGCCACCACCTGAAACCCCTCCAATTGAAACGGGATGTCCCGCACATACCCCTTTTTCAGGTCTTCTTCCAGGTCCGAGAAAATCAGGATGTACTTCTTTCCCGCGCCGCTTTCGTTCAGGTATTCCACGGCCTGCAGGATACCGCCCGTGATGTCTGTGTAGGGACTGCCCTTGGCGCTCCCGATAAAGCGGTCGATTTTTTCCCGGAACATCCGCTTCTGGTTGTTGGCGACGGACGGTCTGCCGTCGAAATTGATCTTGGCGACGATGTCCCTCTCGCTGAAGCTGCCGGTATCGATTCGGGCGATACCGAAGGAGTCACCGGGTTGAAGGGTTCCGAGAAGATAGTTGACGATCGACTGCGCCTTGGCCAGCTCGGTCCGGTAGGTTCCCGAGGTGTCCAGCAGCATGTAAACGCCCTGGGCATGGCTGGTGGTATCGGCGCAACCCATCAGGCACGTCGCAGCGAAGACCAAAACCGAGGCCATGATCGATAGGAGCTTTTTCATGCCGTTTCCTCCTGCACTCTGATTTCCATTTCCGAATGGGGTCCGTCGGCGGCGCCGACCGCGTCCGGGAAGGCGTTTTCCACCTCGCGGCGCCGTCCATGGACAAGCCCCGTGATCCAGAGAGGGGCAAAGATCAGCAGGTCGTAGAAGTGGACCATGAATCCGCCGACCTGGCTGACCAGGCTGGCCAGCAGCCGCAGCAGCGCTGCAACGGACCGCATGGCCGCGGTCGTGGCCCGGCCCAGCACCACCCGAGAGGACTGGACGAAAGACTCCAGGGGTATCGCAACGAACGTCAGGGCAAACGGCAGGATGAATCCAAGCGCCATCTGCCCCACCGTGGGGATCCAACTGTTGACCGGATCGGCGACCTGGGCATCGGCCAGAGATTGCCGAAGAGCGTGAAGATCGGCAGCGATGGCGTCGCGCATGAAGGCCAGGGCCGACTCTACGCTGGCCAGGATCAACAGGATCCCGAAGGTGATCCAGATCATCCGCACCCGCATTCGATCGTCCAAGGACCCGATCACCGGAAACAGCCGGGTGATCCGGAGCGACTCCATCAGGTAGAGTCCCATGGCGACTTCCACGAGGATGATCACCAGTGCGGCCACATCAGACGTTTTGAACTGACCGATATAGCTGCCCCCGCCGACCATTTCCGACATCGGCAGGGCGATCAGGTTGAAGTTGATGATCGCCCCGCCGATGGCGATCAACAGGACGAATCCGGCGATGAAAAACTGGGTCATGGCAGAGGATGCGTACATCTGCTCGGCTCTGTCCGAGTTGGCGATGATCTCTTCGTACTCGGTCATCCGCTGATCGATGACGGCAGCGCGCTCCTTCAGGCCGGTAATGGTTTTGCCCACCTCCTCGAGGGTGTCGGTCATGCGCCGCCAGTAGGGGATCATGCGCTTGAGCAGGCCGTGGCGGTGGGTGATGTTTTTGCGGTACTCGGCCATCGCGGTCTTGTGCTGGTTGTGAACGATGTCCTCGATTTTCTCGAGCACCTTTGCCACGGTGGGGTCTCCGTTGGAAGGGATTTTGGCCACCGCGTCTACGGCTTCCACCCAGGTCGGGGGCGGCGGGGACAATTCGCTGCTTTGCCGGTAGTCTTCTTCGATTCTGGCAATATGGTCTGCCAGGGTCCGCTGGAGGCTGGGATAGCCGGCAAGATCACGTTTCACCACAGCGTCGACACGGTGAAATTCGCGTTCGATGAGGCGTTCTATGGATTCTCGACTGCTGGCCAGCAGCACCTCCTTGTTTCGTTCGGCGACACGCCGCTCGGAAAGGAGCACGGAGCGGGACGCCAGGCGAAACCCTCTGTAGAAGGTGCGGCTCAGGGATCGAATTGCGCGGTGAGCCGGCTCCCGCGCGACGTATAACAGAAGGATCAGAATCCCGATCCAGAACAGGAGCGAAAGGACCGGGGGCCCGGGCACGACCATGAAAAGCTCTGGCAACACCATGGGAGCCTCCTTTCGTAATGCTCGGCCTTACGGGCCGGGCGCAAACGGGAAGATTCCGGCACCTGTCCTCTCCGGAAACCCGCGTGGACCATCAAAAGATGAATCGCCGAAAGGCAACGCGGCGGTACGCCTGTCAAAACCGCATGGGCATCTGCACGGGCCACCGCTGTTTGCCGGGGCGGTGGAGAGCGATTGCTCGAACCGGCCAAACGGCTCGGCCCCTGAAAATAAAAAACGCCCATGGGCAATTTCCCAGAGGCGTGACGGATGGAACCTTCGGCGGCCCGGCTGTCTTGGCCTTTCGGCTTTAGACCCGCGGCTTTGCGCCACTGCCTTTCGGCAATGTTGCCCTTTCGATGTTCACGGCGATGTCTTTTGGTAAACTCTATTCGATTTGCCAGGGTACGTCAAGTGACACCCCCCTTTGCCGGCAAACCGCCGGCGCTGCGGGGTTTACGCATTCCCTTTTTCTTGCTTCGCATGCCGGGTATGGAATTTTGAAGGCATCTTGCAGGCCGCGTCCGCCCATGCAGCAGGAAGGCGTTTTGATGAAGCGATACGACATCGCCATCGTCGGCGCAGGGCCGGGGGGATTGGCGGCAGCAGTCAGGACGGGAGGACTCGGACTCCGTTACGTCCTCCTGGAAAAAGGCGAAAACCCCATATAGGGGATCATCGATCCGTATCCCCGGGGAATGACTCCGATGCAAAGAGCCAGGGTCAAGGATTTAGGACAGGTTGTCCTTTAAGAACACCCCCCGACGCTCATTCTGGTGCCTTCGGGTGCCCGGCCCTTTTCTCCGATCCCGCCGGGTTCGCCGGTCGA
>JASFPT010000199.1:0-7749 GCA_050115795.1 Desulfobacterales bacterium
TGAAAATCGTCAATTCGCTGCTGGCCGGAAACCCCCATGACCTCGAGGCCCCCATCAAGGAGTTGAAGGGGATTCGAGACGATTACTTTCTGGGGCCCTCCACCGCGGCCATCGTCAGTGAGGCGGAGGTTCGGGGCATCACCGTCATCCGGCTCGATGACTACAACCTCGTGCAGCTCGGTGAGGGAAAATACCAGAAACGCATCCAGGCGGCCATGACCTCCAACACCAGCCTGATCGGCGTGGAAACCGCGGGCAACAAACGCCTCACCAAGAACATGCTGGAAGACGCCGGCATCGCGGTTCCCCGCGGCACGGTCATCCGAAAACAAAAAAGCGCCCTGGATGACGCGAACTGGCTCGGGTATCCGGTGGTGGTCAAGCCCCATGACGGTCACCAGGGCAAGGGGGTCACCACCAACATCACCAACGACGAGGAGCTGGTGGCCGCTTTCAAACGGGCCAAAAAGATCAGTGACCGCATCATCATCGAGCAGTACGTCACCGGAAACGACTACCGGCTCCTGGTGGTGGACGGAAAATTCGTGGCCGCCGCCAAGCGCGTTCCGGCGGCGGTGATCGGTGACGGTCGCCACACCATCGCCGAGCTGATCGACATCGAGAACCAGAACCCGGACCGGGGCTTCGGCCACGAAAAGCCGATGACCCGGCTGCAGGCATCCTCGGTCACCGAACATCTTCTGGGCAAGGCCGGATACACCATGGAAACGGTTCTCAAAGACGGCGAATTCTTCCAGCTGGAGCTGACCGCGAATCTGTCCACCGGCGGATCGGCCGAGGACGTCACCGACCGGGTCCACCCGGCCAACCGCTTCATGGTCGAACGCATCTCACGGATCATCGGGTTGGACATCGTCGGTGTCGACGTAATGTCCGATTCCCTGAGCAAACCGATCCAGGAAGTCGGTGGCGCCGTCATCGAAGTCAATGCCGCGCCCGGCCTGCGCATGCACCTGGCCCCGGCAAAGGGCCGAAAGAGAAATGTGGCAAAACCCATCGTCGACATGCTTTTTCCGAAGGGCGCCCCCCACGATATTCCCATTGTCGCCGTGACCGGGACCAACGGAAAGACGACGACGGTCCGGCTGATCGCCCACATCCTGAAAGGGGTCGGGCACAGTGTCGGAATGACGACCACCGACGGCATCTACCTGCAGAATCGTCTCATCGCCAAGGGCGACATGAGCGGACCCCATTCCGCCCGTGTCGTGCTCAGCGATCCGATGGTGGACTGCGCCGTCCTGGAGACCGCCCGGGGCGGCATTCTCCGGGAGGGGCTCGGCTATAAAATGGCCGATGTGGGGGTGGTGCTCAATGTGCAGTCCGATCACCTGGGTCTCAAGGGGATCCACACCATCGAAGACCTGGCCAAGGTCAAGTCCGTGGTGGCCGAGATGGTGCGAAAAGGCGGAGTGACCGTGCTCAACGCCGACGATGAACAGTGCGTCAAGATGGCCGCCTACTGCCGGGAGAAGATCATCTACTTCTCCATGCGGCCGTCCAATCCGTTGGTTCAGGCGCACCTGGCGGATGAAAACACCGCCGTGATCCACGACCGGGGCTATATCGCCATCGCCAGCGGGGGCGAGACCGTTCCGGTCGCCCGGGCCAAGGAGATGCCGATCACCGTGGAGGGCCGGGCCCTGTTCAATATCCAGAATGCCCTGGCCGCAACGGCGGTGGCCCACGCCCTGGGCGTCAAGCTGGAAGAAATCCGCCGAGGCCTCGTCTCGTTTTTCCCGTCACCGTCTCAAACCCCCGGGCGCGCCAATTTTTTCCCCATCAGGGATTTCGAGGTCATGCTCGACTACGCCCATAATCTGTCGGCCTATCGAAACATCATCGACCTGGTGAAACGGATGGGGCACCAGCGCCGGTTGTTTGTTTTCGACCTGGTCGGAGACCGCCGGGACGAGGACATTCACCAGATCTGCAGGCTCGTTGCCGAAAACTGCGACCATGCAATCGTCTTTGAAGACGAAGACACCCGCGGGCGGGCCCCGGGAGAACTGGTGGATTTGGCCCGCCAGTCGCTTGTCTCGGCGGGTTTCGACGCCGGCAGAATCGAAACGATTCCGGATGTTATCGAAGCCGTGGACCACGCCCTAACCATGGCCCGGAAAAGCGACCTGGTGTGCGTCATGTCGGGAAGGGTCGACAAGGTGATCCAACATCTGTATGCCGTCAAGGAAAAGATCGAACAGGAGAAAATCGGCGGATGATCGCCGGACGAAACGGCGGCGGGAGGCAGCGGCGCTGGAGGTCGCCTGAGCAAGCCGCGGGGTTGTTGTAACGGGTTTCTGGTTTTCATGGCAGGTGGCCGCTTTGATTTGAGTTGGTTTTGATCGAGGTCGAAGCTCGGGCTCAAGGCATTTTCAGGCAATTCCATCGGATAAGGCTGCTTTTTCCATAAATTCAGCAGTGGTCAGCCACCGAGAATCCATCTAACGCGGCGAAGCCGCTTTTCATAAAATCGCGCAGCGATTTTATTCTCGGACAGCCATCGCCCGCTTCTGCGATGCTCGGCGCGTCACGAAGGGAAAGACAAATCACACGCAAGAAAGGCTGAGTTGGCGGCCGATGAAAAGAGGACACCTCATACTGATCGGCGGGGCCGAAAACAAAGACGGCGATCGATCCATTCTGGCGCGCATCCTGGAGACCACCCGGGCCGAAAACATCGTGCTCATTCCCACGGCCTCTTCGTATCCGGGCGAAATCGAACGCAACTACTGCGGCGCCTTCAGCGGGTTCGGCATACCCGAAACCCGCTGCCTGGACATCCGAAAGGCGCGCGATGCCGACACCGAGGCGCACCTTTCCGCCATCGAAAATGCCGACCTGGTCTATTTCAGCGGGGGCGACCAGGTGCGGCTGGTCTCCCGGCTGATGCACACCAAGCTGTTCGACCGGATCCGGACGCTTTTCGAGGCCGGCCGGCTTCACATTGCCGGCACCAGTGCGGGCGCATCTGCGGCCGGCAATCCGCTGATCTACGACGGCGATCGAAAGGGATTTCTCAAGGGCTCGATCCGTTCCATGGCCGGGTTCGGCCTGATCGACGGGGTGACCATCGACACCCATTTTTCCGCCCGAAAAAGGCTTGCCCGGCTGTCGCAGTTTCTGATCAGCGGGGGCTGTGCCAAGGGCATCGGCCTGGACGAAGACACCGGGATCGTCGTCTCCCCCGAAAACGAGTTTACCGTGATCGGCACCGGCATGGTGACGGTGCTCGACAGCGCCGGGGTCACGGGCTCCAACTACGATGCGGTCGGCCAGGGGGAGCGCCTTCGGTTCAACGACATGCGCATCGGCTTTCTTCCGGCCGGCTCCCGGTTCAGCATCGGAAGGTGGGAGATATTGAACTGACCGGAGGGGAGGTAAAATTTAGAATTGAGAAAGTAGAATTTAGAATTTAAAAACCAATGGGGTCGGTACGGTGCCCGACCCTGCGATTAGATCAATTATGCTCCGATCAGCATCGGAATTCGTGCACTGCAAACGACCCGCCACCCACCACAAACCGCTTCTACTTCAGGCTTCCCACGGTCTTTTCCACCGCTTTTACAATCGTCCCGTCTTTCATCAGCTGCCGCACGGCGGCGATGTCGTCTGCCAGCACGCGGTCTTCTTCCATGTGGGAGACATGGCGGCGGATGGCCCGGTAGGCGGCGCAGGTGCCCCGGCCGGGCTTTAGGTTGGTGAACAGGTCCAGGGCCTGGGCGGCGCAGAGCAGCTCGATGGCCACCACGTATTCGGCATTGGCGATGATGTCACGGCATTTTCGGGCGGCGATGGTCCCCATGGAAACGTGGTCTTCCTTGTTGGCCGAGGTCGGAATCGAGTCCACGCTGGCCGGATGGGCCAGCACCTTGTTTTCCGACACCAGGGCGGCCGCGGTGTATTGGGCGATCATGAAGCCGGAGTTGAGACCGTCGTCGTTGACCAGAAAGGCGGGCAGGCCGCTGAGCTTCGGGTTGACCAGGCGCTCGATGCGCCGCTCTGAGATATTGGCCATCTCCGAGACGGCCATGGCCATGAAGTCCATGGCCAGGGCCACCGGTTGTCCGTGAAAATTGCCGCCCAGGAGAAATTCGCCGCTGTCGCTGAAGACCAGCGGGTTGTTGGTGGCGGCGTTCATCTCGGTTTCCACCACCCCTTTGGCATAGTGAACGGCATCGTAGCTGGCGCCGTGCACCTGGGGTGCGCAACGGACGGTGTAGGGATCCTGGATGCGGCGGCAGTCCTTGTGGGAAGAGACGATTTCGCTGTCCCGGGTGATGCGCGATATGTTGTCCGCCGCAGCGGTCTGGCCCGGATGGGGGCGCAGCTGCTGTATTCGGGGATCGACCACGGTGCGGCTGCCCATCAACACCTCCAGGCTCATGGAGGCGGCGATGTCGATCAGCTTGCCCAGTTGCAGGGCATCGGCAACGGCCAGGGCGCCGATGGACGTCATCACCTGGGTGCCGTTGACCAGGGCCAGTCCTTCACCGGGGCAGAGCTTCAGGGGCTTTAGCGCCAGGGCCTCGAGAATCTGCCCGCCGGCCATGCGCCGGCCCCGGTAAACACCTTCCCCTTTGCCGATCAGCAGCAGGCCCATGTGGGCCATCGGGCACAGATCGCCGCTTGCGCCCACAGACCCCTGTTCGGGAATAACGGGATAGACACCTCGGTTGAGGAAGGTGATCAGCCGCTGGATGCCGGCAAGCCTGCCGCAGGCTCGGCCCATGGAGAGCTCTTTGGCCCGCAGGAGCATCACTCCCCTGGCGGCCGCTTCGTCCAGGGGACGACCGACACCGGCGGCGTGGCTCATCAACACGTTGACCTGGAGCTTTGCGGCATCCTTCGCCGAGATGGAGACCTCGCTCAGCGCCCCGAACCCGGTGGTGACCCCGTAGATCGCACGGCCTTCTTTGACCCAGCGGTCGATCAGGCGCGCGGAGCGCTTGACCGCATCGCGGGCCTTTTGGTCCAGTTTCACCCGGGCCCCGCCGCGGGCGACTTCCTCGAAATCCGGCAGGGTCAAGCGATCCGAACCGATGGTAACGGTTTTTTTCATGGGAGGCCTCGTTTTCGTTTGCTTTCGGTCCGTTTGCCCTAGCGGGTGCGGTTCAAACCAGCGGCCGACGGCCGTTGCCGTCGGTGGTAAATCGCCCGGCCAGTCGGTAGCGCGGTCCGGGGTAGAAAAAACGGCTTCGGGTCGCCACCCGCTCCTCTGACCAGGTGGTGCGATGCAGCACCAGGCAGGGGGTTTTGCTGTCGATCCGGAGCAGCTTGCGGGCTGCGACATCCGGGAGAACGGCTTCGATCACATGCTCCACCGCGGTGAGGGGGGAGACGCGGAGCAGGTATTCGCTGGGGGTCAGCCGGGTGAAGTCCTGATCGAGAAAATGCGGGGCAGCGGCCGGATTGACATACCGGTCGGCCAACTGCACCGGGATGCCCCGGTCGAAATGGACCAGAACCGCGTGAAAGACCTCCGAGCCCGGCGGCAGATGCATGTTTTCGGCCACCGCTGCAGGGGCCGGTTCCGCCTGAAGCAGGTGAACCTTGCTGGTGTGTACCCCCCCACGGCAGCGGATTTCTTCGGCGATGCTCACGATCTCCAGCAGGGCCGATTGGGGCTTTTCCGGCGCCACGAAGGTTCCGACCCCCTGGACCCGGATCAGGCGTCCTTCGCCGGCCAGCTCCCGAAGGGCACGGTTGACGGTCATGCGCGAAACGTTCAGCGTTTCGACCAAATCATTTTCGGAAGGGACGCGGCTTTCCGGGCCCAGGCGACCGCTTTGGATCTGCTCCAGGATATGGGCTTTCACCTGTTGATACAGGGGCTTTGTCATTGGGCTCTGCCTGTTGGACGGTGACGCCGGAGCGGCTTGACAACCGGACCAAAGTTGTATATACAAGTTTATACAATTTGAAGGTGCCCTGTCAAGCCGATGTTTCCTTTCGCTATCAGGAGTCGCAGAAAATGAAACCGTTCGAGACCCTGTCTTTGGAGACCCTTTTTGCCAGGCTGCCCCCGGCTCCCCGCTTCAAAAGCCGAATCCGCCGGGCCCCCAAGCGCCAATCTCATCTGAGCCGAAAGGATCAGGTACTGGCGTTGAAAAACGCCCTGCGGTACGTGCCGCCCAAATGGCACAGCCGTCTGGCTCCCGAGTTCTTGGAGGAGCTGCGCACCCGGGGCCGGATCTACGCCTACCGGTTTCGACCGGCCGGCGCCCTGCGGGGGCGGCCCATCGACGCCTACCGGGGCGCCTGCATCGAAGGCCGTGCCTTCCAGGTCATGATCGACAACAACCTCGATTTCGACGTGGCCCTGTACCCTTACGAGCTGGTGACCTACGGGGAAACCGGCCAGGTATGCCAGAACTGGATGCAGTACCGGCTGATCAAGGCCTACCTGGAGATCCTGACCGACCGTCAGACCCTGGTGGTGGCCTCGGGGCACCCCCTCGGGCTGTTTCGCTCCCCGGTACAGGCGCCCCGGGTGATCATCACCAACGGCATGATGGTGGGTCTCTTCGACGACAACGAGAATTTCAACCGGGCGGCCGCTCTCGGGGTGGCCAATTACGGCCAGATGACCGCAGGCGGCTGGATGTACATCGGGCCCCAGGGCATCGTCCACGGCACGTACAGCACGCTGCTCAACGCGGCCCGGGCGAAGTTGGGCCTGGCCCCGGACCAGGACATGGCAGGAAGGCTGTTCGTCTCCTCGGGTCTGGGGGGGATGAGCGGCGCCCAGGGA
Organism: Desulfobacterales bacterium; assembly: GCA_050115795.1. GTDB lineage: Bacteria > Desulfobacterota > Desulfobacteria > Desulfobacterales > CAFBRK01 > JAIPEL01. The sequence continues at coordinate 6,776 of JASFPT010000199.1, forward strand.
AAGGCCGTTGAAATCGCCGGCGGTGTCGGCATCATCGCCGAGGTCGATCGCTCCCGGATCGAAACCCGTCACGCCCAGGGCTGGGTCGATCAGGTGATCGGCAGCCCCGAAAAAGCGTTCGCCGAGGCGCGCCGGGCCCGGAAAGAGGGCCGCAGCCTGGCCATCGCATTTCACGGCAACGTGGTGGATCTGCTGGAGACGGCGGTCGAAAAGCGCATCCCCATCGATCTGCTCTCCGACCAGACCTCCTGCCACGTGGCCTACGACGGGGGGTACTGCCCCCAGGGACTCACCTTTGCCCAGCGCACCGCGATGCTGAAGAGCGATCCGGCCCGGTTCAAAACGCTTGTCGACGCCTCTTTGAAAAGGCACTTTTCGCTGATTCAAACGCTGGTCCGGCGCGGGGTCTATTTTTTCGACTACGGCAACAGCTTCATGAAGGCCGTCTACGATTCCGGTGTAAAGCAGATCTGCGCCAACCGCCGCAACCCCGACGACGGCTTCATCTTCCCCTCCTACGTGGAGGACATCATGGGGCCGCTCATGTTCGACTTCGGCTACGGGCCGTTTCGCTGGGTCTGCCTGAGCGGCAAGAAGGAGGACCTGAAAAAGACCGACCGTGCGGCCATGGACTGCATCGATCCGGGGCGCCGCTTCCAGGACCGGGACAACTACAACTGGATCCGGGATGCATCGAAGAACAAGCTGGTGGTCGGCACCCAGGCGCGGATTCTCTACCAGGACGCCGAAGGACGCATGAAGATCGCCCTGCGATTCAACCAAATGGTCCGCGACGGCGAGATCGGCCCGGTGATGCTGGGCCGCGACCACCACGACACCGGGGGCACCGACTCGCCCTTCCGGGAGACGGCCAACATCAAAGACGGCAGCCGGGTGATGGCCGACATGGCGATCCACTGTTTTGCCGGAAACGCGGCCCGGGGAATGAGCCTCGCAGCGCTGCACAACGGCGG
>JASFPT010000200.1:0-7738 GCA_050115795.1 Desulfobacterales bacterium
AGGCCGGCGCGAAAATCATGGATCGCTTCACCGCCTATGAAGACGTCCGCAAGATCGTCTCCAAAGGGGGCACCCGATCCACGGTCGTTCTTCAATCCGGCCTCCAGGTGGACCTGAGGGTGGTTCCCCGGGGGAGCTACGGCGCAGCCCTTCACTATTTCACCGGCTCCAAGGCCCATAACATCGCGGTTCGAAAACGGGGGGTCAGGCGGGGCCTCAAGATCAACGAATACGGCGTGTTCGAAGGGAAAAAGCAAGTCGCCGGCAAGACCGAAAAGGAGGTCTACGGGGCGGTCGGCCTGCGCTACATCGAACCGGAACTGCGCGAGGACCGGGGGGAGATCGAGGCCTCGGAAAAGAACCGGCTTCCGGCGCTTGTCCGGCTCAAAGACATCCGCGGGGATCTGCACGCCCACACCGACGCCACCGACGGCCGCAATTCGCTGGAGGAGATGGCGGAAGCCGCCCGCAAGCGCGGCTACGAGTACCTGGCCATAACCGAGCACTCCCGCCGGGTGACCATGGCCGGGGGTCTTGACACCGAAAAGCTGGCGGCCCAGATCGAACGGATCGACCGGCTAAACGAGCAGTTCGACGGTTTCCGCCTTCTGAAAGGGATCGAGGTGGACATCCTGGCAGACGGCACCCTCGACCTTCCCGACGCAATCCTCGAAAGACTCGATCTGTGCGTCTGCTCGGTCCACTACCACCAGAATCTGCCCCGGCAAAAGCAGACCGAACGAATTCTTCGCGCCATGGAGAATCCGCTTTTCAACATTCTGGCGCACCCCACCGGACGCCTGATCGGCCGGCGCAAGCCTTACGAGGTCGACCTGGAAAAGATCATGGAGACCGCCCGGGATTCGGGTGTCTTTCTGGAGCTCAACGCAGGGCCCGAACGGATGGACCTGAACGATTCCCACTGCAGGACCGCCAAGGAGATCGGCGTGAAGGTGGCCCTCGCCACCGATGCCCACAGCACCGCCGGCCTGAATTTCATGCGATACGGCATCGGACAGGCTCGCCGCGGCTGGTTGGAGGCCGAAGACGTGATCAATACCCGAAGCCTCCCGGAGCTGGTGAAGCTGTTGGAAAGGAAATAGGGGCGCATGGGGCATAGGGCATGGGGCGCAGGCTTTGGTTTGAAAAACATCTTCGTCGCCAACGGGTACATGAGCCGTCAGGCACTGGGAGCCTCCGACTCCGGATGCGCCCCGCTTTCTCCTCCCATTGACAAATTCGACGGGGTTTCATAACCAGAGGTTCATTTGCCGAGACGGTTCGGTGGTTTTATTTTTCTTCTGGACTTTTTCACGGGGCCGGCCACCCCATGTCTGCTGTTTGTAAGGAGTTCCCATGACCCACGAAAAGAATTCGGAGACGCGGCCCCGGGTGCTGTTATACGCCCTGAGCACCTGCAGCCACTGCAAGGAAGTGAAAAAGCTGTTGGACAACCGCGACGTCGAGTACCGGTCCATCGAGGTGGATCTGCTGGAGGGGGAGGACCGCAAAAAAGCGATCGAAGCGGTCAAGCAATACAACTCCCGGATGACATTCCCGACCACAGTGGTCGGCGACACGGTGATCGTGGGAAGCAAAATGGACCGGATCAAAGAGGCGCTGGCAAAGTTGCAGGGTTTGTCGGAATAACGTTCCGATACGCGTATCCGTCATTCCGGCGGAAGCCGGAATCCAGCCTTTTTCATAGCGGCTCTGGATGCCGGATCAAGTCCGGCATGACGAAATGGGACATTGAAATCAATCGGAACGTATTTATGAAAACGAGTATATCGTTCATTTTCCTTGCTGCGCAAAGAAAATGAGGCGCCCTTATGGACGCAAACGTCAATTGTAGTGAACGGCCTCTGAGCCGTTCACTGCGGCACGACACGATTGTTCCGTCAAAGGCGGACCGATGTTTACCGACTCCTGACGCCGGCTCCAGGAAAAGGGAAAACCCAATGAGCGCGTTTCAACCGCGCACGGCGCCATGATGATCTTCGACTGGTTTCGACAGAACGCGGAGCTGTTCGGGTGGCTCGGCGCCCTGTCCGTGATCACCTTTTTCGGCACCATCGCTGCGGTGCCCGTGTTCCTCATTGTTCTTCCCGCCGACTATCTCTCGGAAACCGCAGTCCCGATCAGTGCCGCCTGGCCGCGGCCGCTTCGATGGATCTACCGGGTCGGGAAAAACGCGATCGGGGGAGTGCTTATTCTGGCCGGAATCGCCATGCTGGTGCTCCCCGGCCAGGGACTGTTGACCATCTTCGTCGGTCTGGTGCTCACCGATATTCCCGCCAAACGGCGGTTGATCCACCGCATTCTCGGCCGCCATTCCGTGTTGGAAAAGGTCAACCGGCTGAGGGAAAAAGCCGGGAAGCCTCCGCTTTCACACCCCTGACATCCCCGGTTCGATCGATGCAGCGGTCTTAGGGCTGCCGGATCTTTTTCCGTTCGGTCTCGGCCAGCCGGGAATACCGACCCATCGCATCGGCCGCTTCTGTTCGAACCACCGCCTGGTGGATGGGATCATTGTCCGGGGTCTCGCCTTGAGGCTTTGGAAATTCTTCCCTGTACCAGTCGAGCGAAAAGAGGATGAGCAGGATGAGAAGATATCCCCCCAGGGCGGCCAGGATCGTCCGAACCAATGGAGAGTCCATCGTTGTTCCCTGAAATGCAGAACATCACGGCCTGCGGATGGCATCCGGGAGCCGCCGCCGCGCCGGCCTGGTCTTCAAATGGCGCTCAATCGACGGGGGAAAGCCTTTTCCCCAGCGCTTCCAGGGGCCTGAGCAGGGGCGGCTCGTAAATTACGTATTTCTGAACCGGATAGCGGTTCCCCTTTTCGTGGGTTTTTTCGAGGCCCTCCACCAGGTCCGCCAATCGCGCGGCGGGAAAGGAGAAGGCCATTTCTCCTTCATCGGTTCCGGCCAGGATCCGCTCTCCCCTTCCCGGGTGAACGAAGACCGGTTTTCCCGTGAAATGGGGTTTGACCATGGAAAGACACGAGATCCCGAAGCCGGTTGTCGTCGACGAGACGAGCTCTCCGGTCCTGTAGACCCAGCCGGCGGCCAGCCGGGCCATCCGGGCAGGCGTCCCGTAAATCCAGACAAGGTCGGGGGCGACATCGCACCCCGGTTCCAGGGGGGCCATCACCAATCCTGAAACGGCCCCTGCGGGCAGCGGATCGAGCTGGGCCAGGGCGCTCTCTGCCAATTCGGGACTTTCGAAATACCCCATGTCCATGAAGTAGCGGGCAAGATCCCCCGGGTTTTCCAGCCGCATCCAGCCCATGGCCGCCAGGCAGGGGGTGCAGTTGATGTCTTCGACCTGCACCGCCGCCATGCGGCCCCAGGTGCGGGCCAGGGTCGTCCATTGACAGAGCGAAATCCGGATGCCGTATTTGGCCGGCCGCAGCGCACCAGGAGGGAGCGGTTCTTTCGGGGAGAGAAATTTGACGCCGACAGGAGCGGTCCGGAGTCGCATCATCCGGTTCAGTCTGCCGACAAGGTCTTCGGTATTCATCCAATCGCCTCCTTAGTACCGGTGTTCGAGATAGCGGGCCCGGAGATGATTCAGAAAGCAGCGGGGATTGGTTTTTTCGCCGGTGGCCGATCGCAAGATCTCCTGGGAGTTCACAAGGCTTCCCTTGCGCCAGATGTTTTCGTGGAGCCACCGGCGGACAGGGGAAATATCCCCTTTTCCCAGGCGCTCCCGCCAGTCGGGAAGCGCCCTGCCGACAGCGTCGGCAATCTGCGCCGCATTCAGGGCCCCCATCGTGTAGGACGGAAAATATCCGAAGGCGCCGTCGGTCCAGTGGATGTCCTGCAGGCAGCCGTCCTTGTCGTTTCCCCTCGTGGAGAGCCCGAGGTATTGCTGCATTTTCCGATCCCAGAGATCGGGGATGTCTTCGGCCTCCAGGGTCCCGTCGATCAGGCCGCTTTCGATTTCGAACCGCAGCATGACATGCAGGGGATAGGTCACCTCGTCGGCTTCGATCCGGATGAAGCTCGGCCGGACCCGGATGCTTTCAGACCAGATCCGCTCTCCGTCGAGCCCGGCGGTCTCCGGAAGGCATTCATGAAGGGGGCTTGCAAAAAAATCGAGAAAATGCCGGCTCAGACACAGGTGTTTTTCAAAAAACAGGCTCTGGCTCTCGTGGATGCACATGTTCCGGGCCCAGCCGACCGGCAGCCCTTCCCACCGCTTCGGCAGCCCTGCCTCGTAGCTGGCGTGCCCGGTCTCGTGGGCCGTTGCCATCAGCGCATCGACAAAGTCGGTCTCGCGAAACCGGGTGGTGATGCGATGATCCCCCCGGACACCGGTGCTAAACGGGTGCATGCTCACGTCGAGCCTTCCCGAATCGAAATCGAATCCGAGTAGCGTCATGAGCCGGCGGTTGAGTTCTTCCTGGGCCCGGATCGGATAGCGGCCGGAAAGGCCTGCCCCGGAGGCGGACTGCCGTTCCAGGATTTGGTTCAGCAGCAAGGGCAGGACCTGTTTCAATTCTTCGAAAACCCCCTTGATAAAGGCGCTTTCGTCCCCGGTGCAGTATAGGTCGAGCAAAGCGTCGTAGGGGGTGGCAAACCGCTCGGGTTCCGCAGCCTGGCGAATCCGGGCTTCTTCCCGGGACAGGCGGACCACCTCTTTGAAATTTTTCAAAAAGCCGGGCCAGTCGTTTTCCTGCCGCTGGGTGCGCCAACCGTGCTCGCATCGGGTGCCGGCAAGGGACTTGGCCTTTACCAGGTCGGCGGGAAGGCAGACCGCCTGACGCCAGGCCCGCGCCATTTCCACCACGCTCCGCTTCAGGTCGGGAGCCTTCTCCTTCTCTGCGGCCTCGCCGATCAGGTCGCCCACCTGTGGATCGATCAGCAGCTCATGGCGCAATGCCGTCAGTTCGGCCATCGAGCGGGCCCGGGCCTCGTTTCCGCCCGGCGGCATCATCACCAGCTGATCCCATTCCAGAAATGTGAGGGCATGGTCGATCTGCGCCAGGCGCTGAAAGCGGTCTTCAAGCTTCTGATAGGGGGTCGGCATAGATCTCCATTCCGACAAGCGCTCTATGGCTTTTTTTCATTCGAAGTTCGACGTTGGGCGTTGGACGTTCGACGTTCATTCTTTTCCAAGGATCTGCGCCATGGCGGCGCCGTCGATATTGCCGCCGCTGACGATCACCCCGACCCTTGCCGGCGGTGCGACGGCGCCGCTCATCAGGCCGGCCAGACCCAGTGCGCCGGATGGCTCCACCACCAGCTTCATCCGGTAAAAGAAGAACCGAACCGCCTCGCGGATCGCCTCTTCGCTGACCGTAATCATGTCGTCCACATGGGCCAACACGAGCGGGAAGGTGAATTTTCCAAGAGAGGCGGTCCGGGTGCCGTCTGCGATGGTGGGCGGGTTGTGAACCGTGTGAAGCGTGCCGGTACGAAAGGAGCGGGTGGCGTCATCGGCCAGTTCCGGCTCCACCCCCACCACCCGACAGTCGGGAGACCGCCCCTTGGCCGCGATGGCCGAGCCGCTCAACAGCCCCCCGCCGCCGCAGGGAACCAGGAGCAGCTCCAGCCCGCCGACCTGCCCTGTCAGCTCCAGGGCGGCGGTCCCCTGCCCTGCAATCACGTCCGGATGGTCGAAGGGCGGAATCATCACACACCCGCGCGCCTCCAGCAACGCTGCGGCGATCGCCTCCCGGGAGCCGGTCACCGGGTCGTAGGTCAGCACCTCTGCTCCGTAGCCCTTGGTGGCCGAAAGCTTCAGGGCCGGGGCATCTTCGGGCATGACCACGGTGACGGGAACAGAGAGCATCCGTCCGACCAGGGCAACGGCCTGGGCGTGATTACCCGAGGAGTAGGTCACCACACCCCTTCTTTTCTCGGTTTCGGTCAGGCGTGACATGGCGTTGTATGCCCCCCTGAACTTGAAGGCGCCGATCCGCTGCAGGTTTTCGCACTTGAAAAAAACCTCGCAGGAAAGCGTCCGGTTCAAGGTGGCGGAGGTCATCACCGGCGTTTTGTGGGCCACTCCGCTGAGCCGCCGGGCGGCGGCCAGCACGTCATCGAAGTCGACTGCCCTCATCCGGCCTCCTGATCCGTTCGCTGCCGTGATTGGATAATGATCTTGTTGCGGTTGCACGCAGTGGCAGCATTTCCATACAGCATCCGCGGATCACCCGCAACCGTCGGATCGGCATTCAAGGTCCTGGTACTATTTTCCCCCGGTTTCTGATATGGATTCCAGTCAAGGTTGGACAAGTCGAAGCAGAAAGGAGCGCCGATGGGATACGACCCGAAGCCGACGACGTTTGAAGGGGCCATCGACCTTCTTTTCCAGATTATGGACCGGGAAACCTTGGAAATCTTCGCGGGCCGGACCGCCGCAGAGCTCCAATCCTACCACGGTACGGCCGGCGTCCTGATCGAAAAGCAGTTCAAACTTTCCGGGGGCAACCCGATGCTTCTGGAAGACTGCCGGAAGATTTCCGGCAAGTCGGATCTGGACGGTGAACAGGCCGCGATTTACATACTGGAAATGTTCTGGGCCCGGCTGCAGTCCACTCGGCAGTGACCGGAAAAATCATTATCCGAACAACCACTGAAAAGGAGCCCCCATGAAAAGAGTGATTTGCGTCTTGGTGGTCATGAGTCTGGCTGCGTTTCTCGGCTGCGCCAAGCAGGCGCCGGAGGATGCGGCCAAAGCGATCGTGGAAAAGCTGATCGCCACAAAGCACCAGGGTTTCGTTCTGGACACCTCCGACCTCGAATACAAGGTAGTCGAGCAGGGAGAAGACTTCGCCCGGGTGTCGGTCTCCGGCGAGATCGAAGTCAAGGGGGAAATCGCGCTGGTCAAGGAGGGCAACCGGTGGATCGTCGGCGGGAAACCGGCGGTGCCCGAAAAAGCGGCGGCCCCGAGTGCTCAAACCGTCCCTGCGGTCACCAAGACCGCCGAAACGGGGAAACAACCCACAGGGCACTGATCCGTTCCCGGAGGGGTGACGGGGCAAGGGGAGGTCTGCTCATCACCTCAGACCTGCCCCCTCACCCGAAAAAGCCGGATTCAAATGTCCGCCTGCCGTGCGGTGCCGGTGATCCCGGCTGCTTTTGTCCTCCTTTTGCCGAGCAAGGCTGGACGGTGCCGTTTCCATTCCGAAATGACAGGCCCTTTTTTTCTTGATCACTTTCCAAATGTTTCGTAATTATAAAGTATTACACGCCATCATAAACCTGCTGCCGAGGTTTGCCTGCGGCCGTGCGTGATCGCCATTGCCGCCGATTCTGCCCGGAGATGTCGCATTTTCATGTGACGGGTTGTTCTTCTCGTCTTGCACCGCACGCAGATGATCTCAAACCTACCTTCGAGGCGACATCGCCGATCGCACTGGAGGAGATGGAATGCCGGAAATCCCCCTGTCCAGCCTGAATCTCCAGGATTGTAGCGTAACGACAAGGGTGTCGAAGCTAAGGGAGGCCTATTTCACAGCCTTGCCGGAGATCTGCATCGAACGTCCGAGACTGATCACCGCCTACAGCTTGAAGCACGGCCTTTTTCAAAAAAAACGGATATCGATCCTGGACAAGGCCAAGATGTATCGCTTCGTGCTCGAAAAGCGAACACCGGTGGTGCGGCACACCGGCGGCCGCAAGGAAAAAATGAAGCCGTTCTCCTTTCACGAACCCCAGCTGTTTGCCGGATCCACCACCAGCAAATTCAAGGGCGTTCCCCTGTCTCCGGAATTTCTGGCCCT
>JASFPT010000201.1:0-7634 GCA_050115795.1 Desulfobacterales bacterium
CCTATCAGTATCCGCCTATTTTTCCCCCTTTCCACCGGGTTGCACGGACGTAAAAAAACGTTATCTTCTGAGCAGTACTTCGACATTCAGACAACCCCATCTCGTGTAGGAGGGAGAAATGGACGTTAAAGATTATTGCAGCAACCTGCGATCCGAACTGACCGCCTGGAAGGCAAAGCTATACGACGTCACCCGCCGCGTGGAGAATCTCGACGGGGATGCAAAGCAGAAGGTTTTGTACAATCTTCAGGATTTCAACATGTTCATCACGGACATGGAAGATCGCATCCACACCCTGGAAACCGAGTGTCCGACCGAGTGGAGTCCGATCAAAAAAGAGATCGACGACGCCCACGTGGACATGCGCGGAAAGTACGAGGAGACGATGGAGGCCATCGGCACGGCGGCTCCGGTATCGATTCCGGGATAATTTTCAGACCCGACGCGCGCGCAAAGAGGCGGAGGCTCAAAAGCCTCCGCCTTTATTTTTTTGAAGGACCGTCCAAGGGCGTTTTCCAGGGGAGCAAGTCAGCCTTCCCCGCCTTCTTTCTCTGCGCTGCAAAACGACATGTAGGCGGCCCTTACCTTCTCGAACACGCCCCGCCAGGACAGCGGCGCCAGACGGCAGGCGGCGTCGGCCCGATCTTTTCGGGAGGCGGCGCGGCGAAGCTGAACGTCGAGGACCGCGGCCAGGTCATCGACGAAGCCGGGAATGTCGTCCGGATGAGGCGTGTCGAGGCCCACCATCCGCGGCATGGGAACCCGTTCAACCAGCCCTTCCTCACAGAGACCTTCGGGCATCCAGCCGTCCAGGCCCGGAAGGTCGCTGACCACCACCAGACAGCCGCAGGCCATCGCCTCGACCACGACCAGGGGAAGCCCCTCGAACATGGAGGGAAGCACAAAGACATCGGCGGATCGAAACACCTGCGCCAGCTCGTCCTGGGACAGGGCGCCCAAAAACCGCACCCGGTCGTTTCCGGCAGCCGCCGCCCGGATCTCTTCTGCCTCTTTGTCCCCGCCGGCGCCTGCCACCAGCAGCGTCACTTTCGTCTGTTCCGGCGGCCGGATCTTTTCCATGGCCTGAATCAGCCACAGCACACCTTTGGCAACCGCCAGCTTTCCGGCATAGACGATCCACATCTCGCCGCTTTTTGGGGGGAAGGCGCAGGTGCCTTCTGTGCAAAACAGGTCGTCTCTGTACCCGGCCCCCACCACCCGCACCCGTGCGTCCGGAAAACCAAAGGCCGACTTCAATCCCCTGGCGTTTTCCGGGTGCAGGGCAAAGGCGGTGTCCACGTCGCTGCAGGCGGGGACGACGTATGGGGCAAGGTGGGCGGCATTGACAAGCTGCCGGAGCTCGGTCCCATGACTCTGAACGCACAGGGGGGTTTCCGGAAAGAGGACCCGGGCCAGGGCGGTCATGAGCCAGTGGTGGTTGGCGTGGATGATGTCCGGTGAAAATCCGTTTGCCGCCCGGGAAAACGCATCGGCAAAGGCCGTCAGATATCCCTGCAGCATATCGGGGGTGAAGTCCGAAAACCGCGTGGACGGATACGGCATCACATCGCTCATGCCCGGGATCCGAAAGGGCACCGGTGGAGCGTCGAACCGCACTGCGAAAACGTCATCTTCCGGCAGCGGCGGGATGTCGGGCTTCGGCTCCAGTGCCGGCAGGCCGATCACGGCCCGCTGCCGGTAGCCGGCCTTTGCCCCGTGGGCCACCATGGCCAGCAGGCACACGCCGCTTCCGGTTTTGGCCGGCTGCTGGGACAAAAGGTGCAAAATCCGCAGCGGCCCTTTCGGATCGGCTTTTCGCGGCAATGCGGCAACCGGAACATATGCTCCAATTCGTTGCGAGAGGTTCGTCATGCGCATTATATGCCACGGAAACGCTCAGGGAACAAACAGGGGAGCTGAACGGCCATGCCGAAGGCCCGATACCGCCCCTTTCTTGACAAGGACTTTTTTCGATCTTACAACGAAGCATCATACGATCATGGAGAGAGGCGTAAGGGAACTGGCCCGGCGACCGCCCGGCAACCTGACCATCAAGGTGCCAAATCCAGCCCGCACGGCGGGGACATGAGGTCCGAACCGACAACATGGGAATCGCGGCCTCTCTTTTTCGAGAGGCTTTTTGCTTCCGGCAACCTGCACCGTTTGCTCATCAAGGCCAACGCGCTGTTTCTTTCCGATATCTTGCAGCAGTCGCCGACGTCCGGAATCGCCGAGCCGCTCAACACCCGATAGGGAGGATACCAGAGATGAAGGAATTTACCGGTTTTGCCACCCGGGCCGTGCACGCCGGTCACACACCCGACAGCGACACCCGCGCAAGGGCCGTGCCGATATACCAGACGACATCCTACACCTTCGAAGACACGGCCCACGCCGCCGACCTGTTCGGGCTTCGGAAATTCGGAAACATCTATACCCGCATCATGAACCCCACCACCGACGCCTTCGAGCAGCGGATGGCCGCCCTCGAAGGCGGGGTGGGCGCCCTTGCCGTGGCTTCGGGCCAGGCCGCGGAAACCCTGACCATATTGACACTGGCCGGGGCCGGAGACGAGATCGTCTCCTCCACCGATCTGTACGGCGGAACGGTGAGCCTGTTCACCCACACATTCGGCAAGCTGGGCATCACCGTCAAGTTCGTGCACCCCAACGATTTCGACGCATGGGAAAAGGCGGTCACCGATAAGACCAGGGCTTTTTACGTGGAGAGCATCGGCAATCCGAAGCTCGACATCATCGACCTGGAAAAAATCGCGCAGATCGGAAACGCCCGGGGTATTCCGCTGGTGGTGGACAACACGGTCACCTCACCGTACCTGATGCGGCCCTTCGAATACGGAGCCGCCATCGTGGTGCATTCGGCCACCAAGTTCATCGGCGGCCACGGCACCTCCATCGGCGGGGTGATCGTTGATTCCGGGAGGTTCGACTGGGCCGGTTCAGGCCGCTTCCCCCATTTTACCGAGCCCGACCCGGCCTACCACGGGCTCAAGTTCCACGAGACCTTCGGCGAGTTGAGCTTCATCCTGCGGGCCCGGGTACTCGGGCTCCGGGACATGGGCGCAGCGATAAGCCCCTTCAACGCCTGGCTTTTCTTGCAGGGTCTTGAGACGCTTGCGCTTCGCATGGAGCGCCACAGCCAAAACGCCCTGGCCGTGGCCGAATTTCTCAAATCCCATCGCTGCGTGGAATGGGTCCGCTATCCGGGCCTTGCCTCCTCTCCTTCCCGGGAGCTGAAGGACAAATACCTTCCCCGGGGCCAGGGCGCACTGGTAGGGTTCGGCATCAAGGGGGGGCGCAAGGCGGCGGTTTCCTTCATCGAAAGCTGTGAGCTGTTCAGCCACCTGGCCAACATCGGCGACGCCAAGAGCCTGGTGATCCACCCGGCGTCCACCACCCACGAGCAGCTCAGCGAAGAGGAGCAGCGGGCGGCCGGCGTGACGCCGGATTTCATCCGGTTGAGCGTTGGCATCGAAGATATCGACGATATTTTGGCCGATCTGGATCAGGCGCTGGAGGCGGGGGTGGCGTGCGCGCTGTAGAGCGACGGTTCGGTCCGGCCTCCGTCTCTTTTTTTTGCCCTTTTGAGAGGGCAAAGAAACTCTTTATCTTTGGAAATTTTTTGGAGCTTTTTCATTTTTTCGTTCATTTTCTTTCACGAGAAAGAAAACGAACAAAAAGAAATCGCCCGCGTGACGCGGCCCTTCGGGCTTCCCTGTGCTTCTCGAAGCGGGCGGTCGCTGTGGAACTCGCCCCGCCTTGCGGCGGGGCTCAGACAGCCACAGCTCCTTGATCGCCCACTTCTGCGATGCTCGGCGCGTCACGAAGGGAATGATAAAAACCGACCAACTCGTCGAAGTGCTACCCGGCAGCGAAAACCGTCACATCAATCTGGCAATTTTCACAGAGGCCAAGAACATGGACCGGAATTCCGTGGGACTGGTGGTCCCCGAGACCTTTACCTGCGCCACCGAATCCGACCCGCTCGTGCTCGAATCGGGCCGGACCCTGGGACCGGTGCAGGTGGTCTACGAGACCTACGGGAAACCCGACCCGGACCGCTCCAACGCCATTTTGATCTGCCACGCCCTGTCCGGGGATCATCACGCTGCCGGCTACCATACGCCCCACGACCGGCAAACCGGTTGGTGGGACAACATGATCGGCCCGGGCAAGGGGTTCGACACCGACCGGTACTGGGTGATCTGCGTCAACAACATCGGCGGCTGCAAGGGAACGACGGGACCGGCCGACCGCAATCCGGCCAACGGCCAACCCTATGGAACCGATTTCCCGGTGGTGACCATCGGCGACATGGTGGAGGTCCAGAAACGACTGATGGACCACCTGCAGATCCGGAGGCTCTACAGCGTGGCCGGCGGATCCATGGGCGGGTTTCAGGTCCTGGAATGGGCACTCCGGTATCCGGACAGGGTCCGCTCGGGCATCTGCATCGCCGCTTCGGCAAAGCTTTCCACCCAGGCCATCGCCTTCAACACGGTGGGCCGGAGCGCCATCACCCGGGATCCGGAGTGGAACGAGGGCCGCTACAACGGCAAAGGACCCGAACACGGACTGGCCACCGCACGGATGGTCGGGCACATCACCTATCTTTCCGAGCTGCTGCTCGACGCCAAGTTCGGACGCCGGCTTCAGTCGGCCGATCGGTTGAGCTATAACTTCACCACCGAATTTGCGATCGAGAGCTACCTCGACCACAAGGGGAGCGCCTTTACCGAGCGTTTCGACGCCAACAGCTACCTGTACCTGACCAAAGCCATGGATTACTTCGACATCACCCGGTCCTACGGTCCGCTCAAGGAGGCCTTTCTTCGCATTTCCGCCCGGTTCCTATTCGTCTCGTACAGCAGCGACTGGCTGTTTCCAACTTCCCAGAGCCTGGAGATGGTCCGGGCCATGCTCTCCAACGGTCAGGACGTGTCCTTTATCGAGGTGGACTCCTCCTACGGCCACGACGCCTTTCTGGTGGAACCGGAAAAGCTGACCCCGATTCTGTCCGGCTTCCTGACAGGCGTCGGGCGAAAGGCGGGGCCATGAGCGCCGGCTACCTCGACAGGCTCAGCCGCACCGACCTGGAGGTCATTCTCGACCTGGTGCCCGAAAGGGCCAAGGTCCTCGACCTGGGATGCGGCGACTGCCTCCTGCTCAGCGAGTTGGTCAAGCAAAAAAACATCCGGGGCACCGGGGTGGACATCGACGGCAGCCTGCTGGTGCGGGGACTTTCCCTGGGCGTGAACGTATACCAGGGGGACCTGGACGAAGGCCTCGCCGATTTTCCGGACAGCTCCTATGATTACGTCATCTTGAACCAGACCCTCCAGGTCGTCAAAAACCCGCTGCTGGTGCTCAAGGAAATGATGCGGATCGGCCGCTACGGCATCGTCGGATTCCCGAATTTCGGCCACTGGCGTCTTCGGGCGGACCTGTTTTTAGGTGGAAGGGCCCCCAAGTCTGCCGCCCTTCCCTTCGATTGGTACGACACCCCCAACATCCGGGTTCTTTCGATCCGGGATTTCATGGCGTTCTGCAGCGCCGAGAAGATCAGCGTCGTATCCCGCCGCCTCCGGATCGGAGAGCGCTGGATACGGGGCGGGCTGCTGCCGACTGCCGGCAATCTCCTGGCCCAGATCGGACTGTTCGTGATCACCCGGAAATAACCCCACAGGTATGAGACCGATGCTTCGGAAAACCATCTCTTCTGAAATCACGATCGCGGCGGCGGCAACGCGGGTGTGGGACCTGGTCTCCGATCTTTCCGGCTATGCCGCCTGGAACCCGTTTATCCGTTCCGCTTCCGGGATCCTCTCCCCCGGTCGGCGGTTGGACCTGACGCTTCAGATTCCGGACGGCTTGAAGATGAGAATCCGCCCCCGCCTGATCGCCGTGATCGAAGAACGGGAGATCCGCTGGGTCGGACACCTGGGAATTTCCGGTCTTTTCGACGGCGACCACCGGTTTCTGATTTCCCCCCTGAATGACGGCAAAGGGACGATCCTGCGCCAGGAAGAGACCTTCAGCGGACTTCTGGTGCCGGTGTTCGGCAGTTGGATCGGCGGCGGGGCCTTGAGGGGTTTTGCGGCCATGAACCAAGCGGCCCGGCGGCGTCTGGAGGCTTGAGGGCGCACTCCTGCGCTTCCGTCGACGGTTGATCAGACGCCGCCGGCTGTGATAGCATTCCTTTTGTTTTCGACCCTTCCGAAACCCATCCTCAAAAGGAGCCCGTCATGAAAAGCGCCCTTGCCGCAGCCGGTCTTCTGATCCTGCTGTCAGCGGCTCCGGCGATCTGCGCCGAAGCCCCGGTCAGCGACGCCACCGCAGAGTGCCTCGACTGTCATTCTTCTTTCCAGCCGGGCATCGTGGCGGACTGGAAGCACAGCCGCCACGCCGCCGTTACTCCGGGCGAAGCCATGAAGGTGGAAGGGCTGGCGCGGAAGGTGTCCAGCGACACCGTGCCTGAAAACCTCCAGGGAACCGCAGTGGGGTGCGCCGAGTGCCACATGCTGCGGCCCGATGCCCATGCCGATACCTTCGAGCACAACGGATACGAAATTCATGTGGTGGTCAGCCCCGACGACTGCAAGACCTGCCATTCGACCGAGGCCGGCCAGTACGAGAAAAACCTGATGTCCCATGCCCGGAAAAACCTGGCGGAAAACCCGGTCTATCACCAGCTCCAGGAAAGCATCCTCGCAGACCCGAGCTTTGACAACGGCCGCGTGACCATGACCGCTTCGGACGCCGACACCCGTGCCGAGGCCTGCTACTACTGCCACGGAACCCGGCTTACCGTCACGGGTACCGAGATCCGGGACACGATGGCCGCCGGCGAACTCGAATTTCCAGTGATCGACGGATGGCCCAACCAAGGGGTCGGCCGGATCAATCTCGACGGCAGCCGGGGGGCGTGCACCGCCTGCCACACCCGCCACCGGTTTTCCATCGAAATGGCCCGCAAACCATACACGTGCAAAGAATGCCACATCGGGCCGGACGTGCCGGTCTACAAAGTCTATTCGGCCAGCAAGCACGGAAATCTTTTTTCCACCCACGAAAAAGAGTGGAATTTTACGAAGGTGCCCTGGACCGTGGGTGAGGACTTCACCGCTCCGACTTGCGCCACCTGCCACATCAGCCTGCTGGTCGACCCCTGGGCGGTTCAGATCGCACCCCGGAGCCATCAGATGAACGACCGGCTTCCCTGGCGTCTGTTCGGGCTCATCTATGCCCACCCCTATCCGAAACAGCCGGACACCACCATCATCCGAAACAAGGACGGCCAGCCCCTTCCCAGCGACTTTGCCGGGGGTTTTGCTTCCGATTTTCTCATCGACAAAGACGAGCAGGAGCGGCGGACACTCGCCTTTCAGCAAACCTGCCTGGCATGCCACGACACCTCTTGGGTCACCGGGTTCTGGCGGCGGTTCGAAAACACGGTGAAACGGACCAACACGGCCACGCTCGCTGCCACCCGGATCATGCAGGAGATCTGGCAAAAGGGGCATGCCGACGCCGGCAACCCCTTCGATGAGGCGCCCGAGCGGATGTGGAGCGACCAGTGGCTGTTTTACGCCAACACGGTGCGGTTTGCCTCT
>JASFPT010000202.1:0-7617 GCA_050115795.1 Desulfobacterales bacterium
ACGAAGACGGTCCAGATTGTACTGTTCGATGCGAGCCAGTCCTGTGGCGTCGATCCAGCCGTTCAGCGCCTCGGGGATTTGCCCCCGGCGTTGGACGATTCGGCGTGCCTGAAACTTTTCGGCAAGAATTTCAATCCCTTGTCCGATCGCAGCCAGCCCGAGATAGGCCAGCAAAAGGGGTGTAATCTCGATCATGTCGCTTTTCAATCTTGTGATTCAACTTCAGGGGTTCATTTCAAGCCTTGTTGACTTGACGCGGTTAGGATGCCTTGCGGCGAAGAACACCAAGTTGCTTGTCTCATAACTTATTATAATTCTATTATTTTTATCGATACTTTTCTTTGCTCGCCAAACGAAAAGTATGCATCCGGCTTTGCCACGGCTACGCCGGACAAGAAAGAAACGGCGCCCGTTTCCGCGATGCCTGGAGCGTCGCTCCTTGAGCTGTGCCCCACAGGCGGCGCGGGACGATGGGGATCATTCCCCTTTAGGCTGTTCTTTTCACCTGCGTTCAGACGCCGGCATCAAGGGCGCGAAAGGCGACTTTGCCGCGATTACAGGCAGGCAGTCAACGCCCGATAGGGCGCTTCATTTTCTTTGCGCAGCAAAGAAAATATTGTCGGGACACTTTCCCAGAACCGCTTCTCCCGGTTCTGTCGCTCGGCAGCGGTTTTTTCAAGGCGGAACGCAAATATGGCCCTTCGGATGGTTTCAACATCTTGTCAGCTGCAAGAAACTGTGATAATTATATTTTTTTTAGTTGTCCCATAGTCGTCGGAAGCCGGAAAGCAACGTTTTTCCCGTGGTTTTTCCCGTGAAATGAAGCACCTGGCCAAGTGCCGGATCCACCGCCGTTCCGTCAGCGGGCCGGGACTGGAAGATGCAGCAATGAAACAGTACGTCATCGATGAAATTCGACCCCACGAACATCATGCGCTGAAGGCCTACCTCGACGAGCACTTCGGTGATCCGACCATGGACGGTGTCTACTGGATCCCGGTGGAAAAAGCGCTGCTCAGCCCGCGCCAGCAGGCGCATGACGAATGCCAGCCCTTTTTCTTCGCCCTGGAGCTCTTGCCGCAGTCCCTGGCCGTGGAGCTTCTGATCCGGACCCGGCAGCGGATCCGGTGCGACTGTATCGCCTACGCCACCGAAGCGCAGCGAAACTGGATCATCGACACCGTGGACGCGGTTTTCGAAAAGCTCGAACTGCACACCTGAGGCCCTGGACGGAATCGACGATGATTCAAACAGTGATCTCCATCGTATGGGTGGTTTTTGCCACCACCTTTTTCGGCCTCCTGGCCATACTGACCTCGTTCTTCAGCCGGACCGGAAATGCTGTTCATATCGTGGCCCGAATCTGGGGGTATTCGATTCTGCTGGCCAGCCGGGTCCGGGTGACCGTCGTCGGCCAGGAGAACTTCGACCCTTCCCGCCCCTACATCTTCATGTCCAACCACCAGAGCAATTTCGACATCCCCGTCCTGCTGGCCCATCTTCGCTGCCAGTTTCGCTGGCTGGCCAAGGCGGAGTTGTTCAAGATCCCGATCTTCGGGCGCGGAATGCGGGGGGCGGGCTACATCCCGATCGACCGGTCCGACCGGAGGGCGGCGATTCGCAGCCTCCAGACGGCGGCCGCAACGATTCGCAATGGCTCCTCGGTCATGATCTTTCCGGAAGGCACCCGGAGTCTGGACGGGGAGCTGCGCTCCTTCAAAAAAGGGGGGTTTGTTCTGGCCGTGGACGCAGGGGTTCCGATTGTCCCGATGATCATCCACGGAACGTTTCCCATCATGCCCAAAAGCGGTCTTCGAATCCGCCCCGGCAGGGTTTGTGTAGAGGTCCTGGAGCCGATCGAAACCGCCCCATATTCCCGGAAACAAAAAGAGGAGCTTCTTCAGATCGTACGCGACCGGATGCTGGCAGCCCACGCCAGGGCGAAGGAGGAGGGGCGGCCATGCTGAAGATCATCCCCCTGGGGGGGTTAGGCGAAATCGGCCTCAACATGATGGTCTTCGAATACGGGGATACGCTGTTTGTCATCGACGCGGGTCTGATGTTTCCGGAAGACTACATGCTGGGGGTCGATTACGTGATCCCCGACATGACCTACCTGAAGGAGAACCGCTCCAAGATCGGCGGCATCGTGCTGACGCACGCCCACGAGGACCACATCGGAGCGCTTCCCTACCTGCTGCGTCTGATCAACTGCCCCGTATTCGGCACCCCGTTCACCCTGGGGATGGTGCGCCACCGGCTCGAGGAGCTGGATTTGCTGTCCACAGCCCGTCTCCACGAGATTCAGCCCGGCGAACGCCTCCGCCTGGGCCCCTTTGAATTGGAGTTCATCCGCGTCGGGCATAGCGTCGTCGATGGGGTGGGGCTGTCGATCGAAACCCCCGTCGGAAGGGTGGTTCATACCGGGGACTTCAAAATCAGCCATCCCCGGACGTTGGGCATGGGCACCGATGTGGACGGTTTTGCCCGGTGCGGGAGGGAGGGGGTGCTGGCCCTGCTCTCGGATTCGACCAACGTGGAAAAAGAAGGATTTACGATCTCCGACAGGGAGATCGGAGACCGTCTTTCCAGGATCCTGGCTTCCAGCGCCGGTCGCGTGATCGTCGCCCTGTTTGCCTCCAACGTCTTGCGGATCCAGCAGATCATCGACGGGGCGGGGGCGTGCGGTCGGCGCGTCTGCATCAACGGGAAAAGCATCGAGATCAGCGTGAACCTGGCCAGGGAACTGGGACACCTCCTGATTCCCCCGGACATGGAGCTCGACATCGAGGAGGTGCGCAGCTGTCCGGACAATGAATTGGTGATCGTTACCACCGGCAGCCAGGGCGAGCCCATGTCGGCCCTGGCCCGGATGGCCGCCGGCACCCACAAGCAGATCAAAATCCGGCGGGGGGACACGGTGGTCCTTTCCTCCAAGTTCATCCCGGGAAACGAAAAGGCGATCGCCAGCATCATCAACCACCTCTATCGAAGGGGCGCGGACGTGATCTACGAGAAGATCTCCGAGATCCACGTCTCGGGCCATGCCTTCAAAGAGGAGCTGAAACTGATGATCGAGCTGACCTGCCCCCACTATTTTGTGCCGATCCACGGCGAGTACCGCCACCTGGCGCTGCACGGCCGTCTGGCACAGGAGGCCGGCATTCCGGCGGATCGGATCCTGATCGCCGAAAACGGGCAGACCATCACGTTCGACGCCTCCGGAGCGCGGGTGCTGGAAAAGGTCCGAACGGGCCGGATCCTGATCGACGGCAAGGGAATCGGGGACGTGGGCCGAAGCGTCCTCAAAGAGCGGCGGCTGTTGTCCGAAGACGGGCTTGTGGTCGTAACCATGGCTTTTGACGAGGAAACCGGGATTGTGGTATACGGTCCCGAAATCGTATCCCGGGGTTTTGTCTTTGAACAGGACACGGGTCACCTGCTGCAGGACGCCCAGTGCGTGGTTCTTGAGATCGTGGAGGAAGTGGAGCCGGGCGTGCCTGACCGGGTAAAGGAAATCCGCTCCCGGCTGCAGACGGCGCTTCGCCAATACTTTTTCTTCACCATCGGAAGGCGGCCGGTCATCCTTCCTTTTCTGCTGGAAGTATAGATAAAATCGCTGGCGCGATTTTATGGATGGCGGCTTTGCCGCCGGGTTCAATATTTTTTGACCCCTGACTCAACAATCGGGTTTTACTTCCAAAAGCGCGAATTTTCCGTTTTGCGGGGTCGTCAAACCCCGTAAGCAAGGACGTCTACAATTCGGAATCGGATCGAGCGGAACGCTCGAGCCCCGGGGTGCGATGCGAAGAGAGATCATCGGCATATTTCTCTTTTTCCTGGTTATTTTCACGCTGATCAGTCTGGTTTCCTACAGCCCAAGGGATCCCTCGATTCACAGCGCGGGAGCCGCCGGCGAGATTCACAACCTGTTCGGGTGGGTCGGTGCGCAGACCGGCGGCCTCCTGGTGGGCCTGTTCGGTGTGGGGGCCTTCTGGATCCCGGCGCTGCTGCTGCTGTCATCGGTCTACTTTTTCTCGCACCGCCCCAACCCCCGCCGCGCCCTTGCCCTGACCGCCGCCGGCGGCCTGCTTCTGGTGGTGTCCACCGGCAGCCTGCTGGCCCTTGAACAGCACCATTACGCGCTGTTTGGCAGCCGCTTTTCGGCCGGGGGGATCGTGGGCATCCCGCTGGCCTCCTTCCTGGTGGCCTACGCCAACACCACCGGGTCGGCGATCATTCTCCTGCTGCTCTGGCTGGTGGGATTCATCCTGGCCACCGGTTTTTCCCTGGTCAACTTCGGCCGATGGCTTGCAAGAGGCGGGGCCTTTGCGGCAGACCGGATTCGGACCCTGGTGATCAAGTGGCGGGAGCGCCGGCAAAAATCCAGGAAGCGGACCCGGGCGGAGAAAAAGCGCGCAGCGGCACCGAAGCGCGAAGTGGAGATCCAGGTGCCGGAGCAAAAACCGATCTCGGCCGTTCCGGCACCCCGGCAGGAGGTCTTCGAGTTCATGCGGACGGAGGCCGGGTTCCAGCTTCCATCGGCCAATTTTCTCGACGGTCCGGATCACCGGCCGGTATCGGCCGACGATGAAAACCTCAAGATGCAGAGCAAGCTTCTGGAGAAAAAGCTGGAGGACTTCGGCGTGGCCGGACAGGTGGTTTCCGTGTCGCCGGGGCCGGTGGTGACCACCTTCGAATACGAGCCGGCTCCCGGGGTGAAGATCAATCGGATCGTGAACCTGACCGACGATCTCGCCCTGGCCCTGCGGGCCACCAGCATCCGGATCGTGGCTCCGATTCCCGGCAAGGCAGCCATCGGCATCGAGATACCGAATGCGGATCGCCAGCTGGTCCGCTTCAAGGAGATCGTCGTCTCCCAGGTGTTTGAAAAGGCCAGATCGCCGCTCACCTTGTGCCTCGGCAAAGACATCGTGGGAAATCCGGTGGTGGCCGAGCTGGACCGGATGCCCCATCTGCTCATTGCCGGGGCCACGGGAACCGGCAAGAGCGTCGCCCTGAATTCGATGATCTGCAGCTTTCTCTACAAGTCGACCCCGGATAAGGTGCGCTTGATCCTGATCGATCCCAAGCGGATCGAGCTTTCCCACTACGATGGCATTCCGCACCTGATCACGCCGGTGGTCACCGACGTGAAGAAGGCCACCAACGCCCTTTTCTGGGCCGTCAATGAGATGGAGCGGCGCTATGAGCTGCTGTCGGAGAAGCGGGTGCGGAACATCCGGCAGTACAACCAGAAGATCGAAAAGGAAAAGCCGGCCGAAGGCGAGGCGCCGCCAGAACAGCTTCCCTTCGTGGTCATCATCATCGACGAATTGGCCGATCTGATGATGGTGGCCTCCCGGGACGTGGAGGTGGCCCTGACCCGACTCGCCCAGATGGCCCGCGCCGCGGGGATCCACCTGATCCTGGCCACCCAGCGGCCGTCGGTGGATGTGCTGACCGGGATTATCAAGGCCAATTTCCCGACCCGGCTCACCTTCCAGGTTTCTTCCAAGACCGATTCGCGGACGATCATCGACGCCAACGGTGCGGAGAATCTGCTCGGCAACGGGGACATGCTCTTTTTGCCCCCGGGAACAGCCAAGCTGCAGCGAATCCACGGGGCCTACATCAACGAGGCGGAGTTGGCCCGGATCATCGACTTTCTCAAGGCCCAGAAGCGGCCTGAATACGATGAAAGCGTCACCGAGGCGCCGGAGAAATCGATCGACGAGGCCGCAGACGAGGAAAAGGACGAAAAATACGACGAAGCCGTGGCCCTCGTTACCCAGACCCGGCAGGCATCCATATCGATGATCCAGCGACATCTGCGGATCGGCTACAACCGGGCTGCCCGGATCATCGAGGTCATGGAAAAAGAAGGAATCGTCGGCCCCGCCGACGGGGCAAAACCCCGGGAGGTGCTGGTAAGGGGATATGACGACGTTCCATGAGAAACCGGGGGAAGGCGGGGTAGAAGCTTTGTAGTGGACTCATGGAAATGCTTCTAAGGAAGAGAATGCCTAAAATGACTAAAATGAGCGAAAATGCCTAAAATGAAGGGCGCACGCCTGTGGCACCGGGGAACGAGGCAGGCGGATCTGTTCATGGTGGGCTCGAAAGCGTTCAACTTCGACACCGGACAAGATTTGACGAGGGAAGCGATTCGGCAGTGGCTTTTCATTTTAGTCATTTTAGGCATTCATCGCCTTTTCCGGCCAACGATCGCGGAAAGCGCCCATTTCCATAATCCATGACCACGGAATAAAGGTAAGCCCACCATGCCCTTCCCCTCGGAGCTCTTCGCCCGCACGAAAGGATTTCTCCAGGAGGAAGAAGGGCGGCGGCTCTACGAGGCGGGTCTTGCGGCAGGCCGTATCGGGCCCTGCCTGGAGATCGGCGGCTACTGCGGAAAATCGACGCTCTGTCTGGGTGCCGCCTGCAGGGAGGCAGGTGCGGTCCTGTTTTCGGTCGATCATCATCGGGGGTCGGAGGAGCAGCAGCCTGGAGAGGCGTACCACGATCCGGCCCTTCTCGACCCTTCATCGGGCCGCATCGATACCTTCCCCCTGTTTCGACAGGCGCTGACCGACGCGGGTCTGGAGGATACGGTGATTCCCCTTGTCTGCCGCTCCTCGCTTGCCGCCCGACAGTGGGCCACCCCGCTGTCGCTGGTGTTCATCGATGGCGGGCACTCTTTTGCAGACGCCTATGCCGACTACAGCGGCTGGGTGCGGCACATTCTGCCGGGCGGTCTTTTGCTGATCCACGATGTTTTTTTCGACCCGAAGCAGGGCGGGCAGGCGCCGCACCGGATCTACCGGATGGCCCTTGCCTCCGGGTTGTTTGCCGCCCAGCATATGGTCATGACCCTTGCGGTGCTGGAGCGATTGGATGGAGATTCGCCCGGGCCGCCGGTGAACTGTTGAGGAGATGATGAGCCTGATACAGAAAATTGGAATCACGGCCCTGACCCTGTCATTAGCGCTTCCGGTCGTCGGCAGCGCCCAGGAAAAAAAGGAAGAAAAGAACCGGGCTCCCCAGGGTCGGCCGGCGATCGTGGTGCTTCAGGAAATCCGCAGCGGACACGTCCAACCCATGACGGCCTTTGTCGGTACGATCTTCTATTCCCGTGTGTCGGACGTGGCGGCCGAAGTCGACGGAAAGGTGGAGCGGATCGACGTGTCCGAGGGACAGCGGATCGAAAAAGGGCAGTCGCTTGCGGCGATGAACACCGATCTGCTCGATCTGGGTATCGCGCAGAAGCAGGCGCTGGTCGAAGAGGCCGATGTGGATCTGCGCCAGGCCAAAAAGGATATGGAACGGCTCGAAGCGCTCTACCGGGAAAAATCGGTGGCCTACACGATCTACGATGATGCCCGCTTCAAGTTTCTTCGACTGGAGAAAAAGGTCTTGGCGCTGAAATCCGCCCTCTCCCGGGACCGTCTGTTGAAGCAGAAGATGACCGTCCGGTCGCCGTTTTCAGGGGTGGTCCTCGAAAAATCGACGGAAGCCGGAGAGTGGCTCGGCCCGGGAAGCCCGGTGGCCACCGTGGCCGAGGACGGCCAGGTCGATGCCATCATCGAGGTCCCGGAAAAGATCCTCTCCTACCTG
>JASFPT010000203.1:0-7607 GCA_050115795.1 Desulfobacterales bacterium
CTTCGGTGGTGTTTCGCTCGGTGCGGATTCGCCAGTCCCGGACCAGGCGCTTGCCCTCGTAGATACCGATCACCGTATTGGTGTTTCCCACATCGATGACCAAAAGCATGGATCACGTTCCTTCATTCTGCGGTGAATCAAAAATAGCTTCTTTCAAAAGGGGATTGTCCAACAGTCCCCTGTCGCATCAGTGCCGGCGCGCCGGTCGATCCCGGACAGGTCATGGGGAATGGGGTTGCGACGGTTTCAATACGATCGGCCCTCCTGCCGGTGATCGCAACTTCCATCAGGGTCCTGGCCGCGCTACGGCTGCCGGCGGCGCATTCCGGATCGCATCGACGATGCGCAGGGTCGCGACGGTTTCTGCGACCTCGTGCACCCGGACGATGTGGGCCCCGGCAAGGGCTGCAGCGGCCACGGCCGCCTGGGTGCCGGTGGCGACGACCGGAAGATCGGCAGAGATGTCGGATTGGTCAGTGGGCTTGAGGAGATTTCGGATGAAGGCCTTGCGGGAGGGGCCCACCAGGATCGGTGCATCGAGCCCCGCGAAAAGGCCGATATGTCGCAGCAGCAGCAGATTGTGTTCCACGGTCTTGCCGAATCCGATTCCCGGGTCGACGACGATCTGGGAGCGGGCGACCCCGGCCTCGACCGCTCGCAGGACAGCATCTGCGAGAAATGAAGCGATCTCCCCGAAAAGGTCCTCGTAAACCGGCGACCGCTGCATGGTCTTCGGGGTGCCGAGCATGTGCATGAGGATCACCGGAACGCCGGCGGCCGCCGCGGCCGCTCCCATTTCCGGATCGAGGCGCAGCGCGCCCACGTCGTTGACGATGGTGGCCCCCGCGTCGATCGCCGCCCGGGCCACCGCGGCTTTGTTGGTGTCGATGGAGATCGGGATGTCGATACGGGCGGAAAGCGTCCGGATCACCGGGATCACGCGGCGAAGTTCCTCTTCCTCGGAGACCGGATCGGAAAAGGGGCGTGTCGATTCCCCGCCCACGTCGAGCATGTCCGCGCCTTCCTCGGCGAGTCGCTCTGCCTGGGACACGGCCCGGTCGGTGGAGAAAAACCGGCCGCCGTCTGAAAACGAATCCGGGGTGACGTTGACGATCCCCATGACCCGTGTTGCCGGGCCCAGGGAGATTTGTCGGCCCCCTGCCGTCAGGGTGTAGGGACGCCGGGAAACGGCCGCCGAGGGGATGGGCTCCGGCAGATCAGGACGGGTCATCTTCCTCACTTTGCGGCTCGTCCGTGCCCTGCGGGGGCGCATCCGGCCC
Organism: Desulfobacterales bacterium; assembly: GCA_050115795.1. GTDB lineage: Bacteria > Desulfobacterota > Desulfobacteria > Desulfobacterales > CAFBRK01 > JAIPEL01. The sequence continues at coordinate 1,281 of JASFPT010000203.1, forward strand.
TTGGGAGGGTGCCGGGCCGTCCGCTTCCTTGGCACTTCTGCCGACCTCCGGAGCATCGCGGGGATCCGTTCCGGGCTTTTCGGCCCTGGGATTGGGCAGAACGATGCCGGGGCGCATCTCGTGGATCAGCTCGTCGAGTTCGCGGCCCATGACCGTCTCTTTTTCCACGAGCATGGCCGCAAGCCGGTGAAGGATGTCCAGGTTCTCCGTGAGGATCGTTTTGGCGTGGCTGTATGCGCCGGCAATAAGCTGGGAGATTTCCGCGTCGATGCGCTGGGCGGTCTGTTCCGAATAGTCGCGGTGCTGGGCGATTTCTCTGCCCAAAAAGATCTGCTCTTCTCCCACTTCGTAGGAAAGCGGACCGAGGGCCTCGCTCATCCCCCAGGAGCGGATCATCTTCTGTGCCAGATCCGTGGCCTGCTTGATGTCGTTGGAGGCGCCAGTGCTGATTCGACCGAATACAATCTCTTCGGCCGCTCTGCCGCCGAAGGCCACCGAAAGTTCGCTTTCGAGCTGGTCCTTGTACTTGAAATCGCGCTCTTCGGGAAGGAACCAGGTCACGCCGGCCGCTCGGCCCCGGGGGATGATCGTGATCTTGTTCACGGCGTCGGTGCCGGGCAACAATCGCGCCACCAGGGCGTGTCCCCCCTCATGGTATGCGGTGGTTTTTTTGTCCTCCTCGGAAAGGACTTTCGATTTTCGTTCCAGCCCCAGGTAGACTTTGTCCTTGGCTTCCTCGAAATCGGCCATTTCGAGGTGGTCCTTGTTTTGCTTGGCGGCGATCAGCGCCGCCTCGTTGACCAGGTTTTCCAGGTCCGCCCCGGAAAAGCCCGGGGTTCCCCTGGCCAGAATTTCGGTCTCCACATCCGGTCCGATGGGGGTCTTTTTCATGTGTACCCGGAGGATTTTCTCCCGTCCGCGGATATCCGGCATCGAAACCACTACCTGGCGGTCGAAGCGGCCGGGCCGGAGAAGCGCCGGGTCGAGCACGTCGGGCCGGTTGGTGGCCGAAATCAGAATGACTCCCTCGTTGGACTCGAACCCGTCCATTTCCACCAGCAGTTGGTTCAGGGTCTGCTCGCGCTCGTCGTGGCCGCCGCCCAGACCCGCTCCCCGGTGTCGGCCCACGGCGTCGATTTCGTCGATGAAGATGATGCAGGGGGCATTTTTCTTGCCTTGAACGAACAGATCCCGGACGCGTGAGGCGCCCACCCCGACGAACATCTCCACGAAGTCCGATCCGCTGATGCTGAAGAACGGCACCCCGGCTTCCCCGGCAATGGCCCGTGCCAGCAAAGTTTTACCGGTGCCCGGCGGGCCCATCAGCAGGACGCCCTTGGGGATACGGCCACCCAGGCGGGTAAACTTTTTCGGGTTGCGCAGGAATTCGACGATCTCGCTGAGCTCTTCCTTGGCCTCGTCGATACCGGCCACGTCCTCGAAAGTGACCCGGGCCGACTGGTCGGACATCAGCCTGGCGCGGCTCTTCCCGAAAGAGAGGGCCTTTCCCCCGCCGGCCTGCATCTGGCGCATGAAAAAGATCCACACGGCAATGAGGATGATCATCGGAAACCAGGAAACCAGCACCGACATGTACCACGGGGACTCGGAAGGCGGTTTGGCGCTGATGATCACCCCCTTTTGACGGAGGGTCTTGATCAGATCGGCATCCTGGGGGGCATAGACCTTGAACCGGCTCTGGTTCTGGTCGGTCACCGTCAGCTCCTGGCCCTGAATCACCACTTTCTGGACCCGTTCTTCGGAGACCATGGAGAGAAATTCGGTGTAGCTGATGCTGGTCTCGGCGAGGTGCTGCTGATTGAACAGATTGTAGAGCATGATCATCATCATCGTGATGACGATCCAGAGGGCGAGATTCTTGTAAAAGGGGCTCAAAGACTTTCTCCTCTCGGGGTCACAGCCCGCCGGTGCCTGCACTCCGGACCCGGCCTGGCTTGATGCTAATCACTTAATCGGGATCGGCAAGCAGTTCGGCGCGAAGAACCTGCCGGCTCTCGGGCCCTGCCCTGAAATCCTCGGCCGTGCGGTGGCCGACCACCCAGGCGATCTTGCCTCCACAAACCAACAAGGGGCAGCTTGAGCGAAGATGCCGGGGCACTTTCCGGTTCACAAAAAAGTCGAAGACCTTCTGGGTGCCGGCCATTCCCGAGGGGCGGAAACGATCCCCGGGCCGCACGTTGCGCACCGTAACCGGAAAACAGAATTTTCCCATATCAAAAAAGGCAACCTGCTGTCCAGATCGGGCGAGCCGGCCGAAATCGACCGGACCGCAGACCGAAAGCCGCAGCAGGAGCCCGCCGACCGGGAGCCGAAACTCCCCGGGCGCTTCGATGCAAAGCCGGTATTTTGGGGCATCGGCCTGCGACAACCGATCGTCTTGGCAGAATTCGAGCCGGTCGTAGCACCGGAAAACACGCAGACCCCGGGGCAGGTGAAGCTCACCGGTTCCCTTCTTCTGATGCAGCAGCGTGCCGACCGCCTCCAGGTGGCGAAAGCCGATCCGCCGCAGATCGCCCTGCAGCTCGGTGACGGTTTTTCTTAGCACTCTTCGGCAAGCCGCCTCCGGCAGGGCGGCAAGGCGGGACACCGACAGCGACAGCCGCTCCGGTTCCTCCCCGATCACCGCCTTTTCGAACATCTTTTCCGCCAGTTCATCCATCCAGCGATCTTCGGCCTGCACGATGGTCGAAAGTCGCAGGAGCGATTCGGTCAGTTGCGGGTTGTACTCGGCGGAAAGCTGAGGGATCAGGTCGTGGCGGATCCGGTTCCGGAGAAACCTTCGATCGGCGTTCGTGGAATCGACCACATAAGGGATGTCGTTTTCTTCCAGGTAGGCCAGGATCTGCTCCCTCCGCTGGTCGATCAGCGGACGCACGAACCGCCCCCGCTTCGGCGCAATGCCGCCCAGGCCCCTGGGGCCGGCCCCCCTCAGCAGGAACAGCAGGATCGACTCGGCGCTGTCGTCGGCGTGGTGGCCCACGGCGATTTTGGAAAATCCGTGGCGGTCGGCCATATGCCGGAGAGAGGCGTATCGAAGCTTCCGGGCGGCTTCTTCCAACGAGAGGCGATGGCGCCTGCGATAGGCGTGGACATCCAGACGATCGGAAAACAGGCGAAGGCCCATGGCCGTCGCCTGCCGCGCGACGAACTCGGCATCGCGGTCGGCTTCGGCCCCGCGCAGCCCGTGGTGCAGGTGGGCCAGGGCGATCGGGATGCTCTGATCCTGGGCGATCTGAAACAGAGAGTGAACCAGGGCGATGGAGTCCGGGCCCCCGGAGGCGGCGACCAGGATCGAATCGCCGGCGGCGATCATCCGGTGGGCGGAAAGGGTCCTCAGGACCGAAGCGACAAAGCCGGTTTTACTGCAGCCGCTGGGCGATGTTGGCATGGACGATTTTGGAGACTTTCTGATCCCAGTATCCCACGACGCCGGATCGCACGCCGATTTCGGTGATATTCAGCGATACCATGTTCAGGGTGATCGTGACCGGCGTGCCGTCTGAACGTTCGGCTTTGATCACCGACTTGATCGCGTCTCCGGTCGGCTTCTCGATCACCGTCATCCTCAGGGCGTGAAGGGTTTCCATCGCCGCCGCCAGGGCCTTGTCAAAAGGGGCTTGGTAGGTTCGGGTCAAGTCGCCCTCGGCGTAGGTGTAGACCCCGGCGCCTGCGCCTGCGCCGGCGATGAGGGCAGGGCAACCGGTGGACATCAGGCTGGCAGATAGAAGAAGCGCGATCAGCAGGTGTTTCCACATAGCGTTCCCTTATAAATAGATGTGAGCGGTTGGCATCGGCGCGGTAAGCCCCTGGACGGCGCCGCTTTCAGGGCGCCGGGCGGGATCGTTACCCGGACGTCCGGACCCTATGCCAGCAAGGTTAAAAAGTCAACAAAGACCCCATGATACAGGCGCATGCCGCCTTCGCGTCGCCTTTTTTCTTGAAAAAGTTTTCAGATCCCTTATCATCGGTCCGGGTTGTGCTAGGCGGGGAGCTAGCGGTGCCCTGAACCCGAAATCCGCTTACGCGGGGCTGAATTCCCTCCCGAGGATTTGGTTCCCGACGTCGTGGCAAGCGCCGGCCGGCCGCCGCGCAACAGGCGGTCGTGAACCTCGTCAGGTCCGGAAGGAAGCAGCGATAAGCGATGCGGCCTGTGTCGCGGATCGTTCCCGGTCATTTGAGCAAGCCACGATCGAGGGGCACATTCGATGGAGGGTGCACAACCTTTCCCCCCCTGTCGTGCCGTCTGCCGGTACGGTCGGTCGACCCATTCCCCAAACGGGCCCACCGGCGCGCAAACCACCGCTACTCAGGGCTCCGGTTCATCTTGACATGCTCCCATACCGTATTATTTTTCAGGCAAAGTTTTGCCCGCTAACCCTTGTAAAATCGCAGAGAGGAAGTGTCGTAGGATGGTGAAGGGAAAGAAAGTGTCGGTCACCGAAGAAGTCGAGTCGCAGGTTCATCCGGCCGCGACGGAAGATCTCGTCCAGCAGGAGGAGACGCCGGCGGCAGAATCGGAAGAAGCCGGCGAGCAAGAAGGCGCCACCGGCAAGGTCTCGCCCGATGACGCCCTTCCGGGCAGGCTGGAAAAGGCCGAAAACGAGGCGCGGGAAAATTACGACAAATATCTTCGGGTATGCGCCGATTTCGACAATTTCAAGAAACGCTCCGCCAGGGAGATGGAGGACTACCGGAAGTTTACCAACGAGAAGCTGATCAAGGAACTGCTTCCGGTGGTGGACAACCTGGAAAGAGCGCTGATATCCGTCGAAGATCCCACGGCAGACGACAAGGGAATCCGGGAGGGGGTGGAGCTTACGCTTCGTGAAATCCTGCGGGTGTTGGAGCGGTTCGGCGTCAAATCGATTCAAAGCCTCAATGAACCATTCGATCCGGCCTACCACCAGGCGATGATGCAAGAGCCCCGGCCAAACGTTCCGGGCAACACCGTGATCACCGAACTGCAAAAAGGCTATACGCTTCACGACCGTCTTCTGCGGCCCGCCATGGTCGTTGTTTCCGCCCCGACGGCCGCGCAAGAAAACGATGCCGGCAGCTCCGGCTGACCCAATCTTTTGAGAAGCTCATTACTGCCGAAATTTTTTGTCTCGGGTGAAGGAGGAGGAAAATGGGTAAAATCATCGGAATCGACCTGGGCACCACCAACTCCTGCGTGGCGGTCATGGAGGGGGGAGATGCCAAGGTCATTGCCAACGCGGAAGGTGGGCGGACGACGCCGTCCATCGTCGCCATCAACGAAAGCGGAGAACGGCTTGTGGGGCAAATTGCCAAACGCCAGGCGATTACCAACCCCACCAACACGGTTTTTGCGGTCAAGCGCCTGATCGGCCGCAAGTTCAAGTCCAAAGAAGTCCAGAACGACATCGCCATACTGCCCTACAAGCTGGAGGAGGCAGACAACGGCGACGTGCGCATCGCGATGAAGGACAAGCGCTACAGCCCGGCGGAGATCTCCTCGTTCATCCTGTCCCACATCAAGAAATATGCCGAGGACTACCTGGGCGAGAAGGTCACCGACGCGGTGATCACGGTGCCGGCCTATTTCAACGACAGCCAGCGCCAGGCCACCAAGGACGCGGGAAAGATTGCGGGCCTCAATGTGCAGCGGATCATCAACGAGCCCACCGCAGCCTCCCTGGCCTATGGGCTCGACAAAAAGGCCGACCAGAAGATCGCCGTCTTCGACCTGGGCGGCGGCACCTTCGACATCTCGATTTTGGAGATCGGCGAGGGGGTCTTCGAGGTCAAGGCCACCAACGGCGACACCCACCTGGGCGGCGAGGACTTCGACCTGCGGATCATCGACTACCTGGCAGACGAGTTCAAAAAGGACCAGGGAATCGACCTGCGCAAGGACAAGATGGCCCTGCAGCGGCTCAAGGAGGCGGCGGAAAAGGCCAAGATGGAGCTTTCCGGTTCCATGGAGACCGATGTCAACCTGCCCTTTATCACGGCAGACGCCAGCGGTCCGAAGCACATGAACATCCGCATCAGCCGGGCCAAGCTCGAGTCGCTGGTCTCGGACCTGGTCGACAGGGTCGAGGGGCCCTGCCGCACGGCCATCAAAGACGCCGGGCTTTCGGCAAAGGAAATCGACGAAGTGATCCTGGTGGGCGGCATGACCCGGATGCCGGCGGTCCAGGAGCGGGTCAAGAAGATCTTTGGAAGAGAGCCCCACAAGGGGGTCAACCCCGACGAGGTGGTGGCCGTGGGTGCGGCCATCCAGGGCGGGGTGCTCAAGGGCGACGTCAAGGACGTTCTCCTGCTCGATGTCACACCGCTGTC
>JASFPT010000204.1:0-7597 GCA_050115795.1 Desulfobacterales bacterium
CGAAGGCAACTGGTTCCTTGGCATGCAGGGTCTTGTGTCCGACGTCCGTTATCGGCCGGACACCCCGCAGGATGCCGATTACCTGGATCGGGTCGGCGCCGCGGACACCACTTCCGGCGGGATCGGACCGGTGGTTTCCTACGATTCCCGGGACAACATCCATTATCCCAGCTCGGGAACATTGGCCGAGATAAAGGGTTTTTTCAAGCCGTCCTCCTGGGGCAACGAGGCGGACTATGCCGTGGCCGACGCCGCCGTGAACCACTACATCGGTCTGACGCCGGCACACGTTCTGGCCCTTCGGATATACGGCCGCACCGGTACGGAAGACACCCCGTACTCGGACAAGTCCCGCCTCGGCCAGCAAAGCGACCTGAGGGGGTTCAAATCCGGCGAGATATCGGGCCGAACGCTTCTGGCCGGCCAGGCGGAGGTTCGGTGGCAGTTTGCCGACCGCTGGGGTGCGGTGGCCTTCGGCGGCCTTTCGAAATTGTGGGACGACGACCTGCAGGCGCTCATCACCGAGGACATCTACTACAGCGGCGGCGTCGGCCTCCGGTACATGATCAACACCGACCAGAAGATCAACTTTCGCATCGACGCCGCCGTCGGCAATGGTGACAACAAAGGGATTTACGTCGGTATTCGGGAAGCATTTTAAACAAAAAAGAAAGGAAAGAATCATGCGAAACGTCATTACCATCGGTATCCTGTTGTGCATTGTCATATTTTACGCCGGCACCCTGTTCGCCCAGGAAAAGGGGCCCGTCGAAGCCGTGGCCGAAGGGCTCGTGAAGACCGTGGCAACCGGCTGCGAGAAGGAAATCCTCGCCTATTGCAAGGACGTTACCCCCGGCGAAGGACGCATCCTGGCGTGCCTCTATGCCCATGAGGACAAGTTGAGCGGGCAATGCGAGTATGCCCTTTTCGACGCAGCCTCCCAGCTCGAGCGCGCCGTGTCCGCCTTGAGCTATGTGGCCAACGAGTGCGGCGACGATCTCGATGCGTTCTGCTCCGAAGTGACGGCGGGAGAAGGCCGGCTCCTGGATTGCCTGGATAAAAACGAAAAGAAAGTCAGCAGTCGGTGCAAGCAGGCGCTGAAGGATACGGGGCTGAAATAGGGCTATTACGTGAAACTTATCTCGAAGCCTCAGACTGTGTAGGGAACGGCTTGTCATGAGCAAATTCGAATGGTCTCCGTGGCGTTCAGGACGGCACGACACGGAGGTCGTGCCCTACGAAATACAGCGGTGTCGGGTGAAGTTTCACATGAGATTCCAAAAACCCACCCTCGAACGAGGAGGAGATCAATGCGCTATTTGCTGGCCGCCCTGGTCCTTTTGCTTTTGATGCCGCCGCTCGCATTTTCGACGGCCGACGGTCCGGACCACTGGCAGGTGCACGGCGTTGCTCAGGGCGATGTGCTCAACATCCGGCAGGAGGCCAATGCGAAATCAAAAATCATCGGCGAGATCCCGCCCGACGGCCAGTGCATCAGGAACATCCGGTGCGTCGGCGGGCTGACCCTCAAGGAGTTCACCACACTGTCGGAGGCGGAGAAAAAAAAGATCGAAAGGGAGCGGCCCCGGTGGTGCCTCATCGAATACAACGGCGTGACGGGCTGGGTGAATGGCCGCTACCTCAAGGAAGGCGGATGCCCGGGGCAGTAGCGCTGCTTGGTAAAATCAACAGTTTACTCGTATGAGGCCGTGGGAATTTTTCCCCGTCATGTCCGCCCCGCATCAAGTGCGGGATAAACTCCGTCGGGCATCTATGCCTTTGAGCGAAATGCCAACTGGATTCTCGCCTTCGCGAAAATGACGAACCTTTTCAATGAAAACTATCCGAACCCAGAATCAGAAGAAAGGAAATCCGATGAAAACTGTATCCATCTGTTTTGCAGCCCTGCTGTTGGCCGTGTTTGCCGCCGGTCTTGATGCCGCCGAGATCAAGGACTATTCTGCGGCCATCAAGGTGTTTCAGGAAACCCCTGCCCTTCAGCCGTATTTTAAAAGTGCCTACGGTTATGCCGTGTTTCCCACCATCGGAAAAGGCGGCGTCGGCATCGGCGGCGCCTACGGAAGAGGCCAAGTCTACCACGGCGGGAAGGTGACCGGCATTTCCAAGATGTTCCAGGCTTCGATCGGCTTTCAGCTCGGCGGCCAGGCCTACAGCCAGATCATCTTCTTTCAGGACCAGCGCGCCTACGACGAGTTTACCAGCGGCAGTTTCGAGTTCGACGCCACCGCATCGGCCGTGGCCATCACCGCCGGTGCCCAGGCCCAGGCCGGAACCAAGGGGGCCACGGCCGGGGCCAGTGCGGGTCCAAAGACTGCTGCCCAGGCCGGCGGCGGCTATAACAAGGGGATGGCCATCTTCATCCACGCCAAGGGCGGACTGATGTACGAGGCGACTGTGGCCGGGCAGAAATTCAGCTTCGAACCGATTGAGTAGCGTGCGTTGTATCGAAACCGCCTTTGGGATATGAAAGATCCTTAAAGCACGAGTGTTTCAGAGGAAGAGGAACGGATTCCTTCCGATGCGCCGCTGTTTCGTCTCGATTTTCCTGTCGATGGCCGTGGTTGCCCGGGAAGGAATCACCGCCATTCAGGCGGGGGAAACCATCATTTTGATCCGGAAATAGACCCCCGAGCACGTTGGAGAAAAAATCCTGTGTTGTCGCGCAGCATCATTGTTCCCCATGCAGTCGCATACACCCTGACGGTCTTTATGATCGCCGGTGCGCTCTTGCACGGATGCGCCGGATTCAACCCGCCGCCGGTGAATGAAGCCTCCTTCCGGAGCCGGACCGTGGACCAGGAGGATAACGGCATCCGTGTTTCGGCGACGGTGCTCGATGCGATCGAAAGTGAAACCGTATTCGGTCTGCCCTTGTACAAGAAAGGAATCCAACCGGTCTGGTTGGAAGTCGAAAACAAGACCGAGCACCGCATGTGGCTTGCGCCGGTGAGCATCGATCCCAACTACTTCTCTCCGCTTGAAGTGGCCTACCTGCACCATTCCGGCTATTCAAAAGCCGCCAGGCAGCAGATGGACCGTCACTTTCACCAATATGCCATCCGCGGTGCGGTCGATCCGGGCGATGTTCGCTCGGGGTTCGTCTTTACGAATCTCGAACTGGGGACCAAGGCGTTCAACGTAGATGTAATCGGTGAAGATCAACAGGCACGCAGCTTCACCTTTCTGATCCCGGTCGCCGGCCTACAGGTGGACCACCGGGAAGTGGATTGGACCGGCTTGTATCCGGAGCGTGACCTGGTCGATTTGGAAAATTCCCGGGCATTCCGAAGCACCATCGAGGAACTGCCCTGCTGTGCGACCGATAAAGGCGGTGGGCGCCCGGCGGATCCGATCAACGTGGTCATCATCGGGCGCGGAGAGGACCTGCTTTACACCCTGCTGCGCAGCGGCTGGGATGAAACCGCGGCCGCATCCGCCTACGATCCGATCGCACACATGCCCTGGGAATTCAGATATCAGCCCGTAAAACCGCTCTACCTGTTCAACCGGTCGCAGGATGCGGCATTTCGGAAATCCCGGTCCACCCTCAACGAGCGCAACCAGTTGCGGTTGTGGCTGAGCCCCCATCGTTTCAACGGGAAAAACGTATGGGTAGGGCAGATCAGCCGCATCATACGGCGGTCTGTCTGGACCCCCTTCGTGCTCGAGCCGGATGTGGACGAAGCCCGCACCTACCTGCTGCAGGACCTGTGGTACGCGCAGTCTCTTTTAAAATACGGCTACGTTCGATTGTCGAGCATCTCCACCCTGGCCCAACCCCGAAAAGGTCTTCATGAGGACGACTATTTTACCGACGGTCTCTGTCTTGTGGCATGGGTTTCCGGTGAACCGGTGTCGCTCTCGGAAGTGCAGTTCGAGCCATGGGAAAGACCCGTTCTCGAAAGAAGAAACCTGATGTTGGGTCGTTTGCCCGCAAAACCCGGGGACGTCGAGGCACAAGACAAAACGAGATAGGAGCGGATCCATGCGGCTGCGCCGCCTTCTGTTTGCCATCATCTTGATTGCCGTCTTTGTTCAGGGATGCGCCGCATACAATCCCCGGCCGTCGAAAGAGTCGCCCTTTCTGGAGCGTGCACAGGTCAAAAGTGTAAACCAGGTGCAGGTCGCGGCCGCCGTGCCCAGCAGAGACGAAACACGGCAGATATTCGGTGTCGATTTGTATGCCGACGGTGTGCAGCCCGTCTGGATCGAGATCGAAAACAGGGATGAAAGTCCGGTCTGGTTTTTTCCCGTCGGTGTGGATCCGTTGTACTACACTCCTTTGGAAGCCGCTTTTCTGAATCACTATCGCTTTTCCAGATCCGCCAACGAAAAAATGGATCGCCACTTTTTCGAAAACGGCAAGGATATCTATGTGCATCCGGGGACCAGCCGGGGCGGCTTCGTTTTCACCAACCTGGACGAGGGCACCAAGGCGTTTGTGGTCGACGTGGTGGGAGAAGACCGGGAGGTGAGAACCTTTTCTTTTTTCATTCCGGTGCCGGGTCTGAGAATCGACCACCGCACGATCGATTTTGAAAACCTCTACCCGAAATCCCAATGGCAGAACATGGAAGACGAGGAAGATTTTGTTGCCTACCTCCAGGCCCTGCCGTGCTGTACGGTCGACAAGGCCGGCGATCAGTCCGGCGATCCGCTCAACCTGATCGTCGTCGGCAGCGGGGACGATGTCTACCATGCCTTCATTCGCGCCGGCTGGGACGAAACCGAAACGATCACCGCCGGCTCCGCCTGGAAAACCGGTTTATCCTTTCTCTTTGGCGGGCACTATCGCCACTCTCCGGTCAGCGCCCTTTACGTATTCGGCAGACGGCAGGATATCGCGCTTCAAAAGGCGCGCACCACGATTCACGAACGCAATCACCTGAGATTGTGGCTGGCCCCGGTTCAATTCAGGGGAGAGCTGGTCTGGGTGGGACAAATCAGCCGCGACATCGGCGTGCGGTTTACCAGAAAAACGCTGGTGACCCATAAAATCGATCCGGATGTGGACGAAACCCGCAGCTACCTGATTCAGGATCTCATGTATTCGCAAGGGTTGGAAAAATTTGCCCTTGCCGGCGGCGTCGGTGCCGCCTCCATCGAATCCCCGAGAACCAACCTGACCGGAGACCCCTATTTTACGGACGGGCTTCGCGCCGTGCTCTGGGTCTCGAGCCGGCCCATCGGGCTTGACGATGTCGCGTACCTTCAGTGGGAGAAGGAAGCCGAGCAATGATGAACAGCATCCGATATCTTGCGGCCGGTCTCAGGAGCCGGAGGAGACTTCTCTTGCTGCAGGTCATCGATGGGGCGAACGGGTTGACGCCCTGTGCAGGGAAAAATCCCTGCGTGGTCGACCTGATGCCGGCTCCGGTCCTGTTCATGGCCGGGAAAATCGATCCATTCGGAGAAATCGACGGTCGTATCCAGGCGCCCTACCGGGGCATGCTCTATGCCACCGACCGGAAGCCGACTCCTGAAACCGGGACGCCCTTTTATCTGAACGAGCGTGGGTTCGATCTTCACCGATCCGAAAACGATCCCGAAAGATCCGAAAGCCGCCGGCCGGCAGTTTGCCGAATGGATCGACGGCAAGCTTGCCGTTTTCAAAAAATGGGACGTCCATATCTACGTGCATGGCTACAAGGTGGTCTTCACCAACCCGATGCTGGTCGCAGCGGAGCTGCGGCACTGCATAGCCTGCGACGGGGTGTTCATCGCCTAAGCCTGGCCCTCCGCGCCCGAAACATTCGCCTCTGAGGCGGGCCTGGAGACCACCGCGCTGTCGGCGGCGGGAAAAAAAGAATAGAGAATTGGAAATGAACAATGAGACAAACAAAGCCGTATAAGAATGACTGTGGGCCCCGGGGGATCCTTTTATGGGTTCTGGTCTTTGTGGCATCGCATGTGATGATCGGATGCGCCGCTGACAACTCGGATCTCTTCCAGGGCCGCCAAGATATGGGGGCATTCGATATCCGGGGGACCGTCGTATACATGGATCTGGAAGGCGGATTGTTCGTGATCCAAAGTGACGACGGAAAAACCTATGAACCCCTCGATCTTCCGGAGGCCTTTCAGAAAGACGGCATGAAAGTGAGGGCGACTGTCCGCGTCCGAAACGATGTCGGAAGCATCCACATGGTCGGGGATATCATTGAAATTCTGGAAATAACGGCGCAATGAAGCCGGTGCCAGCCGATCCTTCGGCCGGCCGATGCTCACCGGAAATGGCCTGCCGGAAGAGCTTTCAGATTTGCATGAAAAAAGGTTGAACCCGCCACGGCTATCCGCTTACATTAGGTGCCAAACGCGCCGGAGAAAATTCGCGGCAACCCCACCGTTCCGGCATCGATGAAACAACCAGCGTGAAGGGTGGCCATGCGCCAGACATCCCGGGCATCCGATCCGTCTTCGTCCCCGATCCAACCGAGGCTTGCAAAGCCAGGCGTTGTGCGTCGGCTGCCGGCGTTGCGCAGCGCCATCGCTGCCTTGGGACTGCTCCTCGTCTTGGCTTTTCCGGCATCTTCCGCCGACCCGCCGAAGCCCCGCAATGTAATGCTTCTGATGGCCGGCGAATACGGACTGCCAGCCTACGACCTGGTTCTGCGTGAAATGAGGAACGTGGTCAAAGCGGGGTATTCGAGCCCTTTGAATTGGTATGCCGAATACATGGATACGGCTCGGTTTTCGGATTTTCATGAAGAAAAAGCCGTCATCGATTTCTATTCGCAAAAATACAAGGCACTGACCTTCGACCTTTTGATTGCCGTAGGACCGAGCCTCACGCCGATTTTCAGGCGGTTCGGGGATCACCTCTTTCGTGGGTCACCGACCCTCGTTCTCGACATCCTTCCATCGGGCGTCGAATTGCCGGCGCTTTTCCGGAAACCCAAAATGACAGGCGTTTTTGCGTCGGCGGATCCCCAAGGGTCTATCGAGGCGGCGCTGACCCTCCAACCGGACACGGAACGTTTGGTGATCATCTCCGGTGCATCGGACATGGATCGGCTTTTAGGGAAGCAGGCCCTGGCGGCAAGCCGCCGCTACGAGCAACGGATTGCGATCCAGCATTTCATCGGAACGCCGCTGGCAGAAATGATGGCAGCCGTAGAAGACCTGCCCGATCACAGCGTCATTCTGCTGACGGCCTATCATGTGAGTACCACGGGAACCGCTTTTTATACCCGTGAGGTTACCCGGGAGGTGGCGGCCCGTGCGAACGCGCCGGTGTATGTGCTGTTCGACTCGAATGCAGACGTTGGCGGCGTGGGGGGGCATGTCATCAGTTTCAAGAAGATGGGCCTTGAGGCCGGGCGGATCGCGCTGCGCATTTTGCGAGGGGAGATGCCGGCAGCGATTTCACCGGTTCGCGAAGGGCTGCTCGAGTACCAATTCGATTGGCGGCAGCTCCGCCGCTGGGGTATCCCCGAAGGCCGTCTGCCCAAGGGCAGTGTGGTCCTGCACCGGGAAACCACTTTTTTTGAAAAATATTTCTGGGCAGTCATGGGAGCGGTCGCTTTTTTTACGCTTCAGTCCGCCCTGATTGCTTATCTCATCATCCTCAACCAGC
>JASFPT010000205.1:0-7589 GCA_050115795.1 Desulfobacterales bacterium
CGCCCGCTGCTCTTCGCCCGCATCGGTCCACAGGCGGCCGGCTTCCACCCGCTGCACCGACACCTTCTCTTGGATCGAAACCCCCCGGCCCTCCAGGGATTGTCTCACCCGGCGAACCACCGACGCCGGCCGGTTGGGCAGCACCCCTTCTCTGGCAAACATTCGGATCCTCGGCGGATGAAGCCTTTTGCGGTGGGCCAGCCCCATGAGATTGCCGCAGATCTCCACTGCAGAGGCCCCGCCGCCGATCACCGCCACATCCACCGGTCCCCGGGCGGCCAACGCCAGGAAGCGCTCGCGGGCCCTGACCAGGCCTTCGATCGGCTTGACGAAAAATACGCCATCTTCCTTTCCGTCTGAGATGGGCGTCGACACTTCCGAGCCGATGTTCAGGGAAAGGGCATCGTATGGGAGAACTCGACCCGAGGCGAGGGAGACGGTTTTTTCCGTCGGATCGATGGCCTGCAACCGGTCCTGAAGGAAGGTTCCGCCGCCGGATTCCACCGTTTTTCGGGTGTCGAAGCGGATTTGCTCCGGAAGGTAAAACCCCCCGAGCATTCCCGGACCCATGCCCGAGTAGTAGTGGAAAGGCGACGGTTGGACCACGGTCACCGCAATCCCGCTGCCGGTGATCCGCCCCAGTTGTGCCAGGACGAGCATGTGCGCGTGGCCTCCTCCGGCCAGCACCAGCTGCTTTCCCATCGAGATCCTCTTGGTACCTGTATGTGAACCGATTCCGCGAACGTGTCGCCCGCAGCACAGTCCCCCCGGCGGATAGTCCGACTCGGCTACCGGACGTCGGCACTGCCGGACGCGTCGCAGCTGGGGGTGCTTGCCCGGGTTGGGCGCCTGCGGTCTTTTACCGGGCGTTGTCGCCCAACAGGAGCTTGCAAACCCGGCTCTGCGGGGCAGCAATGAAAACCCCTGCCAAAATGAGCAGCGGCACGGCGAAAAAGGCGCCGAGCACCGGTACGATCAGGGCACCGAAAAAGCCGATGAACAGGGCCAGCGGAAGGATGATGATCCCCACCGTCCGGCTGGAAATTTTTTCCGAAGTGCATTGTTCTTTATTCATGATCCACCCCCGTGGATGAATGGTTGACGTTACAGGTATTGAGTCAAGGGGCATCTTTCGGTTACAATGCGATTCAATTGCAGCGTTTCAAGGTCAACTTATCCCCGAAAGGAATTTTCATGGCCAAGTTTGCGACGATTATCGCCTGGATCGGAGGTGCGGCCTTTACCTACGTCTATCTCATGCGAATCGGAAACCTCCGCGACGAGGGCAAGGATTGGTTCGACGCGCTCTTTCGGAAAAACGACATGGTGTTTTTCGGAGCCGTCGGGCTGTTTACCCTGGTGGCCATGACGGCCACCATGTAGCCGGACCGACGCCGGCCCCTTCAAAACGGTTGCCGATTCTGCTATAGGCTGCGGAGTCGGCGGCCCGGCCCATTTTCGTTGCGACCCAAACCCTCCACCGCTGTTGGGGGGCCCGGAAAGGGGGAACCGCTCCGGCGGGAAACGGGAAAAGCATGAAATTCGAATACTGAATTTCGGTCATTCGGATGTGCCCATTGACCTTTTACGGGCGGTGCGCTTTTGGCGCGGTTTGGCCATCTGTGCTTCGAATTTCGATGTTTTAGGCCTGGTGATCGCCCCCTTCAGGGGGGTTCCTGAGGCCTTCCGCTATGGGGGAGAAGTGCTCACCGGCTGGGGGCCGGCCGAAAGGGATATTTGACCGGAACAGGCTTGCGGGCCCGAGCCCTGATCGATGGTGACGGTAGATGCTCCAGATACAGCGTCCGGCAGAAAAAAAGAGTCTGGACGAGCTGCTTCACTTCGTTTCGGCCAGAGCCGCGGACAGGGGATTTTCCCCGAACCGGGTGCGGGAAGTGGAGTTGGCCGTCGAAGAATCCCTGGTCAACATCCTGACCTACGCGTATCCGCAATCCTCCGGAGACGTTCAGATCCGGTGCGAGAACGACGAGGAACGCCTGGTGCTGGCGATCCAGGACCACGGGGTGCCGTTTGACCCCCTGTCTCTTCCGGTTCCCGACATGCTGGCCGAACTGGCGTCCCGGCAGGTGGGTGGGCTGGGGGTTTTTTTCGTCCGGACGATGACCGACCTCGTCGAATATCGAAGGGAGGGGGACTGCAACGTGCTGACCCTGACTTTCGGCCGAACCACCCCCGCTGCGGGGGGGTGACCCAACCAACCGTGGGAAAAGAGCCTATGGACTACTCTGTGCAGCAGCTCCCGGACGCAACCCTGATCGACATCAAGGGGCGGATCGATCACAAGTCCGCCAAAGACTTCGAAGAAGCGCTCAAAAGCCATCTGGGCGAGGACCAGACCGGCGCCCTTGTGCTGGACCTGGAAGAGCTGGAGTACATGACCAGTGCCGGCCTCCGGGTGTTGATGATCGCGGCCAAAACCCTGGCGGGTCAACAGCGGAAGCTGGCGGTTGCCGCCTTGCAGCCGCTGATCGCCGAGATTTTCAAGATCAGCCGGTTCGACTTGGTTCTGAAGATCTACCCCACAGTCGAGGAGGCGCTGCAGGCGCTGTCGCCCGGAGCCGAGGAGGGCTGATGCAGGTTCGATTCTGGGGCACGCGGGGGTCCATCCCCGTGGCGGCAGGTGGCCGGGCGATCCGTGAAAAGATCCGACGGGCCCTTGTGCAGGCCGCCGGCCGGAGCCTGGAGACCGACGCGCAGATCGATTCGTTCATCGACGACGTTCTCGAATTCCCCGTGCGGCACGGATACGGGGGGGACACCTCCTGCATTCAAATCGAGTCCGGAAAAGAGCCGACCCTGCTGGACATGGGCTCGGGGCTGCGTCGGTTCGGACAGCAGATCATGGGGGCCGAGGCCGCCGAGCCCGTCCGGCTGTTTCATATTTTTATGTCCCACCTGCACTGGGACCACATCATGGGCTTTCCCTTCTTTCCCCCGGCCTATATTCCAGGCAACACGATCCGCATCTACGGCGGGCACGAGCCGTCCGTCATGGAGGAGGCTTTCGAGCGACAGCAGTCCAATCCCTGTTTTCCGGTTTACTGGGATCAGCTCGGGGCCGACATCGAGTTCGTGCATCTTGCACCGGACCGGTGGCACGCCATCAACGGCTTCCGCGTAAAGCTCATGGTCCAGCCGCACCACGGCGGTTCTTACGGGTACCGCTTCGAGCGGGACGGAAAAACCCTGGTCTACTCCACCGACGCCGAGCACAAACAGCAGGACGACAGCGGGATCGGACCGTTTGTGGATTTTTTCCGAAACGCCGATCTGGTCGTTTTCGATGCGATGTATTCCCTGGCGGAGATGATCACCGTCAAGGAGGACTGGGGGCATTCGAGCAACGTCATCGGCGCTGAACTTTGCCTGCTGGCCGGGGTGAAACACTACTGCATGTTTCACCACGAACCTTCCTACGACGACGAGATGCTTCACACCATTTTGCAGGAGACCCGGCGCTACGCCGAGATTGTCGGGGAGGGCAAACACCTGAAGATCACCACGGCCTACGACGACATGGTCATAGACCTTTGATAAGATCGCTGACGCGATTTTATGTTCGGATTTTTTTCGAATTTCGATATTCGAATTTCGGATTTAAGGCCGCCACAGGGATTCATGCCCTCCGGGCTTAACTCAAAGCCGGGTCCTCCGGGCCCGGATCTTTACAAACTTCGGGGAGGGATAGCCCTTGGCGGTCGAGTACGGTAAAAGTGGGCCGGCAAAGGGTGCGGCCCGATTCGCCCTTGCGCTGACCGGGGGGCGGGGTCGACCGGCGGCCGCCGTTCTGCTGGTGATGGTTGCCGTCTTCTTTGCGGCATACGGGGGGGACGGCTGGCGGCCGGCCCGAAACGCGGTGTTCGATGCCTACCAGCGCATTTTTCCCCGGAAAATCGATCGGCTGCCGGTGATCATCGTCGACATCGACGAGCCCAGCCTCAAGGCCCTCGGCCGGTGGCCCTGGCCCCGAACCCGCCTGGCGGAGCTCACGGCGGCTGTTTACCGGCTCGGAGCCGAATCGGTCGGCTACGACATCATCATGCCCGAGCCCGACAGCCTCTCTCCCCAGGTCGTTCTCGCCCACCGGTCCGAAATCAGCCCGAAAATCAGAGAAGAACTCGCAGCACTTCCCTCCAACGACCAACTTCTGGCCCAAACCCTGCGCCAGGTTCCTTCGGTGGTGGCCCGGGCCGCACTGATCGGAAGCGGGCAGGGGCCCGGCGGCGCATCCCGCCAGACGCCGGTGATCGTGGTGGGCGAATCGGCCGCCGCCCATGCAACCGGCTACCAGGGTCATCTGACCAACATTGCGGTGCTCGAAACCGCCGCCTTCGGCTGCGGGTATCTCAACGACACCCGGGATCCGGACGGGGTGGTCCGCTTCATGCCGCTGGTCATGTCCGTGGGCGGCCAGCTGGCTCCGGCCCTTTCCCTGGAGCTGCTGAGAACCGCCGCCGGGGTCAACTGGTACAGCGTCCGCTCGGATGAAAAGGGAATCCGGGGCGTGCAGATCGCCGATGCCTTTTTCCCCACCGATGCGGACGGTCGCATCCGGCTTTACTTTTCCCCGGCCTACGCGGGCCGGCGAATATCCGCCCTTTCCGTGCTCAACGGTCAGGTCGCGCCCGGTGCATTCAAGGGGAAGGTGGCGATCATCGGGATAACGGCGGTGGGCACCATCGATGTGGTGGCCACCCCGGTGGCTGCCCGAATGGACGGGGTGGAGATCCAGGCTCAGGTCGTGGAAAATATTCTGGCCGGCTCCCGTCTTGTCCGCCCGCCCTCCGCGGCCCTCATCGAGCTCGTATGCTATGTCGTTCTGGGTCTTTTCCTGGTGGCTCTGCTGCCGCGGGTGCACCCTGCAATCGGGGTCGCCGTTTTTGCGGCAGCGGCCGCGGGGCTGTTCGGCGCAAGCTTTTATGCATTTCTGCGGTCCCGGATGCTCCTGGATCCTTCGTTTCCGGTGGCCGGCAGCCTTCCGGTGCTGCTGGTCATGCTCACGGCCGGTTTTGCCGAGGCCAATGCACGGCGCCGGGAGCTCAACGCCGCGCTGGAGGCCGAGAAGCTGGAGCGGATGAGAATCGCCGGTGAGCTTGCAGCCGCCCGGGAAATCCAGATGGGGATGCTGCCGGCCCCGGAAACGATCGATCGCCTCGTTTCCGGGCTCGATTTTTTCGCCCGCCTCGAGCCGGCCGAGGAGGTGGGCGGCGACCTCTACGATGCCTTTCTGATCGACGAGCGCCGCTTTTTCTTCATGGTCGGGGATGTGGCCGGCAAGGGGGTGGCCGCGTCGCTCTTCATGGCCCTGAGCAAGACCCTGGCCAAAAGCACCGCCCTGAAAGGGGACGCCGGAATCGAAGAGATCTTCAACCGGCTCAACGACGAAATCTCGCGCCAGAATCCGGCGATGCTCTTTGTCACAGCAGTGGCCGGGATCGTCGACGTCACCGACGGGCGAATGCAGCTTTGCAGCGCAGGCCACGAGGCGCCGGTGCTGGTGAAACCGGGCCGGCCGCCGGAGACCTTGAACCTCGAGTCCGGTCCGCCCCTTTGCGTCATGGACGGATATTCCTACAGCGCCCTGAATACGACCCTGGTACCGGGCGATCTGCTGGTGATGATCTCGGACGGCATCACGGAGGCCCAGAACCCGAACCTGGAGCTCTACGGCCGGCAGCGGATCATGGACTGGCTGGGGGAGCTCAAAGAAGAGGAGCAAAACGCTCAGTGGGTCTGCCGGGGTATTTTTGCAGATGTCCGGCGGTTTGCCGCCGGCGCCGACCAGTCCGATGACATCACCGTCATGGCCGTCGGCTTCCGGCCGGAAGCAAGAAGCGATTAAACCGCGAAGGGCGCAAAGAACGCGAAGAATTTTTATATTAAATCAGGCCGCCATAAAAAAAGTCTCCGGTTCATCATTCGAGCCACAGCCACTTTCCTCCCGGTTGCAACTTGTTCCAAAAGCCTCGCTTTTGTAGGGCACGACCTCCGTGTCGTGCCGTCGGAACAGGATCCGGTTTCGTCATTCCATGGCGAGCATCAGGAGAGGGTCGGCCCCCCCCAAAAAAGTGAACGGCACGGAGGCCGTTCACTACAAACGCTTTATTTTTTTTGCTGCGCAAAAAAATAAAGCGCCCTTGCGGGCGCAAACGACAATTCAAGAGCTGTTTTCTGTTGCATATTCGGGGAATGTGAATCGAATCCCGCGACGGTCTATCTATTCGAAATACTAATGTTTTTATGGCGGCGAAGCCGCCTTTCATAAAATCGCGCAGCGATTTTATAGCGATTTTATTATCTGACGATGACCTCCACCCGCCGGTTTTTGGGCTCCCGGGTATTGTCTGTCGTCGACACCAGCGGCTCGCGCTCGCCGCGGCCCACGGCCCGGATGAAACTTGCACGCAGCCCCTGGTCGATGAGCATCTTCTTGATCAGCTCGGCCCTTTCTGCAGAGAGCCGGTCGTTGTCGGCCTCAGTGCCGACCGTGTCGGTGTGCCCGGTAACCTGCACCTCCACGGCCTGCCGTTGGGCCACCTCATCGAAGAGCGCCTTCAGGGTCGGGCGGGACGACTCGAGCACGACGGTGGTCCCCTCCTCGAAATAGAGCGTAAAGGAGATCGGCGCCGGTGGTTGGGCTGCCAGGGCACCGGCAAACTCTTTTTCTACTTGCCCTTCGGTGACCGTCGATTTTTCGACGCTTCCGAAGCTTCCCACTTCGGCGGCGCTCATCGGGGAGTCGAGCAGCGTGATGCGGTCGCCTTTCCCCACGGCCAGGGCTCCGGTGGATCCGTCTTCGTTCGGCAGGAGAATCACCCGGGTCTTACCGCTTGAGCAGGAGACCGCCACCAGCAGAACGGCCGCAAGCACCGCAAGGCAAATGAACCGGTTTGGGTGTGCCCTCATTTTTGATTTCTCCGATCGGTTATGCCAATTTTTCGCCAACGCCCTAATCGGTGACCTTTACCGCGACATGGGTGCCGCGGAAGCCGAGGATGGTCGTCGGGGTCACGATCTTCATGGCCTCGGGCGAGCGTTTGGCGATCTGTCCAGAGACGACCGTCAATGTCCCGCGCTTCATGTCCGTGGTAAAATTGCCGTCGTGGGTGGTGGGGTTGAACCGGAACTGGCTCAGCTCGATTCGGGTCTCCGGCCCCGCCGAAAAACGGGAGTTGTCGATGAACGTGATGCCGACACTGCCGTTTGCCCCGGTCTCCACGACGTCGGCCTGATGAAGCAGGTCGCCGGCCGAGGCGGAGAGACGCTCGCCCCCGCGCAGGACGACCACGTCGCCCTTCAGGGTTTTAATCTGACCGATTTCCGTTGTCTCGGCCATGCTCGACAACGGCGCTGCAAGAACCAGAAGCAATCCGATGACAATCATTCGACGGACCATAGCGTCCTCCTCTGCGGTAAAACGGCGATGACAGGCTCCGGCGTGAATCGCCTGAAACCTGACGGTAGCCCTGTCAAAACCGTTACAACACCTTTTGCCGTCAAAGCAAGCGATTCTATCCAGTTCTCAGGTATTGCAAAACAGGTGCCCTTTTTCCGAAGGGACGTCGAAA
>JASFPT010000206.1:0-7525 GCA_050115795.1 Desulfobacterales bacterium
AAGATTGAAAACTTCAAGAAATCGCCCGCCCGGCTGACCTTGATCGAGCACGTCCCCGGCCAGTGGGAGATGAAGGCGGCCAGCTTCGATTACGAGCTGAAGGATGCCCAGACATTGGTGTTCGAGATCGATCTGGCCCCCGGAGAGAAGAAGACGGTGCACCTGCACTACGTTCGGAAAAACATCCGCCCGTAGGGACGACCGCCGATCGACGCAAGTCCCGGCTCGGCTTTGCGCTCGGCGGCCAACCGTTCCGTTCGGCGGTGCATCCGACCAGGAGGAAGGGCTCATGGCATACCCACGCAACGCTTCCGTTAACGTTTCCGCAGCGCTGATCGCTGTGTTTCTGTCGCTGTCTGTGGGCGCCTGCTCCAAGGTCTACTACGACACCATGGAAAAGGTCGGTATCCACAAACGCGATATCCTGGTCGACCGGGTGGAGAGTGCACGGGATGCCCAGTCCGAAGCCCAGGAGCAGTTTACTTCCGCACTGGATCAATTCAGCCGCGTCGTCCATGTCAAGCAAAGCGACCTGAAGAAGGCTTACGAGGCGCTCAATGCCGAATACGAAGACAGCGAAAAGGCGGCCGGGAGGGTTTCGGAAAGAATCGACAAGGTGGAAGCGGTTGCCGAAGCGCTGTTCGAAGAATGGGAAGACGAACTGAAACTGTACAAAAGCGCCCAACTGCGCGAATCGAGTCGCAAGAAACTGGTCGAAACCAAGAAGCGTTACCAGGAAATGCTGGCAAGCATGCACAGAGCCGAAAAAAGCATGGCGCCGGTGCTCCGATCCTTCCGGGACAATGTGCTGTATCTCAAGCACAATCTCAATGCCCAGGCCATCGGCTCCCTGCGATCGGAGTTTTCCGCCCTCAAGGGTGAAATCGACGGCCTGATCGACGACATGACCGAGGCGATTCAAACCTCCAACCGGTTCATCGCCGAAATGCAGCAATAGCGATCCGCGCCGGGGAAACGGCCCGGCGGTTTTCTGCACCGGTTTTCGGCCCGCTGTCGGGCGACCCCGAAGCGTCGCGCAGACCGGACCCGAGACGTTTCGAACACACCCGGCAGCCCCGCCTGCGGGCGGGGACCCCTCCCCACGCCGCCACGCTGCGGGCCATGCGCATGCCGGCGCGGTTCAACGCCCCAAAAAATGCCGGACCATGTCTGCCGCCTTTTCCGGTTCGGTTGGCGACAGCCAGCAGACCTCCGGATCGGCCCGGAACCAGGTAAGCTGGCGCTTCGCATAGCGTCGTGTGTCGCGGCGAAAGAGCCGGAGCGTTTCCGCCATGGACGTCCGGCCCTTAAGATAGTCGATGGCGTGCCGGTAGCCGATCGACTGCATCGACTTGAGCTCCGGGGCATATCCCATGGCCAGCAGGCGCTCGACCTCATCGATCAGCCCTTTTTGAAGCATCGCTTCGCAGCGGTGGTCTATCCGGCGGTAAAGCGTTTCTCTTTCCAGGGATATCCCCAGTTTCAGCGCATGGTAGGGCGCGTCTTCAAACCCGTGGCGCTCCTGCTGCCGTGAAATCGACTCCCCGGTGGCCGCCAGCACCTCCAGGGCCCGGACGATCCGAAAGGTGTCGTTGGGATGAAGCCGGGCAGCGGTTTCCGGATCCCGCGTCTCCAGTTGCCGGTAGAGGGCCGGCGTTCCCTCCCGCTTCGCCTCCTGCTGGAGGCGGTTTCGAACCGAGCAGTCCGAAGCGGGGCCGGGGAACAGACCGCCCAGAAGCCCCTTGATGTACAAACCGGTCCCACCGACCACCAGCGGCACCACACCGTCCCGCACAAGCCGGCCGATCGTTTCGCGGGCCAGGCGCGTGTAGGTGGCCGCATCGAAGGGGTCGGCCGGGTCGCAGAAATCGACCAGATGGTGAGGCACCTGTGCCCGCTCTTCGGCCGTGGGTTTGGCCGTGCCGATATCCATGTGGCGATAGATCTGCATCGAATCGGCGCCGATGATCTCCCCGCCGGCCAGGCGTGCAAGGGCGATGGCAAATGCGGTCTTGCCCGCGGCCGTGGGGCCGCAAACGACAATGATCCGGCTCTTATCTTCCTGTGGCATGGGCAAGTCCCTTGCATTGGCGGCCGGGAATGTGGCCCCGGGATGATCGACGGGCGTTCAAGCCCGCGGACACCGCGGGTGTCTCATAACATTTCGGCTTGCTTCGGTGTCAACCGCTTTGTGACGGGGCGGTCCGCCGCGGTCGGCAACATCGGCAATCCCTTCAGGCCGCGATGAACCGGCCGACCCGGGGAGCCGGCCGGTTTACAGACGGGGCGTCGGGTCATCAACCCGTTGTGTTGAAAATGCAGACAAGGGTGTTGAAAAATCCTACATAATCCATATCGCGCTAAAATCATGTGAAAATTTTCTTTTGCTCCTCCGCTTTGGACGACGATTCCTACCGGCATCTGTTGAAAAATTCAACACTATTCTCCCCGGCACGGGGAGAGAGCCGACCCCGGTTTTCGATTGGCTTACTTATTTTCCACATTAATTCAAGTAATTAGATCCAAACACAGTCCGAAGGGCAACCCTTGGCACGGCCCTTGCTCTATATCGGGATCAAAGCACGCAACAGGCGGTTACCACACCATCCTTTCAATAAATAAGGAGACAGAAAATGGCACAGGGAACTCGTAAGGGCGAAAGAAATCAATTGGGTTACGGATCCTCCTATCGCAAAGGCCGCCCCCAGGACATCGGCCAGAGAGACGAAATCGGCGCCGTGCTCGGCAGCCAGGTCTGGCTCGTCAAACCCGACAAGAAAGCCAAACTGGCCCATCCGTGCCTCTGGATGCAGGCCGGTGTCGTGAATTTCAAAAGCTGCAACAACTTCTACGACTGCGTCAGTTGCAAGTACGACAAAGGCATGAAGGCCCAGGTGGAAAAGGGCAAACAGATCAGCTGGCAGGAGGCGATGAAGCGGAAGCCGGACCTGAAGCGGGTCTGCCGGCACAGCCTCACGCACCGAATTGCCGCCCGCCAGTGCGCCTATGACTATGAATGCAGCACCTGCGAATTCGACCAGTATTTCGAAGATGTTCTAAATGCCAAGACGAAGTCGTTCCCGCAGGAAATGGAAAAGATCAAGGGATTCGACTTTCCGATGGACCATTACTTTCACAACGGCCATGCCTGGGCCCGTGTGGAAAGCGGCGGCAACATCCGCATCGGTCTCGACGACTTTTCCCTCAAACTTCTGGGGCAGGTCGACGCCTTCGATCTGCCGCCGATGGGAAAAGAGCTCGACACCGGCCGGGCCGGCTGGGGGCTGAAGCGAAAGAACAACCAGGCAGACGTGCTGTCCCCCGTGGGCGGTGTGATCCTCGATGTGAACACCAAAGTGATGGAGAACGCACACCTGGCCAACCGGGAGCCTTACGGCGAAGGATGGCTCTTTCTGGTCCACACGCCCGACATCAAAAAGAGCATGAACGAGCTCATGACCAGCTCGGACGGTCTTTCGTGGATCAACCAGGAGATCCAGACCCTGGAGACGATGATCGAGCAGGTCGCCGGCCCGCTGGCGGCAGACGGCGGCGTCCTTCAAGAAGACATCTACGGCAATCTGCCCGATCTGGGCTGGAACAACCTGACAAAGACCTTTTTGAAGACCTAATCGGTCTTGCGGGCAGGGGATCGGGACCATGAAAACATCTCAACGGGCAACCCCAATGCCGGCGGACGCCACTTCGGCCTGCCTATGGATGCAGGCCGGAGTCGTCCGCCGGAAGGAATGCGGACTCGACTATCAATGCCGGGAGTGCCGCTTCGATAAGGCCATGAGACAGGCCGCCCAGAGGGCTGCACAGGCCAGGGCCGACGGCAAGCCCCTTGCGGGGAACTCCGGTAAAATCGTTTTCTGGAAAGACAAGCTCAACGAGCAGCCCCCGTGGCGGCGCCCTTGCATCCACCACCTGACAAGACGCATCCACTTCAGGGCCTGCACGAACGAGTACCGATGCGAAAGCTGCGAATTCGACCAGTATTTTCAGGATCAGTTCACGGTGCACGCCGTGGTGAACCCGGTCGATGTCCTGGACGTCCGCGGGTTCAAGATCCCCCAGGGGTTCTACATCCATCCGGGCCACACCTGGATCAAGCTCGAAGAGGGCGGGGAGGTTCGGGTGGGACTGGACGATTTTGCCCTGCGTCTCTTGGGCCCCTTTGACAACTTCGAGCTCCCCCTCATGGGCAAGGAGATCGGGCAGGACCGCTCACAGTTCGTCGGCAAGCGCCAAAATCAACAGGCCCGGATCATGTCACCGATCAGCGGCGTCGTCACGGACGTCAATTCCAATATCCGGGAAAAGCCCGGGGCAGCCAGCCGATCCCCCTACTCCGGCGGCTGGATGATGCGCGTGCACGCCAGCGATCTGCGCGGTGATCTGAAACGTCTGATGATCGGTGCAGAAGCCGCCGATTTTTTAAACGGCGAAGTCAATCGACTCTACCGGCTCATCGAAGAAGAGACCGGGCCGCTGGCGACAGACGGCGGCGATCTGGCAGAGGATATTTTCGGCCATCTGCCGCAGTTGGGCTGGGATCGTCTCACCCGCCTCTTTCTGCGCACATAGCCGCGCGGCCTCCCGGGCATCGGCCCGAACCTGCAGACATCCGGTTCGGCAGCCCGGGAGGGGGACGCGCGGCCCGAGGGCTTGCAACGAAAAACCGCTCCGGAATCGGAGGGTTTTTTTCAGGATCCCGCCATTTCTCAGGGCACTGGACGCCGCACCACCCCCATCTGTTTGATCTTGTCCTCCAGCAACGTCTTGCAGTATCGGCAAAGCGTATCGTTTTTCTGATCCACATCCCGGATGCTGCGGCAGTAGTGCATGATGCAGCCCTCGTCCTTGCAGTGGCGCAGATCGAAGGTATGGGCCAGTTCGTGGGCCCCTTCTTTGGCCGCACGCCCGAGAAAGCGCTCGCGCGGATGAAGCGGCGAAAGGCTCTCCTCCAGGCGGGCGATGGAGACGATGCTGGCCCTTCCCCCCAGCTGGGCCTCGCCGTATACAAAGGTCAAGATCGGGATGAAAAGGTCGAACCGGGTCAGGGCCAGCACCTTCAGCGCGCATTCCGGGGCCCGCTCGGCCAGTTCGGCCAGAATCGGTGTGGAATGATACTGGTTGCGGCTTTTGTCGAAGGCGAATTCGATGTCGCCCAGCAGGGGGATCACCTGGGCGGGAAAAAGAAACAGACGCCGCACCGTCTTGGCTACGGTTTCGATCAGGTCCGATTCCAGATCTCCGATGGGGGAGATGACGATGCTATGTGCGCCCGGCGGCTCCAATCTACTTGTGGATCCGGTATCGTTTGATTTTGCTGTACAAGGTGGAGCGGTCTATGCCCAGCGTTTGGGCGCTTTTTGCGATGTTCCAGTCGTTTTCGGTAAGGACTTGCAGAATGTGGTTTTTTTCCATCTCTTTGAGCGATTTCGAATCCGGAAGAATCCGGCAGTCGGACCGGAATATGGGCAGGTCCTCGGGCTGGATGAAACGCTCCTTGCCCACGACCACGGCCCGTTCGATGGCGTTTTCCAGTTCCCGGACGTTTCCGGGCCACTCATAGAGCATCATCTCGTCCAGGGCCTCTCGGCTGATCCGATCGATCGGCTTGTTGGTCTCCTGGGCGAAACGGTTCAGAAAATGCGCCGCAAGCAGGGGGATGT
The DNA here is from genome assembly GCA_050115795.1 of Desulfobacterales bacterium. Lineage (GTDB taxonomy): Bacteria > Desulfobacterota > Desulfobacteria > Desulfobacterales > CAFBRK01 > JAIPEL01. Next base: position 5,682 of record JASFPT010000206.1, read on the forward strand.
CCTCTTTTCGCTCCCGCAGGGAGGGCATCTTCAAAGAGACCACGTTCAGGCGGTAAAAGAGGTCCTCCCGGAAATGTCCCTCCCTTATGGCGGCTTGCAGGTTCCGGTTGGTGGCGGCGATGATGCGGAACTGCGCCTCGATGGGCCGGGTTCCCCCGACCCGGTAAAAGACGCGGTCCTCCAGCACGCGGAGCAGGTCGATCTGCATTCGCATACCGATTTCACCGATTTCGTCGAGAAAAAGGGTGCCCCCGTGGGCCAGTTCCAGGCGGCCCCGCTTGGACTCCTTGGCATCGGTAAAGGCGCCTTTCTCATGCCCGAAAAGCTCGCTTTCCATCAGATGCTCGGGAATGGCCCCGCAGTTGACCACCACAAAAGGACCTTCGCAGGACTGGCTGCGGGTATGAATCGCCTTGGCCACCAGTCCCTTTCCGGTGCCGGTCTCCCCGGTGATCAGGACCGTCGAACTCATGGGGGCCACATCCTCGATGAGGCGGAAAATCTCCTGCATCGGCTTCGACTGGCCGATGAGGCTCTCGAAGCGGTTCTGCTCCTGGTACTGATGCCGCAAAAACAGATTTTCCTGGGACTGCATGCGGTGGCGCATGATTTTTTCGATCAGCAGGCCCAGCTCGTCGGGTTCAAACGGCTTGAGCAGGTAGTCGTAGGCGCCGTTTTTCATGGCTTCGATGGCTGTCGAAATCGAACCGTAGGCGGTGATCATCACCACATCCGTTTCCGGATCGTCCTCCTTGATTCGGCGCAGCGCATCGATCCCGCTCATCCCCTCCATTTTGATATCCAAAAAGACAACGTCGAAACTGGCCTCTTGGATCATTTCAAGGGCCGCCTCCCCGCTGCCGGCCGTCTGAACATCATACCCGTCCCGCTCAATCCAGGCGGCCAGAGATTCCCGCATGATCAGCTCATCGTCAACGATCAGAATCTTTGCGTTGTTCACCGGTTTCTCCGCGATGGTTATCCAGTTTGTCGGGAAGCGCTTCCACCGGAAGCTCGATGCGAAACACCGTGCCCTGCCCCTCTTTGCTTTCCACGTCGATCCGGCCGCCGTGCTCCTTGACGATTCCGTATACCACCGACAGCCCGAGTCCAACCCCCTTCCCCCTTTTTTTGGTGGTAAAAAAAGGCTCGAAAAGCCGGGAACGGTTGTCGTCGGGGATGCCGACACCGGTATCCTTGAACTGCAACTGGATATTGCCGTTTGAAAGCAGCCCGGCCGAGATGGACAAGGTTCCTCCTGCGGGCTGCATCGCCTCGGCGGCGTTGGAGATCATGTTGATGAAAACCTGCTGAAGCAGGTCCGGAGAGCCGACCATCTTCGGAAGAGCCGGCGCAATCTCCTTTTCCACGGCCACATGACCGATTTTCAGCAGGTTCTCGTTGAGCATCAGTGTCTTGTCGATCAACTGATCCAGATCGAATGCCTTCAGTTCCATGTTCGACTGACGGGAGAAACCGAGCAGGTTGCTGATGATCCGGCTCACCCGCCGGGTTTCGGTCTCCATCAGGTTCAGGTATTTTGAAAAATTGCCGATGCTTGCCGGATCGAATTCGCCCTCGGCAAGAATCCGCTGCATGAGCAGGTTCAGGTTCAAAATGCCGGCGATGGGATTGTTGATTTCATGCACCACCGATGCGGACAGTTTCCCGAGAGAGGCCATCTTGTCCTGCTGGATCAGCTTGCTCTGGGTCTCTTTGAGCTGGCGGGTCCTTTTCTCCACCATCCTTTCCAGCCGCTGGGTGATGGCTTCTTCTTCCTGGATCTGCTCGGTGACATCCCGGCTGATCTCGACGAATTTCAGAATCTTTCCCTCCGACTCCCA
>JASFPT010000207.1:0-7502 GCA_050115795.1 Desulfobacterales bacterium
GTTTTCAGCACATTCAATTTTAGGCATTTTAGGCATTCTAGCTCATTTTAGGCATTTTCCTCTTGGTCAGCGCCACCACCCGATCGATGCACGCCTCCAGGGATTTTGCAAAGGCCGGGCCGGAAATCTCCGGCGTCGAACCGAGCCCGCCATCGCAGGCCATAACCACCGCCGGGTCGAAGGGAAGCGAGCCGATCAGCGGAATGCCGGCCTTCATCGCCAGCTGCCGGCCCCCTCCTTCCTGAAAGACCGGCACTTCACCGCCGCAGTGGGGACAAAGAAAAGGCCCCATGTTTTCGATCAGCCCCAGGATCGGCAGCCCGATGGTCCTGCAGAAGCGGATCGAGCGGCGTACATCGTCGAGGGCCAGCTGCTGGGGGGTGGTGATCAAAACAGCGCGGGCCCCGGGCACGTTTTTGCTGACCCCCAGCGGTTCGTCCCCGGTTCCCGGCGGAGCGTCGATCAACAGATAATCCAGATCCCCCCATTGCACGTCGGCCATGAACTGGCGAATGGCCGCGGTTTTTGCAGCCCCCCGCCAGATCACGGCACGGTCGGGCATGTCCAGCAGGAACTGGATGGAAATGACCTTGACACCATGGGCCCCCTGCAAGGGGAGCGCAAAATGGTCGGCCGTGATCTTCACCGGACCGGAAAGCCCCATGATCCCGGCAATGCTGGGGCCATGCAGATCCACATCCAAAAGCCCGACCCGAAGCCCCCTTCGGGCAAACCCCACGGAAAGCTGGGCGGCGATGCTGCTTTTACCGACACCCCCTTTTCCGCTCATAATCAACAGCTTGTGACGGATCCTGGCGGCAGTGCGTTCGATCAGCAGTCCCTGCACCCTTGCCGCTGCCCGGCCACTTGCGCCGTCGGTTTTTCGACTGCCCTCACCCCGTCGCCCCGATCCGTTATCTTTCATTTTCAAACACTCCGCGCCGAGCCCGCCAGAGGCGGGTAAACATCGCAAGAACCGGACGGATCAGCCCCCGTAAAATCGATAGGCGACTTTATGAAAGGCGGCTTTGCCGCCATGAAGATAAAATTTTACCGGAATGTGAAAAGCTTCCCTCAACACCGAAGGTCGTAGGACACGACCCTACCGCCCAAAGGCCTGTGCACCGAAAAGCAGCCGGATCCGGTCCATGGCCCGTTCGGTATGGGTTCCGGGCCAATACACCTTCCGGCAGCCGGCGCAGACGGTGAATCGAGACGCCGTCTGCAACACATGGTCCGGCACCTGTCCACGCACCGCCTCTCTTGTGGCGGGAACCGTGGGTCGATTGCATAGCAGGCACCGCGAAAAGGGCCGCAGGTCCCCTTTCCGGAGCCCGAGGCCGGTGACGACTTCCCGGACCTGCTCGAAGGGGTCGTTTTCCCGGATGAAGATCAGCGGCCGGCCGGCAAGCGTTCGGGCCGTCTCTTGCGTTCTGGTGAGCACGATCCGCTGCGGTTCGGATACGGCGGCAACCTTTTCAAAACCCGGGCCGGAATGATAGCGGGTGTCGAACCCCAGAAGCCGCAGCCACTTGGCCAGTTTGCCCAGCGTGGACTCGGCCAGAAAGCAATGGGGACCGGATTGCGGGTCGCCGGATGCAGCCATCGCCCTTTTATCCTCCGGCCTCGATGATCAGTGGCCCTTGCCGCCGGTGGGCCCGTTCAGATTCAGCTCAAAGGCGGCCCTGTCCACTTCCGGATTGGCCCAGAAGCGGTCCACCGAAAGGCGGACCATTTCTTGTCCGCGGGCAAACACCCGCAGAACGCCGGGAACCGAATATCCATCCACGGAGCGGTAGGATTCCAATCGAATCCGGTAGCGGAGGTTTCCCTCAGGGTCGAAGCGCTCCACGACACGGTCGCCCCCCTCATCGTCGAACGGGCCGACGGTCTGGACCACCCGGCCGCGGTCGTCTTCGAGCACCAGCAGGCGGCCTCTCAAAAGGGCCCGCCGAAAATCGTGCACAAAAATGCGGCCGCCGAGCAAGGCGACGATCTCCTCGGCCTTGAGCCCGACCCCGATGGCCGCCTTCAGACCGTCATCTTCAGAGCGGCCCCGGTATCGTTTGTCCCGGTCGTGGAGATAGACGTCCAGGCGGGGGCCCTCTGCGGCCAGGCTTGCAAGCGGAGTCCCGGCAGGGCCGAGCAACTCCAGGCGCAAAGAATCGGGCATTTTTGCAATCCATGCCGCCCGGACCGTCTGCGGACCGGCGGGCCGAAGGAGGCGAAGGGTCCCGACTCCCTTGAAGGAGGTCAGCCCTCGGTTCAATGCTTCGATTTCGGAAAACCGAGCCTCTGCTCCCGGTGCGATCTCGGGCGCCTTCGGGCGCACCGGCACCAGGCTGCAGGAACAGATCAAAAAAAGGATCATGGGCAAAACAGCCCGGATCGGTCGCAACCTCATGTCAGGCAGGTCGTCTTTTCAAAAGGGAGGGTTCAAGGGCTGCAACAATCAACAGGGGTATCCTCCTGCGGGGGTTTGATCCCGGGGGCGCGGTTGTCCCGGGATCAGCCGTTTTCTTCGGTGAGTTTCCGGATTTTTTCCTCAATGACCTGGCGGTCTTTCTCCCGCAGGTTCAGGGAGCGCCGATAGTATTCGAGCGCCTTTTCCTTGTTGCTCAGCTTCAGGTGGACATCGCCCATGTGCTCCAAGATGACCGGATCGTCGGGAACCAGCTCCACTGCCCGCTTGAGGTACTGGAGCGCTTTTTCATAAAGGCCTTTTTGATAGTAGACCCAACCGAGGCTGTCGGTAATGTAGCCGTCGTCGGGCTTGTACTTGAGCGCCTCTTTGATGAGCCGTTCGGCTTCGTCCAGGTTCACCCCCATGTCCGCATAGGTGTAGCCCAGGTAATTCAGTGCATTTGCATGCTTCGGGTCCAGGCGGATCACTTCTTTCATCGCATCGATGGAGGCGTCCTTGCGCCCCCATTTGTCGTAGACCACACCGAGCCGAAAATGCAGCCGGGTGTCGTCCGGCGCCGCCGCAAGGCCGCGTTTGAGACGCTCCTCCGCCTGGGCGTAGTCTCCGAGGCTCTCGTACAAAGTCCCCAGATGAAGCAGAAACTCCGGGTTTTCCGGGGACTTCTCCAAGGCCCGGGTCAAAAAATCGATCGCTTCCTGGGTGCGATCCTCCTGCTGGTAGAGAAAGGCGATGTGAACCACGGCGTTCTGGTAGAACCGTGAGTCGGGGTCGATCTGCTGAAAATAGGAGATGGCCTTTTCGGGGTTTCCGGCCCCGTCGTAAGCAAGGCCGAGGAGGTAAACGAGGCCTGCAGCTGCCGGATCGCCCTTGAGCATGCCGCTCAGAAGAAAAATGGCGTCATCGTGGCGGTCGTTGTCGAGATACTCCCGGAGAACCTCGGCCAGCACCTCGCGGCGAAGCGGCCGTTTTTTCCCCATCTCGGAGAGCAGGTCCAGCGCTTCGTCGGTCCGTCCGGCGTCCCGCCGGGCAAGGGCCAGGGCCAGTGTGGCCTTGACATCGTCCGGGTCGAGCTGGAGGATTTCTTCGTAGAGCCGGACGGCCTTCGATTCCCTCCCCTGTTCCTGATAGATCCGGATCAGCTCGTAACGGGGCTCGACAAGGTCCGGGTTCAACTCGAGGGTGGTCAAGAATGACTTTTCCGCCTCTGCCGTTCTTCCCTGGACGGCATAGATCTGCCCCAGGTAGAAATGACCCGCGTAGGAGTTCGGTATGTTTTCCACCAGGCGGGAGTAAAGATCCAGCGCCTTTCCCCAGTCTTCCTGCTCCCGGTAGATGCCGCCGAGCAGAAGATAGGTCCGCTCCTGATACGGATCCTGCTGCAACAGCTGAAGATAGGCCCTCTCCGCCTCTTGGAAGTTCTTGCGGCTCAGCTGGATCCGAGCAAAGACCGTCAGCGCCCCGGTATCGTCCGGGTTTCTTTTCAGGATCTCTTCCACCATCGCCAAGGCCTTGTCGGTCTCTTTCCGCTGCAGGTGCAGCGCTGCCTTCTGACGGCGGATATACATCGAATCCGGGTCGGCCGCGAGCGCATCGTCCAGGTACGCGAGCGCACCGTCCAGATCGCCTCGCTTCCATCGGATCATCGCCTCGGTAAAGAGGTAATAGCTGTTTCCGTCGGGTGTACGATCCGCTTCCGCGGCGGTCGGCTGCGCATTTGGCACCGCTTCGCCTGAGGGCCGAGAAGCGGCACATCCGGCCAGCACCAGAATCAGTGCAGGCCAGGCGGCCGCTTTCCAAAACAGTTTTGGCATTGTTGGTTTCCTGAAAAAGGGCGGCGTTTTAGTCCGACGACACGCCCTCGGTGTAGGCTTCAAAATCGGGGATCTCTCGACGGATGTACTCCCGCATTTTCTTGATGACGTTCTTTTCGACCTGGCGCACACGCTCCCGGGAGATTCCGTATCGATCCCCGATCTCCTGGAGTGTAACCGGATTTTCCGAAAAGATCCGGTTGTCGAAGATGTCCAGTTCGCGATCGGACATCTGGGCTCGAAATTCGGCGATCTTCTCGTGCAGCAGCCCCTCCATCTCTTTTTTGGCGACCCGGTCTTCTGCCGACACCGATTCGGTGCTGAGAAACTCGATTCGTTCGGTGTCCGAATCGTTTTTCAGCGGCGCGTCCAGGGAAACGTCCCAACCGTCAAGACGCTGGTCCATGTCGATGATCTCCCGCTCCGAGACGCCGAGACGATCGGACAGCAGCTTCGGTTTCGGGTCGAACCCCTCGTCGATCAGTTTTTGTTTCTCTTTTTTGAGCTTGAAAAACAGTTTTCGCTGGCCCTGGGTGGTGCCGATCTTCACCAGACGCCAGTTGTCCATGATAAACTTGAGAATATAGGCCTTGATCCAGAAAGAGGCATAGTAGGAAAATTTGACCCCTTTGTAGGGGTCGAACTTTTTGACCGCCTGCATCAGGCCGATGTTCCCCTCCTGGATCAGATCGAGCAGATTCTGCATCCAGACCCGCTGAAACTCCAGGGCGATCTTGACCACCAGCCGCAGGTTGGAGGTGACCAACTCCAGGGCCGCATCCGGATCCCCGTACTCCCGAACGCGTATGGCCAACTCCCGCTCGCGCTCCCGGGTCAGTAGGTTGTATCCACTGATTTCGGCCAAGTATCGCTGCAGTGGATCGAACTTGACCAGGGCTTTGTCCGGAGAGCTCCGGATCGGGGCTACCGGCATCTTTTTATCCCCGGAGTCGGCTTTTTTGTCGCCACGGGCCGGTGCTTCCGCTTCCGGGGTCCGGGTGGCGCCCGGCTTCTTGGGAGCCTTTCCGGGCGCCTTTTTGGGGGAAGCCGCAGTTTTGGGGGCCGCCTTTTTCCCGGGCGCCCTCTTTACCGAAGCGCCCTTGGTCTTTTGGGCTTTGCTGGAGGGCGTTGATCCGGTTTGCTTCGCTTTGGCGGTCTTTTTCGATTTTGCTTTGGTTGTCATGGCATCAACTTTTCCGGTCTGGCGAACCGTCGAATCCAGACCCGGACGTTTGCGGGAAACCCTGTTTTCCCGCAGGCGTCCGGCCCTTGCCGGCACGCAAAACCCGATTATTCGGCTGTTTTTCGTTGGACTTCGCCCAGGAGCTGTGCTATCGAAGCCGTTGTTTTATCGGCGCCTGTAGCTCAGCCGGATAGAGCAACGGACTTCTAATCCGTAGGTCGCAGGTTCGAATCCTGCCAGGCGTACCAGGCGACAAAATAGGGGGCCGGGCATTTCAGCAGCCCCCTTCCCTTTCAGCATCTCATAAAGGATTAGATTTACCATAATATGAATCGCATGTAAATTTTTTCCAATTCCGCCGAACCGAGCCTGTTTAACCGTATGGAATAAAATCGAAACCAAACGTTACACATCGGGTTTGCCGCGCAGTCGGAACCGGCTGCCGAATGACACTGCTGCCCGAGTACCGTTTTCCAAAGATTCTTTCGTTCGATGAATGAACTCCTTTCCATCCTGAAATTTGTTCCGGTGCTGATCGCCGCCGTCCTGGTGGGCAACGCCTTTCTCAAGGAGGTCCAAAAAGCGCGGCGGCAAAAAGCCCCCTGGTACAAGCCCTACCTCACCGTTCCCGGCGTGATCGTGGTCATCGCCCTGCTGGCCCCCCTGGTCTTGTGGCTGATCAAAAAATAGATCCCCCGGTTGTCGATTTTTCTTGACAAGCCATTTAAGTCCATTTATGAGTAGATATGCTACTCATAAATGGAGTCTGAATTGGAGAACCTTTTTTCCGGCATCATCGCGTCCAAGACCCGGGTCAAGCTGCTGATGCGGTTTTTTTTCAACCCGGACACCCGCTCCTACCTCCGGGAGCTGTCCAAGGAGTTCGGCGTCTCCAGCAACGCGGTGCGCGAAGAGCTCAATCAGTTGACCCGCACCGACCTGCTCAAGTCCGAAAAAAGCGGTCGTCAGGTTCACTACCGCGCCAACACGGCCCATCCCCTCTTTCCCGAACTCAAGTCGATGGTCGCCAAGGTCCTCGGGGTCGATCAGGTCATCGACAGCATCGTCTCCCGCTTGGGTAACCTGGAGCGGGCCTACCTGATCGACGACTACGCCGAGGGAAAGGACACCGGCATCATCGACCTGGTGCTGGTGGGCGAAATCGATCAATACCATTTAAATGATTTGAGCAGGAAAACAGAACGATATATCCAGCGAAAAATACGTACGATCGTTCTAAACGAAAGCGAATTTAAGGCATTTGAGCCGAACCTAATCAATCGCCCCAATTTCCTAATCTGGACAAGCCGGAGCAAAAGCAGATGAAAACCCTCATCCTTGCAGGAGGTTTGGGAACTCGGATCAGTGAGGAAACCGATATCCGACCCAAACCTATGGTAGAAATTGGTGGTAAACCGATTCTTTGGCATATCATGAAGATATATTCCAAACACGAGTTTAACGAATTCATTATTTTGTTGGGATATAAGGGCTACGTTATCAAAGAGTATTTCGCGAATTATTTTCTCCATCAAAACGATGTGACTTTCGATCTTTGCAACAACCGGATGGAGATTCACAGCAACACCTGCGAGCCGTGGAAAGTGACGCTCATCGATACCGGGGTCGAAACCATGACCGGAGGAAGAATACTCCGGGCGAAAGATTTTGTCGGCAAAGAGACGTTCATGCTGACCTACGGAGACGGAGTCGCCGATATCGATCTGCGGGCGCTTTTGAATTTCCACCAATCCCATAGCAAAGCGCTGACCATGACAGCCGTTCAGCCCGAGGGTCGATTTGGCGCCGTGGATTCAAATTCTGCGGGTCTTATCGAATCGTTTCATGAAAAACCAAGAGGGGACGGCGCATGGATCAATGGCGGCTTCTTTGTTTGTCAACCGAAAGTGTTCGATTACATCACCGAAGGCGACAGGAGCGTATTCGAACGCGCACCGCTCGAGAAACTGGCGCAGGACAGACAAATATACGCCTATAAGCATCGTGGATTCTGGAAGTGCATGGATACCCTGCGCGATAAGGTTCTTCTCAACCATCTTTGGGAGAATAGCCAAGCGAAATG
>JASFPT010000208.1:0-7468 GCA_050115795.1 Desulfobacterales bacterium
TGGAGGAACACAACGGAAACGTCACCCGCACCGCTGAGGCGTTGGGCATCAACCGGGTGACGCTCCACAAAAAAATCAAGCGCTACGGCCTGCAGACCAGCGCGTCCGGGCCTGAATGAACGTCGGTCGACAGGCTGCCGCCGGCACCGGTCTTCGGATGGACACGACCTCGTCCCCCCACCGGATCGGCATTTTGCCGATGGGAGATATTCCGAGCCTGATCCCGCAGGTGATGGCCGCCCATATTGAGTCCTATCTTCGGCTGCCGGCTGACATCTTCCCGCCCGAAGGCCTGCCGGAAATCGCCTTCGACCAGCGGCGGCTCCAATACGACGCCGGCAAGACCGTGACGGAGTTGGAGCGCCGCACCGGCCCCGGCGGCTGCAGCAAAATGGTGGCCGTGCTGTCCTGCGACCTGTTCGTGCCCATTTTTTCGTTTGTGTTGGGGGAAGCGCGCCAGGGAGGCGCCTGGGCCCTGGTCTCCCTCTACCGGCTGGGGAAAAACGAGGACGGCTCCTTGCCGCCGGAGTCAAGCGTCTACGAGAGAACCGCCAAGGTCGCCCTTCACGAAATCGGCCACCTGTTCGACCTGGTGCACTGTGACGACGAACGCTGCCTGATGCATTTCTCCGGCGGCCTTGCGGACCTGGACCGAACAGATATGCAGTTCTGCCGCTACTGCCGCCAGCTTTTCCAGGAGGCGAAGGAACAGACCTGATCGGATCTCCATCGGGATTGCCGTCAAGCCGCGGCGCCTGGAAAGTCCCGGTATAAAGCGCCCTTCCGGGCGCATTTCAGGTACACACAAAACGGCGCCCCTTTGTTTGCAGGGCGCCGTTTCTTTCCGGAACCCGGCGGCGCAGGCCGCCTTTTGTAAAGCCGCACAGCGATTTTACAGCGGAATCTCCGGCGAAATCGGGCCGGTTCGGAGAAACTCCTGGGCCAGCTCATCCCAATGGAGGGCCGGAAACTGCCCGAAGATGTCGCTGACCAGCTCCGCACCGGTGGCGGCCAATTTCTCGTACTCGGGTCCCATCAGCTGCATCAACCGTTCGGCCTCCAGCTCCATCCAGCGCCGGCTTTCGCTTCCGTAGTAAAGTCCCTTGAGGTTCCGTTTGGGCATGTCCGGCTCCAGCACGCAGAGCCAGCCCTCCAGGTAGGGGTCTTCGTGGGTGATCTCCGGATGCGCCATAGCCCCCCGGTTTACGGCGAGCACCTTGCCGCTGACCGGCGCGAGCACGGCCGCCTCTCGGCCGCCCCGGTCAAAGCTCATCCCGACCTGCCCCTGGAGAAGCCTTGCCCCCAGCGGCGGCAGCGACAGGGCCTGTTGGGCGCCGAAGAGCCGGGCGATGAAATCGTCGAAACCGATGCGCACACGGCCGCCGTGTTCGAAGCGCGCCCACGTGTGGCCCAGATGGTAGTAGTATCCGTCGGCCATGCGGAAGCCGGAAGCCAGCCGGTAGTGCGGCAGATCCCCGACCTCGGCCAGGTCCATGTGGTCGAGCATCTGATCGAACTGGCAGTGATAGCACTCGTAATTGTTCGTGCAGATCTTCGGCGCTTCGATTCTTCCGGTCAGGGCGTGGCGGCATGGTCGCGAGGCACCGTCGTAGGTCCGCTTGAGGTGCTCGACCCAGCGCGGGGCCTCCTCCGCGGAATCGGCGCCGGCAGCCATGCCCATGGCCTTTCGCAACCCCAGGTCAAAGGGGCACGTATTGCAGTCGTAGGCATTGTCGCACAGCCGGAAGTTGACCACCCCGGCCTTCATCCAGATGCATTCGTTTTCGACCACCCGGAAGCCCTCGAGCCGCTGTTTGCCGTTGATGCGTTTGGTCTTCATGGTTCTTTCTCCTTTCCACTGTGCCCACTTGGCGCCGCCCCCGCTTTCAGGCGGCATCTGACAAGAGAGCAAGTCCCGTGCCGAAAGGAAAAATGGATGAACATCATAAACAACTCCCCGTAATTTCATGGCTTATCGACGCCTGCTTTTTCTGCGCCAAACGGCTTGGATGTGGATGCCGGATGAAAAGGGCAACAGTCTTTCACCGCATTTTTAAAATTGACTGTATTTTTAAATAGATGGAAAGTGTAGCCGTTTTCGACAAACAGCGATGATTTTGTTTACAGTCCCTGTCGGTAACCCGTGTTCAGCAACTGTCGGAAGTTCATTTCCCTTGACACGGCGCCGACATTTTCCCTAAGATTGGCTTTGTTTCCCGCATCATCCATCCCCAAACCTAAAATATTTAGCATTAGAAGGAGGGCGCGACATGGCGAACCGGTATGACGAGGCTTTTCAACGCTCCATCAACGACCCGGAGGGCTTCTGGGGGGAGATCGCAGAAGACGTCCACTGGTACAAGAAATGGGACAAGGTCCTGGACGACTCCAACAAGCCTTTTTACCGGTGGTTTGTGGGGGGGGAGCTCAACACCTGTTACAACGCCCTGGACCTGCACGTCGAAAACGGCAGGGGCGATCAGGCGGCCCTGATCTACGATAGCCCTGTCACCGACACGATAAAGACCTACACCTACACCCAGCTTCGCGACGAGGTGGCCACGTTCGCCGGCGCTCTGGCGGGCATGGGTGTGACCAAGGGCGACCGGGTTCTCATCTACATGCCGATGATTCCCCAGGCCGTTATCGCCATGCTCGCCACGGTTCGCATCGGCGCCGTGCACTCGGTGGTTTTCGGCGGCTTCGCGGCAAAGGAGCTGGCCACCCGTATCAACGACGCAAAACCGAAGGTCATCGTTTCGGCCTCCTGCGGCATCGAGGTCCAGCGGATCATCAAGTACAAGCCGCTGCTCGACCAGGCCATCGACATGGCCAACGCCGATTCCAAACCGGAAAAAACGGTCATCTTCCAGCGACCCATGGAAACCGCTTCGATGATCGACGGCCGGGATGTGGACTGGAACGATGCGATGGCTTCGGCCAAGCCTGCGGACTGCGTGCCGGTGGCGGCCACCGACCCGTGCTACATCCTGTACACCTCCGGCACCACGGGCCAGCCCAAGGGCGTGGTCCGGGACACCGGCGGCCACGTGGTCGCCCTCAAGTGGACCATGAGCGCGATCTACAACGTCGACGCCGGCGACACCTACTGGGCGGCCTCGGACGTCGGCTGGGTGGTGGGTCACTCCTACATCGTCTACGCGCCGCTGTTCAAGGGGTGCACGACCATCTGCTTTGAAGGCAAACCGGTGGGCACCCCGGATGCCGGCGTGTTCTGGCGGGTGATCTCCCAGCACAAGGTCAAGGCGATGTTCACCGCTCCCACGGCGTTTCGCGCCATCAAGCGCGAGGACCCGAAAGCGGAGCTGATGAAAAAATACGACCTGTCCAACTTCAAGGCCTTGTATCTGGCCGGCGAGCGGCTCGACCCCAACACGCTGCACTGGGCCCGTGAGGCGCTCCAGGTTCCGGTCATCGACCACTGGTGGCAGACCGAAACCGGCTGGGCCATCTGCGCCAACTGCCTCGGCCTGCACGAGTTTCCGGTCAAGGAAGGCTCGCCGACCAAGCCGGCCCCGGGCTGGAATCTGAAGGTCGTCGACGACAACAACAAGGAGGTTCCCGCCGGCACGATCGGCGCCCTGGTGGTCAAGCTTCCGCTGCCTCCGGGCACGCTGCCCACCCTCTGGAAGGCGGACCAGCGCTACATCGAATCGTATCTGGAGGAGTTTCCGGGCTACTACAAGACCGCAGACGCCGGCTTCATCGACGAAGACGGCTACGCATACGTCATGAGCCGCACCGACGACATCATCAATGTGGCCGGGCACCGGCTGTCCACCGGCGCGATGGAAGAGGTCCTTTCCGATCATCCGGACGTGGCCGAGTGCGCCGTTCTCGGCGTGGAGGACGACCTCAAGGGCCAGGTGCCGGTCGGCTTCATCGTCCTGAAGGCCGGTGTGGATCGCGCCAAGGACGAGATCGTCACCGAGGTCGTCCAGATGGTCAGGGAAAGAATCGGCGCGGTGGCCTCCTTCAAGAAGGCCACGGTGGTCAAGCGCCTGCCCAAGACCCGCAGCGGCAAGATCCTGCGCGGCACTATCCAGAAGATCGCCGACAACAAGGAGTACAAGGTGCCGGCCACCATCGACGACCCGGCCATCCTCGGGGAGATGGAAGAGGCCCTGAACACCATCGGCTTCGCCAAGGCCCGGGGCAAGTAAGTCATACCCCATCTGAAAAAGAAAAACCGCCGGTGCGGCAGATGTCGCACCGGCGGTTTTTTTTCGATTCGGGCCGTGGGGGTCTTGCTGGAAGCCGCCCGGCGGGTCGAAGCGGTTCGTCCTGTCAAGCGGCGACTTCCGCTCCATTCGCAGGTCCCGGGCGCTTTCTCCCCCATGGCGGTCGATCGATTTTGACAACCGGCACCCTACGGGCGTATAGGTCGTATCGGGTGTCTTCCCCGGCAGGATCGTGCATCAGCCCTTCCGGCCCGCCTTTCCGTAAATGCGTGGTGATCTGAACGGTCCCCGATGACAAAAATGGAAAGGCAGCACTGTAAATCAACGCAGCGCCCTGTCGGAACATTCTTTCTCCAAGCGCTCCAAGGAAAGGAAATCCAATGCTTCAAATCAAGGATTCCGTGGCGGTCGTCACCGGCGGAGCCAGCGGCATCGGTTATGCGCTGGCAACCTATTGGCTGGAAAACGGGGGCAAGGTCGTGATCGGCGATGTCGTGGAAGACGCGCTTGCCGAGGCGCAGAAAAAATTGGGAGACAATGCGGTCACGGTGCACTGCGATGTGACCAACGAAAAAGACTGCGCAAAACTGGCCGATCGGGCCATCGAAGCCTTCGGCCGGATCAACCTGGTGGCGCCGTTTGCCGGCATCATCATGGACGGGCTCATGGTGGCCACGGACCGTGAAACCGGCAAGGTGAACAAGAAGATGTCCCTGGAGAAGTTTCAGCGGGTGATCGAAATCAACCTGACCGGTGTCTTTCTCACGGTGCGGGAATGTTCCGAGAGAATGATCAATAACGGCTGCCGGGGCCTGATCTGCCTGATCTCCTCGACGGGCTCGCTGGGGACCGCCGGCCAGATCAACTATTCCTCCACCAAGGCCGCCATGTCCGTCATGCCCAAGGTCATCACCGCCGAGTTTTTCCGCAGGGGGCTTTCCGGCCAGATCCGCTGCGTTGCCGTGGCCCCCGGTTATGTGGGAACCCCGATGGTCAAGGGGATGCCCGAAAAGGTCCTGGAGAAAATCGTCGACCAGGTTCCGATCGGAAGGCTGGTCGAGCCCGAAGAGGTCGCCATGCTGGTGGGCGACATCTACCGAAACGAGGCGATCGCCGGAGAAACGTTTTTCATCCACGGGGGGCTTCGACTCGGGTCGAAGGGGTAGACAGGACCATTCCGTGCTTTGGACGTTGCAGCCGCTGGAGCCAAACTACAGGGCCGGTGCGGGAATCCCGCACCGGCCTTCTGTTTTTGAGAATAGGGATCGACCCCCTCGGGGATAACAAAGCCCAATAAAAGCCCAAGCGCCGCATTCGAGCACATATCAACGAAAAGAAGACAATTTATAATGTATTTCAAAACATTCTTTTTTATGATACCTCCTCGACGTAAAGTGTAAGTCCCTTCCTCTTGTTGACCAGAACCTTTGTTCCTTCTTCTATTGTAACCCCGGCCAGAAAGGGCTCTGCCCTCCAAAGCTCATTATCCACCTTTATATATCCATATGGATTAAGACGTTTTTTGACGATGCCGAATTTGCCTATCATATTGCCAGTCATGCTGATGCGATTGGGATCATAGGACCGCCATACAAAGGGGAACAAAACTATCTCTTTTATACCCCAGCATGCGGTAAGAAACCAAAAAACCCAATCGGAAATCGCCAACCATTTTTGAACGACAATCAGTAGCAGGACAAAGGCAAAAAACCCGGGAATATTAAGCAGTAGGTAACGAAAGTAAACGGAAGCTGGTATTGATTCTGGCTTTGTTTTCATTCTCAATCATGCTTTTGAATTATTGAAACACATAGCGGCGGCCGCAAGCTAACCATTTTATACACGAGATCTGCATCACGGCTTTTCATAGCTTATTCATTCTCCTCTATTGAATTTTCGCAAGCGCTCTTTTCTTACTCTGTTACATAAAGAACAGAACGATTCCCATAATCGGAACAGATGAATAAAAATAGATAAGACAAAAATGAGGGTAAATACTCCCGACCTAAAGCAGCACTTTATCCATTTTCCTAAATAAGGAAGATAAAATGGTTCTGACTTTTCAGTTCTTTTCTTTTGACGCATTTGGGCGGTATCGTATTTTATCGATGCACTGTTAACCATAGCGGCGTCTATGGGTTTTTGGAGTTCTTTTTTGTTTGCTTCTATGCCTACTTGGCTCCAGCATTTTTGAGGTGAAAGTTTTTTCGAAAAATACTTTGTTTTTGTCCACTTCGGCAATTTTTTTAGATTCACGTGAAATTGCTTTTTGTTCAGGTCGACTTGTTCTTTCCGTCGCGGGCCAAGAAACAAAATATTTTCCATAACATAACACTTTCCACAAGCAACGACAGCGGGGCTGTTGTGAGATTCCCAAAAAAGTTCCCCGCTGTTTTTAATGGTAATTTTATACTTGCGGAGTCTAAAAGATTCGGAGTCGCTGGTCTTTTTTCGGGTGCTATTCCCGGCAACCTCCTTCCGGTCTTTTAGAATGGTCCACTCGGCTTCATCTGAGTTTTGCTCGAGTTCCCACAGCTGCGCTTCGACATTTGAAACTTTTTTCCCGTCCTGACAGCGATTTATGTCAACCCCTCTGCATAGATATCGCGTCTGTCTCCAACGGGGCAAATTTCTCAGATGATCAAGAAACTCTCCTTTCAAAAAGCCCGGGCGCTCATATTCTGCCGAGGCGATGAAAAGTATTTCTCCTTTTTTGAAGCACTTTCCTTCCTGCAGCGCTCCAAATCCGAAATGGGATTCCCATCGCAAATTGCCATTTGCTGTCTCTAAAATCTTCAGCTCTCCCAGGCGATAGTTGACCATTTTTGTCTTCCCGGAATCATCAGATTACGTTTTGATCTTTTGTCCTGTTTATCTTTATCATTGCCTCGGGATCGTTACATTATCATCGTCATAAATACCCTTTTCTGCGGTTGTATGGCAGGCCGAACAATTAGACAAAGATCCGATGGATTTGCGGCTGAAAATTGATTGAGGAATATCATCATGTTTTTTATGGATATAGGGAATTTGGCTGATCCTCAGCGGCGTCTTATCTCTTAGGCTTTTCATAATTTTTCTGGATAGTTTTGCATTAGATTGATTTGCTCCATTGGCTTTGAGGAACTCAGAGATCTCCAGAATTACTGGGGGAGCAATGTCGACTATTTCACCGAAATGATTATCCAAATTATCAAGAATTTTTTTCCATGAGTTTGAAGGCAGCAAGCCGGGTTGGTAGGCATAATGACATGCACCACAATTTT
>JASFPT010000209.1:0-7453 GCA_050115795.1 Desulfobacterales bacterium
CTGAAAGATGCACTGAATGTCGACCACCATGGCATCGCAAGCGCCGGTGATGATGGCCAGTTCCTGTTGCAGGAAGGTTCCGCAAAGCGGAACGCCGTGCCGCTGGAGGATTTCATTGGCGGTGCAGCAAATGCCGGAGAGCTGGATTCCTCGGGCACCTTTCGAGAGCGCATATTCATGCATCTCTTTGGTACTGGCCGCCGCCACGATCATCTCCGAGAGCACCGGTTCGTGGCCGTGGATGACGAGGTTGACGTGGTCTTCCTTGAGTACCCCCAGGTTCGCCTCGGACTGCAGCGGGTACGGGGTGCCGAACAGGATGTCCTGCAGGTCGGTGGCCAGCATCGAACCGCCCCAGCCGTCGGCGATGGCGGCGCGGGTTCCCTGCTTGATCAGGTTCTTGTAGTCCTGGTCCACCCCCATGTGGGTTCGGTGCATGATCTCGACGATCTCCCGGTCGATGTTGCGGGGCAGGACCCCCTGCTTTTTCCAGGTCTCGTAGAGAGGTTGGGGGGCGCGTTTGAGGTATTTGAGTTCTCCTTCGGGCTTGCCCCATTCGTTCATGGCCGCTTCGGCGACATCGACGGCGATCTCGTCGATATCGCGGTCAAGCTCCTTGCCTTCCTCGTCCTTGACCTTGATCTCCACGCCCAGCAAGGGCGCCACGGCCAGCAGCTTGTGGACGTCCTTGATCTGGTAGGCGTCGGTCTCCTTGCGGGCGGCCGAGCGGAACACCTCGGCCACGCTCCGGCCGTGATCGGAGTGGGCGGCGGCCCCGCCGGCGATCATCCGAATCCAATTCCGGGCCGCGATGGTGTTGGCGGTGGCGCCGCAAAGGCCCTTGCGGTCGTCTTCGCCCTCGATGCCGGATTTGGGCAGCGGCAGCCGGCAGGGGCCCATGCCGCAGTTCTTGCAGCAGGTGCCCTGGTTGCCGATGTTGCAGGGCTTCATGGTCACGGCCCGGTCGAAGACCGTATCGATTTCAAGCTGGGCGGCGCGGACGAGCATCTCCTGAGTTGCCGTGTCGATGGTCGCCGCCTTGGGGTCTGCGACCTTCTTGGCCTTGGCTGCTTTTTCGACTTTTTCTTCTGCCATTCGAGGTTCCTCCTCAAGATTGAATATCAAAACAGGGTCCTAGTATGGTCTGCCGGCGGCGTCCGATCAGGAGGCCCGGCGGTGAATTCGATCCAGGCGATCGAGCATCTTTTCCAGTTTGGTGGGCTGCTCTTTGGCCGGGGTCATGGCGGCGGCCTTCTTCGGCTCGGCCTTCTGCTTGGACATGCGCTCTTCCCGCTCCTTGGCCCGTTTCTGGCGAATCGCCTCTTCATCGGCCTCGCGCTTGGCGGCGGCTTCGGCTGCAGCCTTTTTCTCGGCCTCTTTTGCAGCTTTTGCCTTGGCCTCTTCATCGGCTTTTTTCTTGGCTTCGGCCTCTGCCTTTGCCTTGACTTCGGCTTCGGCCTTGGCTTTGGCGTCTTCTTCGGCCTTTTTCTTGGCCGCCGCTTCAGCTTCGGCCTTGGCCTTGGCCTCGGCCTCCGCATCGACCTTGGGCGCCTCGGCTTTGGGGGCCTCGGCCTTGGGCGCTGCGGCCGGTTTTGCCTCGGCGGCCGGCTTGGGCGGTGCGGCCTTCTTCTCCGCGGCCGGTGCAGCCTTCTTTTCCGCCGCGGGTTTGGCCGGAGCCGCTGCCTTGCCCTTTTCCTCCGCGATGCTCAGATCCGGCGCAGGAGCGATGGCGGCCAGATCCACATTCACATCGGCCAACTGCTTGGAGATGGGCGCCACGTCGGCGGCCGAACCGCCGTCGGCCAACAGGTCGATGAAAGCCTTGACCATCCGGATCGCTTCCGGGTGCCGCATGATCAGGATGTCGGATCCGGCCATCAGGTATGTGGCGGCGCCGACGGCTTCCATGAGGATGGCTCGCCGCTCGGGATCTCCCAGCTCGGGCGCCTCGTCCACCGGCTGCTTGGCCTCCTTGCACTTCCAGACTTCGTTGGCCAGGTTGTTGACGATCGGAAACTGAAGCTTGTCGTCGCCCTGGGTCAGGGCGGCCATGCGGATCCGTTCCATGACCGAATAGGAGTATTCCAGGCCGTAGCCCAGGCCGCCGGTGGTCGGGTCGATGAGGACCTTGTCCATGGGCATGCCCAGGTTTTCAAGCAGAATGTTGACCTGTTTGGCGAGGTTGACGTCGATGGGTGACGAGGAGATCACCGCATGGCCGAAGCCCATGGCGCTGGCAGCGATACCCTTGTGGTTCTTGTCCTCCACCGGCCCGAGGGTCAGATTCTTCCCCTGGCATTCCTCGGCGATTTTTTTCAGAACCTCTTCGTCCTTTTCCACGTTGGCGCACCCCCAGACGATCAGGGGGACATCGATCGCTTCTGCCACCTTCTTGACGGCAGCGGCCGCATCGGCGGCGCTGGCGTTTTTACCGTTGGGATCGATGCTTTTGAGCTGGAGCACGATCAGCTCCGCGCCGTATTCCGCGACACACTTCTTGGCCCAGGCGGCCGGGTCGGAGATCACGTCCTTGAACGGGGCAACCGCGGCTTCGGCCCAGTCTTCTGGCGCCATGTCCCAGACCTCCATGGCGATTCTGGGCTTGCGGGGCAGTTCGCCCTCGAACTGGTAGAACGGATATCCGGTCTCTCCGCCAACGGTGACGGCCTTGTCACCGCTGCCGAGGGTGATTTCCCGGATGCTGCCGGTGTAAGATTCCTTATAGAATTCGAAGCCCAATTTTCCCTCCTTCTCAAGTCCCGGTTGACGGTTAGGGTTAGACGAAAACGGTTGGTGGATCCATTCGGTCGACGGTCTTGCCTTGCCGATCGACGGTTTTCCGTGCAGCCCCCCTTTCTATTGAAATAGTGTATACACCTGTACACAGACACCTTGCGGTGTTGAATCCACCGAAAAAATTGGAAGATCGTACACTGTCGATCATATCAGAGGCAGGAAATCGCTTTGGGGTAGAGACACAGCGGAACTGACTCAAGGCGCTGTATCGCTTACCAAAACAGGTTTCCTACATGCAAAGGTCGGCTTTGTCAATAGATTGTGGGCATTTATTATGGGAAATAGCCCAAAATAATCCGGGAAAATCCTGCACCGCTAGATGTTGTGTCCGGCACGAAATTTCGGCGGTTCATTTAGGGGCGCGCCGGCTTCCGGTGGGATCAAGTTTTTGCCGTTCCGGACCAACGGCGGGTCAACTTGTACCGGCCTGGCGGCGCGCTTTCTGGCGGGCCCTGAAGCGGGGAAACAGGTTAAGGTCGGTGTGGGGCAGAAACAGGGCGGCAATGTAGTGGTCCATATAAGAACCGGTTTCGGAGAGCTCGAAATTGGTCATTTTCCGGGTGACCTCCACCACGTCCCGGCGGATGTGGTTCGACAGGCAACTCATGCGGGCACCCATCAAAGAACCGTTGCCGATATAGGTGATCTTGTCCGGTTCGGTCTCGGGGAGCAGGCCGATGGTCATCGCCTTTTCCAGGTCGATGTAGCGCCCGAAACCGCCGGCCAGAATGATCCGGTCCAGATCCTGGAGGGAGAGGCCGACCTCTTCGAGCAGCGTCTGGCACCCGCTGTAGATCGCCCCCTTGGCCCGGATCAGGTTGTCGATGTCCACCTCGGTCAGGGTGATGTCCCGGTCGATCTGGGTGTTTTCCGCAGCGGCCAGCAGGTATTCCCAGACCCCGTCGCGTTCCCGGATCCGGTCGGTGGGAAGGTCCCGGTTGAACTTGCCCTGGTGGTCGATCACCCCGTTTTCCAGGAGCACGGCCACGATGGTGATCAGCCCGGAACCGCAGATTCCCTTGGGCCGGACATCGCCGATGGTCAGGTTCATCGGTTCATAGGTCTCCGGATCAATTGAAAAATCTTCAATCGCACCGCGGGACGCGCGCATGCCGAACTCGATTCCCCCCCCCTCGAAAGCGGGCCCTGCGCTGCAGGCGGCGCAGGCCATCCAGTCCTGATTGCCGATCACGATTTCGGCGTTGGTGCCCACATCCAAGTAGAGGGTGATCGCTTCGGATCGATACAGGCCGGATCCCATGATGCCGGCCACGATGTCGCCTCCCACATAGCTGGAGACCGCCGGATAGACCAGGGCCGCCACATGGTCTCCGACTTCGATGCCCAGGGTCTTGGCGCTGATCGGGGGATAGAGGGTGGATGCCGGCACGTAGGGGCTTCGCCGGATGTATCGCGGATTGATTCGGAGAAGAAGCTGGGTCATGGTCGTGTTGCCGGCCAAGGTGACGGTGTTGATTTCCTCCCGATCCACGCCCGTTTTTTTGAGGAGCTGGTCGAGGACGCCGTTGACGGTCTCCACGACCACCTCCTGAAGCGTTTCCAGCCCTCCCGGTTTTTCCGCATACACGATACGGCTGATGACATCCTCCCCGTAGCTGATCTGGCCGTTGAACGCGGCGCGCTCGGCAAGCACCTCACCGGAGATCAGGTCAATGAGCTGCCCGTATATGGTGGTCGTGCCAATGTCCAGGGCCACGGCAAAACTCCGGTGAGTGGTATCGCCGGCCTCGATGTCGATGATGTGGTTCTTTCTGCCGGCATGGACCGGCCGGGCCAGGGTCGCTGTAACCTGAAACCCCTTTTGCCGGAGAAGGTCGGGAATTTTTCGGATCACCGGAAGGCGGACCACGAGCCGGTGCTCGTCGTAGTGGACCTTCAGGTGGGTGACCAGCCGGGTCACATCGGGCAAGCGGTCGTCGGTACTCGGCTCGGGAAGCTGCAGGAACCGCTTCTCCACCGGGGGCAGAAAGAGGCCTTCCTCCTTGAGAGACTCGAAATCGACCTCCTGGATGCGGGCGGTCTTCCGCGGGGAGCGCTGGAGGTTCAACACGGCCGAATCGATGGCCGATTCGACCGGAATGCGGACCGTCAGATCGCTTTTGACCGTACTTTGGCAGGCCAGACGGACCCCTTTTTCCACATCCGACGCCTTCAACCGTTCGGTGATCCCGCCTTCGACCTCCCCCTTCTCGACGACCACCCGGCACTTGCCGCAGACCCCCTCACCACCGCAGGAGGCATTGACGTGCACACCGGCTTCCAGGGCGGCGCGGATCAGCGACATCCCCGGGGTCACGGTGACGGTTTTTTCATGGGGAAGAAATCGGATGGTGTATTTTTCGCTCATCTGAGTGCAGGGTCTCCTGGCTGCGGTGTTCCATGCTCTTTGAAGGGGAACGTTTCCGATGACAAAACCCCCAGGTTCATTTGGCGTGAAATCGGCCTGTGCATCCAGGCGATCAAGTGTCGTCCCGGGTCCTTTCGTTTTCTCTCAACGCATCGAATCGGCAGCTTAGCAGCAGCGCCTCCTGGTCGGTCTCCCGCAGGACCCGGTATGGAAGCGTATCGAACAGCCGGATCATTCCCTCGTTTTCCGGCGCCGTGTAGGCGATCAGACCGGCGATGCCGTTTTCCCGCGCGGCGCCGCTGATCTGCTCCATCAAAAGACGCCCCAGACCCTTTCCCTGGTACTTCCGACTCACGGAGAAGGCCACCTCGGCCATGTTCGTCGACTCGTCCAACAGGTATTCGGCGACGCCGACCACCCGACCGAAGCCGAATTCCCCGACAACGGCCACCAGCGTCAGGTTTTTGACATAATCGATCTGGGCCAGCCCTTCCATCTCGTCTCGTGCGAAGCTGCTCTTGTCATGGAAAAAACGGGAAACGACATCCTCTTTGGCAAGGGTGTAAAAATGCTCCTGGATCCGGCGTTCGTCCACCGGCTTGGCCGGTCGGATCATGACCGGTTCCTCGTCGATGTCGATCCGCTTTTCCAGATGGATCGGGTAGACACTGTGAAGCGATTCATGAAGCCGGCGCTCGGCGCCCAACAGGCCGATGCTCTTGGCCTCGTGAAACAGCTGGTCGCGAAATGCCGGATGCGCGATGCTGATCATCGCCAGGGCCCGCTCCTGAAGGCTTTTCCCGAACAGGTTGACGGCGCCGAATTCGGTCACCACGTAGTGGACGTCGCTTCTGGGCACGACCACAGCGGTCTTGCCCAGGGACGGCACCACCCGGCTTTTCCGGCCGTCTCTGGAGGTGGACGGCAGCATCAGGATCGATTTTCCGTCTTCGGCCTGACCGGCCCCCCGGATGAAGTCGAGCATCCCCGAGACACCGGTAAAGTGGTTGATCGGCATCGCGTCGGCGGCCGCCTGGCCGGTCAGATCGATCTCCATGGCCACGTTGATCGAAACCATGCGATTGTGCCGGGCGATGACGCCCGGATCGTTGACGTAATCCGATGGGTAGAAGTCGATGCCCGGATTGTCGTCGAGAAATTCATAGAGCTCCTCGGATCCGATGGCGCTGCTGGCCACCAGCTTGCCATCGTTGAAACCCTTGAAGCGGTTGGTGATCACCCCCCGGGAGACCAGGTGCATGATATCGTCGGTAACATACTGGGTGTGGATGCCCAGGTCGTTCTTATCGTCCAATGCCCGGAGCACCGCCTGGGGCGTGGTGCCCAGGCTGATCTGGACCGTTGAGCCGTCTTCGACGAATCGCTTGATATGATCGGCGATCAGATTCGCCGACTCGGATTCCGGGGGGGGCTTGGCGGTCAGCAGGGGCTCTTCGACCTCCACGATCACGTCGATGTCGTTGACATGGATGAAACTGCGCCCGAGGACGCGCGGCATGCGGGGGTTGACCTGGGCAATGACCAGATCGGCGCTTCTGGCCGCGGCCAGGGTGATGTCCACCGAAATGCCCAGACTCGTCCAGCCGAAATCGTCGGGTTCGGAGACCTGGATCAGCGCGACGTTGATCGGCATCCGCTTTGTCTTAAACAGCCGGGGCACCGCCGAAAGATTCAGGGGGGTGATGTAGCGAAGGTTTCGGGCGATCCCTTTGGGACGGCCGGAGCCGGCGTAAAAGGAGCGGATGGTCAGGTTTTTTTCGTTGGACTTGTTGGCCACCAGGCTCAGCGGGGCGCTTTCCAGGGCCATGAGACGGACCACTTCCAGGCCGGTGAAACTGTCCGACTGCTCGGCCAGGGCGCGCACCAGGGTCTGGGGCTCACCGCACGAGGACCCGATGAAGACCCGCTGTCCGGGACAGATAAGGCTGATCGCTTCCCGGGAGGAGCGTTTCTTGGTCAGATAGTTGTCGGCCCAATTGGCCGTTTGGGTCATGGCGCCCCCTTGGTCGGAATTCCGGGTCGGGCAGATCTCCTTGCTTAAACCATCCCGCCACAGGGATCAAGATCCGGATCGGGGTCTGAAGCCAGACCCTTCTGTCTGCGGGGTTCAGGCTGCCGGAGACAATGGTCTGACAAAAGGATTCCGCCCGCTGTCGGATCTGCACCGGAACCGAATGTGGCGAAACGCGCTTCCAACGTCTGGACGAAGCCGATTTTTGCTTCTGCGCCAGCCCGGCCCGTCTGCGGCAGCCTTCTGGGAAAAGCGAC
>JASFPT010000210.1:0-7433 GCA_050115795.1 Desulfobacterales bacterium
GCTATTATCTGTTGCGTGGTACTCGACTCCGGAAGAAACAAGGAATACTGCCGAGAGAAGGTAATGGCGCTCACGGCCCAAATCATGATTTGGCAGGAATACCGGAACCATTCCACTGCCTGATCCCCGGTCCCGATATACGATCTTGACATCTTGCAAAATTTCGGTCTACGGAATTATTATATTTTATACACCCTCCGCCTGTACCGGATCACCGCGTTTTTCTGCGCTGAATCCAGAATCCTCCCTTCGAGCATTTCATTTGTCCACATATCGTTTCGGAGGTCGCCATGGCTGAAGAAACCTATCACCGCAGACTCAGCCCCATTCTCAGTGCTGATGTCGCCGGCTACAGCCGCCTCATGCGGGACGATGAAGCAGCCACCGTCCGCACCCTGACCACCTGCCGTTTCTCTGGTGGAAAGTCATTGGAAAATTGGCGGTAATCCCAAATGGAGGGAAAGGCGTTCTTTGATTCTGAAAGTCTAACGAAGGAGGATTGCCATGACGATAAAACTGCGAACCATGGTTTTTCTGACCGTATGTATGTTTCTATGGCCTGCTGTCGCAAGTGGGGAGTGGTTCGGGGACGTATATCTGGGGGGTCACAGCAGCCTGGCAGACGATACGGAGATCAAAGTCAACGGAAACCCCGTCAGAACCGTTTCCGATTCGGATACCGGCTGGATTTTTGGCGGAAAGATCGGGTACTGGTTCGAACGCTATTCGTGGCTGGGGCTTGCAGGAGACGCGTCCTTTTCCGAGTTGAATCTTGATGACATCGATATCGGGGAGGGTTCCATGTCCGCATTGGTTTTGGCCCGGTTACAATTGGGGGCCAGTGAAAAATTTCCAAAAGGAAGAATTCAACCCTACGCCGCCATCGGACCCGGAATTTTTTATGGGGGGATGTCTGAATTCATACCGGAGGTGCCGCCCTTTGGCGGCGTTTTGGAAGATACCTATTTTGTACTGGGAATCGATGCCCGGGGAGGGGTGACCGTTCTAATCGACGAAAGCTATGGTGTTTTTTTGGAATACGGATATAGAAGTTTCGCCCCCTCTTTTGAAAGTTATGCTTTTGGAGGGGGGAAAATTACCTTCGAACCCACCATCGAAACTCATAACTTGGTACTTGGATTTACATGGAGGTGGTAAATTATTTTTGGGGCCAGGGTTGTCGGGAAAATCATGGATTCTAAAAGTTTTCGGCCTTCGTTCTTGACTGAAAGTAGATCCGAAAATCGAAAGCAAAAGAGGCGGCAGCCCGAAGGCTGCCGCCTCTTTTGCTTTGTCTCCAGCGCGGCAGCGCCGCGCTTTTATCTTTATTCACAGAGCTCGAACAGCGCCGCCGCTCCCATCCCCCCGCCCACGCACATCGACTCCACGCCGTATCTGACCCCTTTGGCCCGCATGTTGGCCAGCAGCGTGGCGCAAAGCTTGGCACCGGTGCAGCCCAGCGGGTGGCCCAGGGCGATGGCCCCCCCGTGGATGTTGACTTTTTCCATGTCGATTCCCAGCTCCCGGATGCAGTACAGGGCCTGGGAGGCAAAGGCCTCGTTGATCTCGAACAGACCGACGTCCTGCAGCTTGACCCCTGCAATGTCGAGCAGCTTGGGGATCGCGTATCGCGGCCCGACGCCCATCTCGTCGGGCTTGACCCCTACGGTGGTGTAGCAGCGGACCTTGGCGATGGGCGAAACGCCCAGTTCCTTGACGGCCTTTTCGCTCATGATGACCGTGGCCGCCGCCCCGTCGGTGGTTTGGGAAGAGTTGCCCGCCGTCACGGTGCCGCCGGCCTTGAAAACCGGGTTCAGACCCGCCAGCCCGTCGACGGTGGTCTCCTCCCGGATGCCGTCGTCAAAATCCTGAAGAAAAGTCTCCCGTTTGAAGGTGCCGCCGGACTGCCGGACAAACCGGGCGGCCGGGGTCGGCACCAGCTCCGCGTAAAGCCCGTTTTTCTTGGCCTCGGCCGCCTTCATCTGGCTGTGGTAGGCGAATTCGTCCTGATCCTGGCGGTTGATCCCGTAGCGCTCGGCGACGACTTCCGCCGTGATCCCCATGGAGGTGTAGAGGTCCGCATGGGCCTGGGTCCAGCGCGGGTGGGGACGGGGCATGTAACCGCCCATGGGAACATAGGTCATCGATTCGACCCCCCCGCCGATGGTGATGTCCGACCATCCGGCCATGACGCGCATCGCCGCGTCGACGATCGCCTCCAGCCCCGAGGCGCAGAAGCGGTTGACCGTGGCCCCGGAGGTTTCCTCCGGAAAGCCGGCGATCTGCGGCGCGATCCGACCGATGTTGAGCCCCTGTTCGGCCTCCGGAAAGGAGCAGCCGACCATGACGTCCTGCACCTGGGTCTTTTCCAGGTTCGGTGTGCGCTCCACGGCGGCCTCGAGGATGAAGGCGAGCAGGTCCTCGGGGCGGGTGTCCTTGAACGCTCCCTTGTTTCGCTTGCACCCGGGGGTTCTGACCGATGTGACGATATAGGCATCTCTCATTGTTTGATCCTCCGTATGGAATCGCCGACAGAAGCGGCGCCCTTTTCTAGTTGCGCAGGGGCTTTCCGGTCTTGAGCATGTGCTCGACCCGCGCCCGTGTCTTGTCTTCCTTCCAGAAATCGACGAACGCCTCCCGCTCCAGCTTCAGGATCACCTCCTCTTCCACTTCGCTGTTGCCGCGGACCTCGCCCCCGCTGATCACATGGGCGATCCGCTTGGCCAGAAAGGCGTCGTATTCGGAAATGAACCGGCCCTGGAGCATGTTGTGGATCTCGCCGTTGATCATCCCCTGGGCGGTTTCCCCCAGCACCCGGACCTTCTTTTTCAGGGGCGGTGCATAGCCCGCCTCGGCCAGGCGCAGGACCTCTTTTTTGGCCTCTCCGATCAGGTAGTCCCGGTTGAAGACGATCCGGTCGTTGGGCCCCAAAAAGCCCTTGGCGCGGGCGTCGGCTGCGGAATTGGAGAACTGGGCCATGGCGATGTTCATGAACACCGGGACGAAGAACTTGGCCAGGTCGAAATCCTTGACCGCTGCCGGAACCCCCGACAAAAACTTTTTCCAGAGGTTCAGACAGCCCCCGCCGGCCGGCAGAAGCCCCACGCCGATTTCCACCAACCCCATGTACAGATCCGCATGGGCCACGATCCTGTCGGCGGCGCCGAGGCAGACCTCGCATCCGCCGCCAAGGGTCATACCGTAGGGGGCGGCAACGATCGGGAAGTGGGCGTAGCGGGCCCGCTGGATGCCGCTTTGGGCGGTTTCCAGAAACGCGTCGATCTCGGCGTATTTCCCCTCCTGGGCCAGGCCGCCCATGTAGTACAGGTCGCCGCCGGCGGAAAACGCGCCGGGCATGCCGCCGGCCTGGTTTCCGATCACCAGGCCCGCTCCGTTTTTCTCCACGAAGTCGATGCCCTCTCCCATGAATTCGACGATTTCCCGGTTGATGGCGTTCATTCGGGTGTGAAATTCGATGCAGTAAACGTCGTCTCCCAGGTCGATCAGAGAAGCGGAGGGGCAGGACTTGACCACCTTCCCGGCGCTTCGAAGCGCCGACAGATAGATGATGTTGTCGCTGATCACTTCCGGCTTGTAGGTTTCGGCGGAAAAATCGTAGAAAAAGCGCTTTCCGTTTTCGGTCCGATAAAATGCGTCGTTTCCGTCTGCGAGCATCTTTTTGACCTTGTCCGGGACCGGGTAGCCGTCGGCTTCCATCTGTTGAACCGAATCGGCAAGGCCGATGGCATCCCAGGTTTCAAAGGGGCCCATTTCGAAGTTGAAGCCCCATTTCATGGCATTGTCGATCTCAACGATCGTATCGGAGATCTCCGGGATGCGATTGGCCGCGTAGATCAGCCAGCTGGCCATCACCTTCCAGGCGAACCGGGCCCCCTTGTCGTCTCCGTAGACCACCGCGCGCATTTTCTCGGCCAGGGTCTTTGCCTTTTTGGCCTTCTGCAGGCAGTCGAAGGCCGGCGGATCGTAGGCGACGAATTCCAGGGTTGCCGGATCGATGACCTTCCGGACCTTTTGGCCGTCCTTGCCCTTCTCCTTTTTGTAGAAGCCGGCCCGGGTCTTGTTGCCCAGAAGCTTCTTTTCGATCATCTGTTCCACAAAGGACGGAATCTTGAAGCTTTCTCTTTGTTCGTCGTCTTTGACCAGGTCGTAGGTGTTTTTCGCCACGTGGGCCATGGTGTCGAGCCCCACCAGATCGGAGGTCTTGAACATGGCGGTCTTGGGCCGCCCCATGACCGGGCCGAACAGGGCGTCCACATCGGGGATCGTCAGCCCGTCTTCGACCATGAGCTGCATTGCCTTGACGATGCCGTGGACCCCGACGCGGTTTCCCACGAAGTTGGGGGTGTCCTTGGCCCAGACAATCCCCTTGCCCAGGACCCGTTCCCCGAAATCGGCCATGAAGTCGAGCACCTCCGGGAGGGTCTCCTCTCCGGGGATGATCTCCAGCAGCTTCATGTAGCGGACCGGATTGAAGAAATGGGTTCCCAGAAACGACTGCTTGAATTCGACACCGAGATCCTCGGACATCGATTTGAGCGGGATTCCGGAGGTGTTGGTGGATACAACGGCCCCGGGTTTGCGGACCTTCTCCACCCGTGCCAGGAGGTCTTTTTTGATCTGGAGGTTTTCCACCACCACCTCCACGATCCAGTCGCAATCCGCCAGCTTGCCGAAATCGTCTTCCAGGTTGCCGATTTCGATCCGGGCCGCATCGTCCCAGGTCATAAACAGCGGGGGGTTGGACATCAGCGCATTGTCAAGCCCCTGCTTGGCGATCCGGTTCCGGGCCGCCGGGTCGCTTTTCTCCTTTTCTTTCAGGTCGGGCGGGACGATATCGAGCAGAAGCGTTCTTATGCCGGCTCCGGCCAGCAGCGCGGCGATTCCGCCGCCCATGATCCCGGAACCGATGACTGCGGCTTTCGTGATTTTTCGCATCTTGGCTTCCTCCTGACGGTTGAAGGTCTCAATATGAATGAATGCTCATTCATTACGATAGACCGGCGTCCATGTCAAGGAAAAATCGACCCCAGGCCCCATCGGATAAAAATATTTTACATTTATTATCATATATTTATAAAAATATCAGAGGACTCTTGAAAGTTTGCCAAACCTTTCGCCGGTTTGCGGTAATCCGATTCTGCGATATGAATTTCTATTCATTTGCATCGGGAAGTCTGCTTGATCCCCCTGCCGGAGTTTCGTATACAGAAAAGCAGAGCACAGAATCCAGAAGTCAGAACCTGGAATGTAAAGAGCAGCAAACCGCATAAACAGGCTTGCTTAAGGGAAGTCAGATGCAACAATATACGATCCATCCTCTGGCGGTAGGCATCAACGAAACCGATCAGGGCGTCATGACCTACCTCCGGGACTACGGCAAGCGGATCCTGCTGCCGATCTATGTGTTCTACATCCGGGGTGGCGGCAAGCACATCCTCGTCGACACGGGCCTGGAACAGTTCGTGGTCCCGGAAGGGGCCGAGGCGGCTTGCGGCTTTCCGATCCGGGAGTTCGACGAGGCCCTGGCCCAGGTGGGCATCAGCGCCCCAGAGGTCGATGTGATCATCCACACCCACCTGCACAACGACCACTGCGAAAACGACTGTCTGTGCCCGGATGCGAAGGTGTATGTGCAGGCCCGGGAGATGGCCTTTTTTCGCGATCCGCACCCGATCGACCACCGGTACTACCCGGACGTGCTCGACGGGATGGACGTGATCGAGGTCGACGGCGATGCGGAGCTGTTCGACGGAATTGAAGTCCTGTTGACCCCGGGACACACGGTCGGTGGCCAGACCGTCTCGGTCAACACCGGGGCCGGGCGGGCCATGATCACCGGGTTTTGCTGCAATGACCGAAATTTTCCGGCAAACGGGCCGGCAGTGGCCCCGGGCGTCCACATCGACGTGCGGGAGGCCTACGATTCGGCCCAGAAGGTTCGTCAGATGGCCGACATTCTGATCCCGCTGCATGACATCGCCGTGGGAAGAAACGAGTCGATCGGATAGGGGCTTTTTGGCCATGGAAACCAAACGGATTATCACCCGCCCGGATTTTGACGGGGTGGTCTGCGCCGTACTGCTAAAGGATGCGCTGGGAATCCAGGCGCCCGTCTATTGGGTAGAGCCGGCCGAGATGCAAAAGGGCCAGGCGTCGGTGAATGCCGGGGACGTGATCGCAAACCTTCCCTACGATTCGCGGTGCAGCCTCTGGTTCGACCACCATTTTACGAACCGTGTCGAAGAGAAGATCCCCGGGTCCTTTGCGCTGACCCCTTCGGCGGCACGGGTGATCTTCGACTTTTACGCCGGCCGGTTTTCCCGGGACTTTTCCGGCCTGGTCGATCAGACGGACCGGATCGATTCGGCGGATCTGACCGAAGACGAAGTTCTTTACCCGGAGCGCTTCCCCCACGTTCTGCTTTCCATGACCGTGAAGAACCCGGATCGGGAACCGGCCTATTGGAATCTTCTGGTGGGCCTGCTGTTGACCCGAACCGTCGAAGAGGCCATGGAAGAACCGGAGGTCAAAAAGCGCTGCAGGAACGCGGTGGAGCAAAACCGCCGATACCGAAAGCTTTTAGAGGCGCACACCGAGGTCCGCGGGCAGGTGAGCATCACCGATTTCCGCTCTTTCGAAAAAACGCCCGTCGGAAACCGCTTTTTGGTCTTTTCCCTGTTTCCCGAGGCCGTGGTCAACGTCAAGATCCACTGCCACGATCTGCAGCGGGACAAGGTCGTCTTGCATCTGGGACACAGCATTTTCAACCGCAACTGCCGGGTCAATGTCGGCCTGCTCCTTTCCCATTTCGAAGGCGGCGGCCACCGGGGAGCCGGTGCAGCCACGTTCCATCGGAACAAGGCCGAACACTACATCCCGAACATCATCTCCGCGCTGGAGAAAAACGAGCCGAACGAGGACGCCGGAGTGTAACGGCGCAGTCTGAAAACAGCCACGCCCCGGCAAATCCCGCACCGTGCTTTTCTTTCTGCGCCCATAGAGCGTAAACCGAAGGGGATGCCGGATTTCGATAGGGTCCATCCTAGTGTCGTGTCCCGGAAATAACGACCATAATCGATTCGGCTATTTTCTGAAATTTTTTGTTTTTATCGTTCATTTTCTTTGCTCGCCCAAAGAAAACGAACCAAAAGAAAGGGCGCCCGGCGTCCCGCTTGATCCTGCGCTTCTCGAACCGGCCGGGCCCCTTCCGAACTCGGCCCCTAAAGGACAGGGGCCTCAAACAGCGGAAGGGGCTGATCCGTCCGGTTCTTGCGATGCTCGGCGCAGGACGATGGGGACAAGCCACCGGGCCCTAATCATGCCGATATAGGGCATCTGAATTTTTTTCACAAACTTCTGGGACACGACACTAGAAGAGCGAAAAAGGAAAAGAACCGATGGGAAAAACCGTA
>JASFPT010000211.1:0-7418 GCA_050115795.1 Desulfobacterales bacterium
ACAAAGCGCCCAAGACGGCGTGGTGGGGCTCAACTGCGAGGTGCACAACTACCCGGGACTGTTCGTGGTCGACGGCTCGATCATGCCGGCCAACCCGGGCGTCAACCCGACCCTGACCATCGCCGCCCTGGCAGAGTATGCCATGGCCCAGATCCCGCCGGCGAAGCTTTGAAAAAAACCACGGTACATGAGCAGGATTTTTCCACCGGCTCGCAGGTGGGGGATGGGGGGGCGGCGGGAAACGACGGGTACCGGCCGGGAGCCGTTGAGCCGCCGATGCTACGATCATCCACCGACGGAGGCCTTCGATGAGTTCCCTGTTCTGGTACCCGGGACATGACCTGGCCCTGACAAACATCGTCCGAGCGGAAAACTGCAGCCTCTATGACGCGGACGGCCGGCGGTACGTCGACCTCGAGTCGGGGGTCTGGTGCACGTCGGTCGGCCAGGGCCACCCCCGGATCTGCGAGGTGGTCCGCCGGCAGATGTCCCGGGTCGCCCACACCGGCTTTTCCTATTCCTCACAGATCGTGGAAGCGGCGGCGCAGGATCTTTTGACCCTCCACGGCGCTGATGGCGGGAAATGCGTCTTTTTGAGCTCCGGCAGCGAGGCCGTCGAATTCGGGGTCCGGGTGGCCGAACGGATCAACCCCAGGGCCGTGCTCATGACCATGGCCGATTCGTATTTCGGTGCTTACGGTTCTGCGGCCCGAAAGGCGGAAGGCGACTGGTTTGTCTTTGACTGGCTTGCCTGCGCCGAATGCCCCCACGGCGAACCCTGCGGGGATCGGTGCAGCCGGTGGCGGGCCATCCCCTTTGACCGCATCGGGGGGTTCGTCTTCGAGCCGGGCAGCTCTTCGGGTCTGGTTCGCTTCCCGCCGGCAAAGCTGATCGCCCGGATCGCTGCGGCGGTCAAGGCCGAAGACGGCCTCCTGGTCGTCAACGAGGTGACCACCGGCTTCGGCCGTACCGGCAGGTGGTTCGGCTACCAGCACTACGATCTTCAGCCCGACATCGTCTCCATGGGAAAAGGGCTCGGCAACGGCTATCCGGTGAGCGCCGCGACCCTTTCACCGGCTATGATCGACCGGATCGGCGACCGGGAGGTCCACTACTCGCAGTCCCACCAGAACGATCCCCTCGGGGCTGCGGTGGCACGGGAAGTGGTCCGGATCATCGAAGAAGAAGGGTTGATCGAACGTGCCGGCCGAATCGGCCAACGCCTGGCCGACGGTCTGGCAGCCATCCGGCGGCGCAGCGGCCGGATCGCGGACGTCCGCATCCGGGGCCTGATGGCGGCCATCGAACTCCAGGACGGACCGGGAGCGCCGTTCACGGCCCGGGTTCGCCGGGCACTTCTCGATCGCGGCTATGTGGTGGCCCAGCGACCGGGCCTGAACGTGCTTCGCCTGGACCCGAGCCTGACCGTCGAGGAAGCCGACATCGAAGGCTTTCTGGCGTCGTTGGAAAAACTTTTGAATCCGGAAGGGTAACCCTGGAAGCCCTGTAAACCCGCCGCTTGAATTTCGCCTTCCGTCGACCGGCGGCGGGGCGGACATCTGCCCTCTGCCCTTGGTCACCCCTGCCCCGCCATCTTCTCCAGCACCTGCTCCATGACCCGGTGGATCGCTGCAAACCGCTCGGGTCGGGCCAGCATCTCTTCCGGGGTCTGGATGAACGCGCCGTCGGTCAGTTCGTCTTTGCAGTGCGCGATCAAGGCGGCGGCGGCTTCTTCGGTGGTCTCCAGGTGAAACTGCAGGCCCAGGACCCGGTCGCCCCAGGAGAAGGCCTGCCGGTCGCAGGCGTCGCTTTCCGCCAGAAGGCGTCCCCCCGGCGGGATCTCGAACCGGTCCCCGTGCCAGTGAAAGGCCGGCAGGGTTTCGGGAAAGATCGGCCAGCTCGCCTCGACGCAGGCCCCAAGATCGAAGCGGACCGGAAACCACCCGATCTCCCGCCGCCCGTTTGGCGTGACGGCGGCGCCCAGGGCTTCTGCCAGGAGCTGGGCGCCCAGGCAGATGCCGAGCACTCGTTTTCCGGCGGCAAGGCAGGTTTCGATGAACCGTTTTTCCGGCAAAAGCCAGGGGTAGCGGTCTTCGTCGACGACCCCCATGGGGCCGCCCATGACGATGAGCCAATCCAGGTCGGTGACCGCCGGCGGCAGGTCGCCCTTCCACAAGCGGCTCGCCGAGAGCCGGTGGCCGGCGCGCTTCACCCAGCCTTCGATGCTGCCCAGCCCCTCGAAGGGGACATGCTGGAACCAGTGGATTCTTAACATGCCCATCGTTCTCTTTTTGGATCTGCTGGGAAGCTGGAAAGCCGGGACGCTGGGAGGCTAAGGCAGGCGGCCAGAATCCAGCTTCAAAGCAGATGGACAGGGAATATTTGAACACACCCTGCAGTCCCGCATAGCGGTATTTCCGCTTCGCTTTAACAAGCTGCGGGGAATGCGTTCGATATCTCGGTTCAAATTGGGTAAGGGGCGACGCGATTGCGTCGCCCCTCCTAGGGTTGTTGTAGAATGATTTTTCGCAGAATGCGAACTTTATCGTAAAATCGCGCAGCGATTTTACGATTGCTCCACCGCCTCTCCAGCCCGAAGAATCGACTTGCCGCCCTTCGGCCTCCCAAAGCCCCCGCTTCCGACACTTTCGTAGGCCAGTACGGAAAAGTCCGGATAGGCGGTTCCGCCATGCTCGGAAAGGTCGAGGCCTTCCATTTCTTCTTCCGGAGAGACCCGCAGCCCCACGGTCATGTCGATCAGTTTGAACAAGACGAAGGCGGTCGGAAACACCCACAGAAAGCAGGCGCCGATGCCCAGCAGCTGAACGCCGATGATCTTTGCCGAGGTGCCGCCCATGTTGAAGATGCCGGCGGCAAGGGTGCCCCAGGCACCGTTGACGCCGTGCACGGAGACGGCGCCGACCGGATCGTCCACGCGGATCTTGTCGAAGAAGAGCACGGAAAGGACCACCAGCACGCCGCCGACGGCGCCGATGATGATGGCGCTGCCCGGAGAAACGGTGGCGCAGGGGCTGGTGATGGCCACCAGGCCGGCCAGGGCGCCGTTGAGGCTCATGCCGACCTCCGGCTTTCCGAACTTGATCCAGGAGGTGGCCATGGCCATGACGCAGCCGGCGGCGGCGGCCAGGTTGGTGTTGACGAAAATCATGGCGATGTCGGTGTTGGCCGCGGTGGTCGAACCGGGGTTGAACCCGAACCACCCGAGCCAGAGGATGAACACGCCCAGAGCCGCCAGGGGCATGTTGTGGCCCAGGATCGGACGGACCGAACCGTCCTTGCCGTACTTGCCCAGCCGGGGCCCGAGCACGACGGCGCCGGCCAGCGCGGCCCAGCCGCCCACGGAGTGAACCACGGTGGACCCGGCAAAGTCGATGAAGCCCAGCCCCTCCAGCCAGCCGTTGCCGTTGAAAAGGCTCCCCCAGGCCCAGCTGCCGAAAATCGGGTAGATGACGGCCGAAATCACCACGCTATAGAGCAGATACCCGACGAACTTGGTCCGCTCGGCCATGGCGCCGGATACGATCGTGGCCGCCGTGGCCGCAAAGACCACCTGGAACATCCAGAACGCCAGGACCCACGGATCGCCGTCGGGGGTGAAGTCGCTCAGGAAAAAGCCGGTGGTGCCGAACCACCCCGTGGAGGTCGCCCCGAACATCAGTCCGAAGCCGATGGCCCAGAAGGCGATGGAGCCCATGGAAAAGTCCATGAGGTTTTTCATCATGATGTTGATGGCATTTTTCGCCCGGGTAAAACCGCTTTCGACCATGGCGAATCCGGCCTGCATGAAAAACACCAGCGCCGCGGCCACCAGGGTCCAGACGTAATCCGCGTGGGTTTGGACCATGTCGATGGCGGCCTTGTTCGATTCGACGGTCGGGGCCGGGTCTGCGGCCCACGCGACGGATGCAGCACCGGCAAAGACGGTCAGCGTCAGCAAAAACTTTTTCATGGATCTTTTCCTCCTCTGTTGAAATCTACTCCCTCCACCGGGGTGGAGCGTGTTCGGTTACAGGGTTTCGGTCGGGTAAGGGTCTAAATCACGAATTTCGATGTTCGAACTTCCAATTTCGGATTTTTTCTGCGCCTTGTCTCGCTGCCCGGATTCGCAGGCAGCGCACCATTGATCTTCTGCGTTTTTCTTCAGAGGGCCGCCTTTCCCGATTCCCCGGTCCGGATGCGGACCGTCTCCTCCAGGGAGGTGACGAAGATCTTCCCGTCGCCGATCTTTCCCGTGTTTCCGCTTTCGGTGATCGCCTGGATCACCTTGTCGGCCATGTCGGCGTCCACGGCGATGTCGATTTTCAGCTTGGGAACGAAATCGACCTGATATTCGGCGCCACGGTAGATCTCCTTGTGGCCGAGCTGTCGCCCGAAGCCCTTCACTTCGTATACGGTCATTCCCTTGACGCCGATTCGGCTCAGGGCGTCTTTGACGTCATCGAGCTTGAAGGGCTTGATGATGGCTTCGATCTTCTTCATGAACGGTCTCCTTTTTCGTTTCAAAGTTCCCGGGAAGGATTTGCCCTCCCTGTGGAGCAAAGCCTGTGCCAGCCCTTCAGAAGCACCCCAACTTTTTCATAACAAATTGCTATCATACATTATTTTGATATTTGACTAGGACGGGCAGGCAAAATAGTATATTACAAAAATGTGTAATAACAGTCTTTATGTGACATTTTTGAAATGTTTGTTGCCGGGAAAAGAGACCGGGGATTTCGGGGGGCGCAGAAGGTGCGGGCAGATCAAGAAGCGACGGCCGGGATTCTCGGGATCCTTGCCTCAAGTGGCGGCGGCGGTGCGGTGCGCAGAGGGGCAGGGCTCGCCATCGGCTCGCACTCCTTGAAAACAAAAACGCCACGGCAGGGCTTTCCGGAATCCGTTCCGGATTGGCCTTCGCGGCGAAAATGGCGGTTGTGAACCGATCGCGGCTTCTTGCCGCAGAATTGTCTTCTTCTATCCTTTCGAGGCTGTCCTGTCTATGGAAGCCGGCGCCGGCCGTAAAGAATTGCATCGGCCTGGATGGTTTCCAAAAGCAATCGCCACCCATGAGGCCAACAGGGCCGCCCAGACGGGCGGCCCTGTTTCCATAAAATCGCGGAAGCGACTTTATATGTCGTAGTACAGGTAGAACTCGTGGGGATGCGGCCGCAGCTTGACCGGGTTGATCTCGTTTTCGGTCTTGTAGTCGATCCACATGTCGATGGCGTCCTGGGTAAAGACGTCCCCCTTGAGCAGGAACTCCTGGTCCGCTTTGAGCGCCTCGATCGACTCTTCCAGGGAACCGGGTGCGGACGGGATCTCGGCCAGTTCTTCAGGCGGCAGGTTGTAGATGTTCTTGTCGAGGGGTTCGCCCGGATCGATCTTGTTTTCGATCCCGTCGATGACGGCCATGAGCATCGCCGAAAAAGCCAGGTATCCGTTGCAGGAGGGGTCCGGGGTTCTGAACTCGATCCGCTTGGCCTTCGGAGAAGGTGAGTACATCGGGATTCGCACCGCGGCACTCCGGTTCCGGCTCGAGTAGGCCAGGTTGACCGGCGCCTCGAATCCGGGCACCAGGCGCTTGTAGGAGTTGGTGGTCGGGTTGGTGAACGCGCACAGCGCCCGGCAGTGCTTCAGGATGCCGCCGATGGCGTACAGGGCCTCCTGGGAGACGCCCGCATACTTGTCGCCGGCAAACAGCGGCTTGTCTTCTTTCCAGATGCTGATGTGGGTGTGCATGCCCGTTCCGTTGTCCTCGAAAATCGGTTTGGGCATGAAGGTCACCGTGTGGTTGTGGCGGGCGGCCACGTTCTTCAGCACATACTTGAACCACATGAGCTGGTCGGCCATCTGCAGGATCGGCTTGAAGCGCATGTCGATCTCGGCCTGACCGGCGGTGGCCACCTCGTGATGCTGCGCTTCGACGTCAATGCCCAGGCCCTCCAGGGTCAACACCATCTCGGTCCGAAGATCCTGGAACTTGTCCATGGGCGGCACCGGAAAGTAGCCCTCCTTGTGGCGGGGCTTGTAGCCGAGGTTCGGGCCTTCTTCTCTTCCGGTGTTCCAGGCGCCTTCCACCGAATCGATTTCATAGAAGGCAAAGTTCTTTCCCGAGTCGAACTTGATGTCATCGAAGATGAAGAACTCCGCCTCCGGACCGAAGAAGGCCGTATCGCCGATGCCGCTGCTCTTCAGGTAGGCCTCGGCTTTCTTGACGATGTAGCGGGGGTCTCGGCTGTAGGACTCCCGGGTGACCGGGTCGACGATGTTGCAGATCAGCGCCAGGGTCGGCACCTCGAAGAAAGGGTCGATCTTGGCCGTATCCGCTTCCGGCACCACGAGCATGTCGCTGGCGTTGATCGGCTGCCAGCCGCGGATGCTCGAACCATCGAAGCCGAAGCCATCCTCGAAGCTGGCCTCTTCCAGTTCGCTGATCGGAACCGAAAAATGCTGCCACAGCCCCGGAAAGTCCATGAAGCGAAGGTCCACCATCTTCACTCCGTTTTCCTTTACCATGTCCAGTACCTGTTTTGGGGTCATTGTCTGCTCCTCCTTTAATGATGTTGAGGTATGCGAGTAAATGGGTATTTGTATGGGGGGCCCCGAAACTCCTGAGCCTCGTGAACCGGAGCGCTGGTCGCAGGCGGCGGGCCGCGGGCCGGTCTTTTACCCCCGGCTGCCCGCCACCTGACGACAGCCGCTTTCTGAATCAGCCATGCAGCGGCGAAATATGCCTATATCGCATCGCTGCCTTTTTCCCCCGTCCGCACCCGGATCGCTTCTTCCACCGGCAGCACGAAAATCTTCCCGTCTCCGATCTTTCCGGTGTTGGCCGCCCCCCGGATGGCCTCGACCACCTGGTCGGCTTGATCGGTATCGACCACGATCTCGATCTTGACCTTGGGGATGAAGTCGACCACATACTCGGCGCCGCGGTAGATCTCCTTGTGGCCCTTCTGGCGGCCGTAGCCTTTTACTTCCGTGATCGTCATCCCCTGAATCCCGATTTCATTCAGGGCCTCCTTAACGTCATCGAGCTTGAACGGCTTGATGACCGCTTCGATCTTCTTCATTTCTCCTCCTTTTTCCCGGTTTTCTTTCGAAGTCTCGCATTTGCGTTATCGGACTGCGACACTCGATCCGCCACCGGCCGTTGTTAGATAATCTCAAACCCCCGCTCGCCGTGGACGGCGCTGTCGAGACCCTGAACCTCGTCTTCTTCCTGAACCCGCAGCCCCCCGGTGATCACTTTGGTGACGTAAATCACCACCAGGGAGCCCACGGCGGTGTAGGCGGCCGTGGCCACGATGGAGATCACCTGGATCCACAGCTGCTTGGGGTTGCCGTAGAAAAGCCCGGCGGCCCCTTCGGTGATGGCGGGGTTGGCAAAAAGCCCTGTGGCCAGTGCGCCCCATATG
>JASFPT010000212.1:0-7415 GCA_050115795.1 Desulfobacterales bacterium
ACCTCGGCGCTGACCCGGTCTCCTTCGCTGATCGCACCCTTTAAGATTTCCAGCGACCGGGGGTTTTCCAGGTTCTTTTGGATCGCCCGCCGCAGGGGACGGGCACCGTAGGCCGGGTCGTAGCCGCGATGGGCCAGAAACGCCCGGGCCGAATCGGCCAGGACCAGTTCGATGTGTTTCTCGGCCAGCCGGTCGACCAGGTACCCCACCTGGATGTCGACGATCTCCTTGATCTGCTCTTCGGTCAGGTTGTGGAAGATGATCGTCTCGTCGATCCGGTTTAAAAATTCTGGCTTGAAGGTGGCCCGGAGCGCTTCGTTGACCCGGCGCTCCATCTCGTTGCGGTCCTTGCCCGACAGCTCCTGGATGAAGTGGCTCCCGACGTTGGAGGTCATGATGACGATGGTGTTTTTAAAGTCCACCGTCCGGCCGTGGCCGTCGGTCATCCGTCCGTCGTCGAGGATCTGCAGCAGCACGTTGAAGACCTCCGGATGGGCCTTTTCGATCTCGTCGAAGAGCACCACCGAATACGGTCTCCGGCGCACCGCCTCGGTCAGGTAGCCGCCCTCCTCGTATCCCACGTAGCCCGGGGGTGCTCCGATGAGGCGGGCCACCGAGTGCTTTTCCATGAATTCGGACATGTC
This sequence comes from Desulfobacterales bacterium, assembly GCA_050115795.1. GTDB lineage: Bacteria > Desulfobacterota > Desulfobacteria > Desulfobacterales > CAFBRK01 > JAIPEL01. The sequence goes on from JASFPT010000212.1 coordinate 645, forward strand.
GATGCGGATCATGGCCTGCTCGGTGTCGAAGATGAACCGCGCCAGGGCCTTTCCCAGTTCGGTTTTTCCGACCCCCGTGGGCCCCATGAAGATAAAGGACCCGATGGGTCGGTTCGGGTCCTGGAGGCCGCTCCGGGCCCTTCGCACCGCGTTTGAGACCGCGGAAATCGCTTCTTCCTGCCCGATGACCCGCTTTGCCAGGGTCGACTCCATCCGGACCAGTTTCTCCCGCTCGCTTTCGAGCATCCGGCTGACCGGGATCCCGGTCCAGCGGGAGATCACTTCGGCCACGTCGCCGTCGTCGACCTCTTCTTTGAGCATCTTCAGGTCCTGCTGCAGCGTTGCAAGCTTCTCGTTGGCGACCTCCAAGCGTTTTTGCAGCTCCACCGACCGGCCGTAGCGGATTTCGGCCACCCTCGACAGGTCTCCCTCTCTTTCGGCCCGCTGCGCTTCCAGGCCGATCTGCTCCTGCTGCTCTTTGATCGAGCGGATTTCCTGGATCAGCTCCTTTTCGTTCTGCCAGTGGGCCTTCATCTTGTGGAGTTCCTCGGAGAGATCCCCGAGGCTCTTGTCGAGTTTTTCGAGACGCTCCCTGGCGGCCGGATCCGTCTCCTTTTTCAGCGCCTGCCGCTCGATCTCGATCTGGGTGATCTTGCGCTGGATTTCATCGATTTCGGTCGGCAGGCTGTCGATTTCGATGCGAAGCTTGCTGGCGCACTCGTCGATCAGGTCGATGGCCTTGTCGGGCAAAAAACGGTCGGTGATATAGCGTTCGGACAGCATGGCCGCCGCCACGATGGCTGCGTCGGTGATCCGGACCCCGTGGTGAACCTCGTATTTCTCTTTCAGGCCCCGCAGAATCGAAATGGTGTCTTCCACGGAGGGCTCTTTGGTAAAGACCGGCTGAAAGCGGCGCTCCAGCGCGGCGTCTTTTTCGATATATTTCCGATACTCGTTCAAGGTGGTGGCCCCCACGCAGCGCAGGGTCCCCCGGGCCAGGGCCGGCTTGAGCATATTGGAGGCGTCCACGGCCCCTTCGGCCGCCCCGGCGCCCACCAGGGTGTGCAGCTCGTCGATGAACAGGATGACCTCCCCTTCGGCGGCTTCCACCTCCTTGATCACCGCCTTGAGCCGGTCTTCGAATTCGCCCCGGTATTTGGCGCCGGCGATGAGTGCGCCCATGTCCAGCGCCACCAGCCTTCGGTTCCTCAAGCTCTCGGAAACGTCTCCGGCCACGATGCGCTGGGCCAGACCTTCGACAATGGCCGTCTTGCCCACGCCCGGTTCGCCGATGAGAACGGGATTGTTCTTCGTCCGGCGGGAGAGCACCTGCACGATGCGGCGGATTTCCTCGTCTCTTCCGATGACCGGATCGAGTTTTCCGGTGCGCGCCAGCTGGGTCAGGTCTCGACTGAACTTTTCGAGGGCCTGGTATTTTTCCTCCGGGTTGGGGTCGGTGATTCGCTGGGAGCCGCGGATATCCATGAGAACCTTGAGGATCGACTCCCGACCGGCCCCGTGCCGCTGGAGGATGTTAGCCGCCTCGCCGCCTTTTTCGTCGGTGATCGCCAGCAGGATATGCTCCACGCTGACATACTGATCCTTCATCTTCGCCGCCTCGGAGGCGGCGGCATCGAGCACGGCTTTGGACCGCTGCGAAATATAGACGTCCTGGGGATGGCTGATTTTCGGCAGCTTGTCGACGGCAAGGGCCGCTTCCTGGGCGACCGCCCCAGGGGAGCTTCCCAGCTTCCGGAGAACGGAGACGGCAATTCCCTCCTTGTCTCCGAGGGTCGCGGCGAGCAAGTGTTCGGGCTCGATCTGGTTGTTGTGGTGTGAAGAAGCAAGCCCCTGGGCATTTTGGATCAGCTCCTGGGATTTGATCGTAAACTGGTCGAATCGCATGGGTCCTCCCGTTATGACGACGATTCCACATTACTTTTTATGAGCGGAACGGATTTTGCATAAAAGTAATGGCATCCTTCGGTATGTCAATCGAATCCAGGACGATTTTTTGGGTGAGCCTTCACTTTTTACCGAGGTGAAAAATGCCTTGTCGCTGATCGGGGAGGTCTCGGTGCAGACCGGCCGGCCCATTTCAAGGGCCCGGCCAGGCGTGGGAGAAAGATGCTTGCCGGAGGCTTTCATACAAAGCGATGCCGACCGCCGTGGACAGATTCAGGGAACGGATCTTTCCGGTGATGGGAATGTGATAAGCCCTGTCCGGATAGCGATCGAGAATCGAAGGTGGGAGCCCCCGGGTCTCGGACCCGAACACCAGAAAAAGCCGGGGCGGTCGGGGTATTTGCCAATGCGGGATCGGTGCCGTCTTTGAAAAGAGGGCCACTTCGCCGGTCCCGGGCGCGATCCGGTCCAAGAAGGCGTCGAAGCTGTCCCATACGTGCAGGGGCACCTCTGGCCAATAGTCGAGGCCGGCCCGCTTGACCTGACGGTCCTCCAGGGAGAACCCCAGCGGTCGGATCAGATGGAGCTCGGCTCCGGCGCCCAGGCAGGTACGGCCGATGTTGCCGGTGTTCCAGTGTACTTCGGGCTGGACCAGCACCACATGCCTTTCCGCGGGCGTTTCAAAAGCCGGTGAGATGTCCGTCATTGCCGTCGCCGGGTGAAAATGGGTACGGTTCGATACGGGAAATCGAACGAAGTTTCAAAAAAGAGGCTCGGGACCGAAATCGCCACACGCAGATAGCGGATGCCCGCCGGTATTGTCTGATGCGAAACTACGCCCGATCTCATATAAAGTCCCCCTTTTTCAAAGGGGGACTTTGCGGCCCGGGTTTTCGGGCGGCCGAGCAGCAGCCCGAAGTCCTGCCCCCCTTTGAAAAAGGGGGGCAGGGGGGATTTTTCAGGCTGAAGACAACCATAAGGATTCCCGTGAAGCTGGCGTTTCATTTCTCATCAAATCCCGTTCGCAAACGGGACGGTATGGCTGACATGCAATCTGCCAGTTGGCTCTATGTTCGAAGCCGCTGTCCGCAATGGGGACAGAACCGGAAGTCGCGCTCCAGGTCCTTACCGCAAAACGGACAGGGGTTGCGGCCTTCGGCCCGAAACGGGGCCCATCCGCTTGCTCTGCCGTCCACCGGCCCGTTGCAACGCTCGCAGAAGAGGACCTCCTGGCCCCGCTTGACCGGGAAAACGGGGATGAAAAACAGGTGGAGCCAGTGGTCCACCCGCGTTCGGAAGGCCCGGACAAGCCCGCAGTTTGGACAGCGCACCGGCTGGGCATCGAGCCGCTTGGTCTTGGGTGTAATCCCCCCGATGAAGAAAAACATCAAAAGTCCCGGGGCTTGCAGATGATTTCGCGGATCCGCAGGTCGAACAGGGACGACTGGCCGGCCGGCCTGAGCAAAAGCGCGGTGTCCGCACCCCTGGCGGTTCCGCCCACCGCCACGATGTCGTTTCCGGAGAGCGCGCCGGCATCGGCGGCCATGATCGTCACCTCCACAGCCACTTTGGTTCCCTGGCCGAAGAGGCGCAGGGTGTCTGCGATCAGCAGGACCGGATAGCTTCCCTGATACTTGCCGGAAAGGGAGCGTTCGACGCCGGAAAGGGCGTGGGTGGCCGCCACCACCCGGACGCCCTTGGATTCGAGATCCTGCCGGACCTTTTCCGGCATCACCGGTTTAAACGGCTCCTTGAAACCGGCGTGGTAGGTGACGGCGGTGATGGAAAACCCGCCAAACAGCGCCAGCGCCTTGTAGGCGGTTTCTCCGCTGGCGGTGGCAAGGACCAGTTCCGAGACGCCGAGCTGTCGGGCGCGGGCAAAGGCGGCATTCAGGGTGTCGTCGGTGTTGACTTTTCCGGGCTTGTCGAAGAGCATACGATTTTCTCCTTGTTTCCAGAGGCGCAGGCCAAATATGGTATAGCCAAACAGCTTCGCGATCGTCAACCGGTCCACACCGGAGCATCAGAGAGAGGGGGGCGGCTTACATGATCATCGATGTTCACACCCACCTGTTTGCAGCGGACGTTCGCCAAAACCGGGAGCGGTATTTTTCAGACGAGCCCGCCTTTCGTCTGCTCTATTCGTCTCCCAAGTCGAAAATCGTCAGTGCCGAGGAGACGATTGCGGCCATGGATGAAGACGGTGTCGACGTATCGGTGGTTTTTGGCTTTCCCTGGCAAGATCTGGACACGGCCCGCAAGAACAACGACGCGGTGGTCGACGCCGTGGCCCGGTATCCGAAGCGTCTGGTCGGATTCTGCTGTCTTGACCCCGCCGCCGACGGTGCCGGACAAGAGGTGGAGCGGTGCCTGGACGCCGGGCTTTCCGGGGTCGGCGAGCTTGCCTTCTACGAGTCCGGCATCGGAGAAGAGGCGTTGGATCGGCTTTCACCGGTGATGGCGCTATGCCGGGATCGGGGGGTGCCGGTGATGATCCACACCAACGAACCGGTGGGCCACATGTATCCGGGTAAAACCCCCAACACCCTGGCAGAAATTTACCGTCTGGTGAAACGGTTTTCAGACAACCGGATCATTCTCGCCCATTGGGGCGCCGGGTTGTTTTTTTATGCCCTGTTGAAAAAGGAGGTGCGCGAATCGCTCCGGAATGTCTGGGTCGACACGGCCGCCTCCCCGTTTCTGTACCGGCCCGAGATCTACCCCTTGGCAGCCCAGATCGTTGGCGCGGAAAAGATCCTCTTTGGAACCGACTTTCCGCTTCTTCGGCCGGGGCGGTATCTCAAGGAGATCGAGGCGGCGGGCGTTTCGGTTGAAGATCGGAAAAGCATCCTGGGCAACAACGCGCGCGAGTTGCTTTGCTTGTAGTTCAGGCGGATTCTTCCGAGAAGGACCGTCATCGTCGGGGCAGACCGCAGGCGGTGATCAACTCCCGGCGAAAATGTCGATCAGCGGCGAGGCGCAGCTGGGATCGGATTTTGGTTGAACGGCTTCTCGTCTGGAAAGGGAACATCTATCGTGGAAGATGAAGTCAGGCAATTTTTCAGGACGATCGGGCGGGGGCGGCTTAAAAGAATCTGGCAGCGGGTCAAGGCCGGTGATCTGGCCGATCTGCAAGGCGAAGACCGTCGATACGCCGCTGCCATGGCGGACCACCGGGACGAGTACTTCGATGAATTCGAGACGGGCGATGCGCGGGTTTTCGACCCGAAGACCGAGACCGACGCTTACCTTCACGTATCGCTTCACGTGATTCTCGAGGGCCAGCTCGCCCAAAAAGAACCCGTCGAAGCGGTGCAGCTATACAACGCCTTGAAGCGGAACAACACCGCCCATCATGAGGCGATCCACATTCTGGCGGCGGTTTTTGTGCCGTTTTTATTCGACGTGCTGAAAACCGGTTGCGAGTTTGACATGGAAGGCTACCGACGGCTCCTCAAAAAGGCCAAAACGCGCAAGCCGGAAAAGATCTGGGCGCTTCTCGAACGGGAGGCCTACAGCGAAGACGCCGCTGCCGGTGGAGATCCTCCCGAGGGACTCTACCGGCTCCGGATCGAGCTGGAAGATATCACCCCCCGCATCTGGCGACGGATTCTCGTTCCGGCTTCCGCCTCGTTTGCGGACCTTCATGCTGCCGTCCAGGGGGCCATGGGCTGGGCGGATGCTCACCTTCACCGGTTCGAGGTCCGGGACCCGAATACGGGGCAAAAGATGTTTTTCGGCCGGCCCCTGGAACAAGACGGCTGGGAGGACAATGTCCTTCCCGGCTGGCAGTATGGTATCGTCGATTTCATCGATCCGGATCGCCCAGACTGTCGATACGTTTACGATTACGGGGACAACTGGCGGCACCGAATTGTCCTGGAAGCGGTGGTTGCCGCCGAGCCGGAAAAGACCTACCCGGTATGTATCGGAGGGGAGCGGGCCTGTCCGCCCGAGGATGCGGGCGGCGCTGCCGGCTACCAGGATCTGCTTCGGATCCTGGGAGATCCGGACCACGAACGCTACGAAGAGATCCGGAAACGGGTGGGCGATTACGATCCGGAGAGGTTCGATCCGTTGGAAGTGACCTTTTCCGTTGCCGGGGACGGAAGGTCAGGATGACCACAGGCTACAATCGAATTTTCGAGATGGTTTCCAGCAGGGGCCGGATCCGCTCCCGGTGCTCGGGGGGGATCATCAGCGCGGGGATGGGCCGGTTCTTGATCAGACCGTTTTCGGGGCACGATAGGGCGCCCTGCCGGTAAAAGGTCCGGTTGGCCGGAGACGACAGGCACAGCAGGACGTCGGCAAAGTTTCCCGAGCACCCGTCGGCATCGATATGCTCCACGTACTGCATCAGGACGGTGCTGACCGTGACCGAAAAGTCGTCCATGTCCGCAAATCCGGAGGCTGCACAGTCGATCCGGGAGACCATGGTTCGACAGGCCAGGGGGCGCACGGGGTATATCGCACATCGGTCCGCTTCCAGAAGCGGACAGGTGCCGAGCGTTTCAGCCATTTCTTCCGCCGGGGCTTCTTCTCCCCGGAGGCAGATCTCCGCAAGTCGGTTGGTGGTGATTTTCGGGAAGAATCGATTCGGATCGCGGCTACGGCGGATCTGCTCCAGGAGTCGATTTTCGCCCAGACGCGCCAGGTAAGAGGCAATGAACGCGCCTTCCAGGGTGGTCATGGTGACCCTGGCTGTGCAGCAGGATGCGCACCCCGGTTTGCAAACCGGCTCAACCCCCCGGCTGAAGGTTTCTTCGATCCGGTAGATCGCCTCCAGAATGGACTGCTTTTTCCTTCTTTCCATCGTTGCTCCGGCCAAAGATGATCTCCTCGGTGGTGTAGCCGATTTTCGCTATC
>JASFPT010000213.1:0-7408 GCA_050115795.1 Desulfobacterales bacterium
AGCGGCACCTTCGGATGAATTTCTCCAGGCTCATATTTCTTGTGTTTGTCGAAGTTGCGTGAAGCTTCACATGAGGGGTTTGTGGTTAGCGGCTCGGGGTTGACGACAAGCCATGTCGGTTATGCCGCTGTTTCCACCGGCCACCCCCTACCCGCCACCGGCCAATTGCCGTTTCCGTACTTTCAGGTTCAGGATTTCCACCAGCACCGAAAAGGCCATGGCAAAGTAGACGTAGCCTTTGGGAATGTGAAATGCGAGCCCTTCGGCCACCAGTGTCACGCCGATCAGAATCAAGAAGCTCAGCGCCAGCATCTTGAAGGTGGGATGGGCGTCGACAAAATCCCCGATCGGCTTAGCCGCGACCATCATGACGGCCACGGCCAAGACGATGGCCAGGATCATGACCGCCAGATGCCGGGCGAGTCCGACGGCGGTGATCACCGAATCGAGGGAGAAAATGACGTCCAGGACCATGATCTGGAGCAATACCGACCAATAGGCCGCCTTGGCCCGGGGCCGGGCTTCTTCCGCCGGCACTTCCATGCTTTTGTGGATCTCAAAGGTGCTTTTGACAAAGAGGAAAAGACCGCCGCCGATCAGGATCAGGTCGCGCCCCGAAAACACGCGGTCAAACAGTGCAAACAGCGGGGCGGTCAGGGACATGACCCAGGTCAGGGAAAGGAGCAGCAAAATGCGGCTGACCATGGCCAGGCCGAGGCCGATGATCCGGGCCTTGTTTCGCTGTCGCGCCGGAAGATTCGAAACGAGAATGGAGATGAAGATGATGTTGTCGATGCCCAGAACGATTTCAAGGGCTGTCAGGGTGGCCAAAGCGACCCACGCCTCGGGGGAGGTGATCCAGGTCATAGCAGACTCCTGCAAAAGCGGATCCATTCAGCGATGCCGGCGATCGTCATGCCATCGTGCAGCGGTTCCATTTCGAAACCGGAAACCTGCGCCTCTCTTTCACCGCATCCAGCGAGGCTGCAAAATCCCCTTCAGCGCGGAAAAAGGGATTCGAAGTTCGGTGGGCCCTTTGGCATAGGAAGCGATCTCGTAGAGATTGTAGTAAAATATCAGTCCCTCGCCGGTCAGGGCGAAGTTGTCGTTGAGTCGAAAGCGTCCGTTTTCGAACCAGAAGCCGGCCTCGGTCATGGAGACCCCCGGCGGGATGTCGTAGGTCTCCCGAAAAATCTCCGTCGCAGCGGCCTCGAGCTTCGGCCGCTCACCGGGAAGAACAAGGTCCTCCAGGGAAAGGGGACGACCGGTTTTCGCCTCGAAACTCTGGTAGCGCCTGAAGGCGTTGGGATGGGCGCCGCCGGTGTAGACCTCCTCGGAAAAACGCAGGCTCATCACCCGGGCGTCGATGTAGAAAACCGAAACCTCGCGAATCAGGTACCAGTAACTTCGGTACTCTTTCATGTCACGCTTTACCTGCTCGTATTCGTTGACGAATTCGGCGGCAAGTGTTTCCATGTCCGGGGGTCGGCTCTCGGACACCATCGGCGCCAGAAGATATTTTCCCAAGAACCAGTCGACCGCTTCGTCGGCCGGCGTCTTCACATCTCTCGGAGATACGGGGTAGGTCAGCGTCACCCGGGCGCAGTCAGAGGGCGGGTCCTCGCAGCGGCCGAAGTCGCGCTCGAATGTCCGGGTTTCCCAGCCCGGAATCACTTTGACGGACTTCGGTTCGGGTTTTCCGGCGGCCGGGGGCCGCCCCAGCGGCGCCGCCGGCTTCCGTTCCGGAGCGGCGCAACCCAGCAGCAGGACCCCGCACAGGGTCACCATGGCTGTCAGCCGAGCAGTCGGCGATGCAAATAAGATCATCCCAATCCCCCTCTGAATCTGGATGGTTGACACGTTCAGATCCGGAGCGACGCTTTACGAACAAACGGCTTGTCTCTATGTAACCAATCCAAACGGATTTGGCAAAATCCCGCAGGATCCGTTCTTGCAGCGGTGGGTCCGTTGTGGTAGGCACAGGTCTTCTTTCCGTGCCCAGGATTCCGGAGACCGATGGGATGGTTTATCTCAAGCTGCTGCTGACCGCCTTTTTCTGGGGCGGCACCTTCATCGCCGGCCGCATGCTGGCCGGCGATGTCGGTCCCTATTCGGCGGCTTTCCTGCGCTTCGTGGTTGCGTCGGTATTCCTGGTGCTGCTCACCCTCAAGATCGAAGGACGGATCCCGAAGATGCCGGGCAAGACGATCCCGTGGGTCGTGCTGCTGGGAATGACCGGCGTTTTTTCCTACAATGTCTTTTTCTTCAAGGGACTGGCGCTGATCGAGGCCGGAAGGGCGGCCATCATCATCGCCAACAACCCGGTCTTGATCACCCTGCTTTCGGCGCTTCTGTTCAGGGAGGCGCTCACGCCGCTGAAGGCCACCGGTGTTCTTCTTTCCGTGACCGGTGCGCTGGTGGTCATCACCCGAGGCCATCTTGCCGCCATCGTCTCCGGCGGCATCGGCACGGGGGAGTTGCTCATATTCGGCTGCGTGGCGAGCTGGGTCGCCTACTCCCTGATCGGCAAGAAGGTCATGAACGACCTGTCCCCCCTTTCGGCCGTGGCCTACTCGGCGTTGATCGGAGCGGCGGCGCTTTTTCCGGCTGCGCTGGGCGAGGGGCTGGTCGCAGACGCCCCCTCTTTCCGATCCGCCGACTGGGCGGCCATTTTCTATCTCGGTTTTTTCGGAACGGTGCTCGGTTTTGTCTGGTACTACCAGGGGATTCAGCGGATCGGTCCCGCCCGGGCGAGTCTTTTCATCAATTTCGTGCCGATCAGCGCCGTGATTCTTGCCTTTTTCATTCTCGGAGAGCCCCTGACCCCGTCGCTGGCGGCCGGCACGCTGCTGGTCTGCACCGGGGTTTATCTGACCAACCGGAAGGCCAAGCCGCCGGTGCCGGTACCAGCCTCGCATACCGGAGACGAAAACGATGAACGTCCAATTTCCAACGTCCAATGATCATCGGTAACCGCGTCTCGGCATCCTGGTGCGGCGGGCCGCGTCTTTTTATTCGACGTTGAACGTTGGACGTTCGATGTTCAACGATCGGTTGTTCGACGGCTCCTCGAAATTCCTTGCCTCTTTCGATCCGAACCGCTATAAGCGGTGCCGTTCGTCCTGGTGCCGACTGCCCCCGGCAGCGGTGAAAAGGGAATACGGTGGAACTCCGTAACGTTGGACCGGCGCTGTGAGCGGAGACCGGAGCCGCAGCATGCCACTGCCCCCCGTTCGGGCGGGCGGGAAGGCGCGGCCGAGGGCCTGATCCGCAAGTCAGAAGACCTGCCAGACGATTGGAAGATGCAGCGGTTGAGCCGTCCACTTGAGCCGTGTCGCAGGGGCCGGGAGCCCCGGGGCGATGCGGCTTTTTTTGTTGGCAACGCCCTTCCGGGTTCGACGCGGCGGCAAAATCGCACCCCCGGACCTGGAAAATCTAAAAATCGCACAAGGAGGTCGCATCCCATGAGCCTGATCGCTGCAACGGCGGCAAGAATCCCCCCTCCGGACACCCGGATCCGAAAAGCGGCCCGAGAGCGGCTGCGCAACCACGCCCGGCCTGCGGGGAGTCTCGGCCGGCTGGAAGAGGTCTCCGCCCGGCTGGCGGCCATCTGCGGCACCCTGGATGTCCGGCTCACCGAAAAGGTCGTGGTCACCTGCGCCGGCGACCACGGCATCTGCGCAGAGGGGGTCAGCCTGTTTCCGTCGGATGTTACCGCGCAGATGGTAACCAACTTCGTCGCCGGCGGAGCGTCGATCAACGTGCTCGCCCGCCACGCCGGGGCGCGGGTGGTGGTGGCGGACCTGGGCGTCGCCGACGATTTCGACCCCGCCCTGCCGATCTTTCACAAAAAGATCCGAAAAGGGACCGACAACTTCGCCAGGGGGCCGGCGATGACCCGCCATGAGGCGCAACGGAGCGTGGAGGCCGGAATCGAAATCATCGAGGCGTTGTTGGCCCAGGGCCCGGTTCACCTGTTGGGAACCGGGGACATGGGCATCGGCAACACCACCCCGTCCACCGCCATTGCCGCGGTATTCACACGGAAGCCGGTTTCCGAGATTGCCGGCAGAGGCACCGGCATCGACGACACCGGCCTTCTGAGAAAAATCGCCGCCATCGAACAGGGCCTTGCCGTCAATCGACCCGATCCGACCGATCCTCTCGATGTGCTGGCCAAGGTGGGGGGATTTGAAATCGGCGGTCTGGCAGGCCTGGTCATCGCAGCGGCCGCCAATCGCATTCCGGTGCTTTGCGACGGGTTGATCTCCACCGCCGGGGCCCTGATCGGGTGCAGGCTGGCTCCGAAGGCCGTCGATTATCTATTCGCCAGTCATCGCTCCGTGGAATCCGGCCACGGGGCCATGCTCGACCACCTCGGACTTTTCCCGCTGCTCGACCTCGGCTTGCGGCTCGGGGAAGGGACCGGAGCGGCACTGGCCATGGGGTTGATGGATGCCGCCACGAGAATTCTGCCTGAAATAAAAACCTTCGAAGAGGTGGCCATCGCCGACGCCCAACGATAGACAGGCTGCGCCGTTTTACCGTGAATTGGACGATTCGATCCGGAGAGAAACCCGCAGGACCCTCTTTTGGAAATCGCATGGCGCAGGAGTCGGGCGATCTGGACGGCGCCGTTCCAAAGTGAGATAATCCTTTGACAGCAGAAGCGCTCGATGGAAAAGGGGATACGGGGCTTGTCAGAACCCGGGGCCATTTAGGTCGCTTGGCGTTGATCCCGGCTGCGACGCGAAACTGCGGATGGTTCTCGAACCCGGCAAAAGATTGGCGCGTTGCGATGCAGAAAAGCGCTTTTGAGATTTTTTCAACCTCGACCAACGACGGAGGCTCCGGCGCATGAAACGAAAAATTCTCGTGGCGGTGGACGACAGTTTTCATTCCAAATGCTGCATCCGTTACCTGGCAAAACTGGTCCGCATCATTCCCGACCTTCACTTTACCCTGGTCCATGTCCAGCCCGGCATCTCCCAGTTTTTGATCGAGGAGGCCAGACGGGAGATGCGCGCCAAGGTCGAACTGAAAAAGATCGAGCGGCGAAACCGGGAGGCGGCCGAAAAACTGCTGGAAGCCATCAAGGGTCAGATGGCAGAAAACGGCATCGATGGCGACCGGGTCCGGATTCGGACACTGGCAAAAAAACTCGGGTTGGCCAAGGATATCATCGAACTCGCCCAGGAGGACCGCTACGACGCCATCGCCGCCGGCCGGCGGGGGCTGACCGGCATCCAGGAGCTTTTCCTCGGCAGTCTGACGGCCAAGCTGGTGGAGCATTCCACCGTCATCCCCATATGGATCATCGACGGAGAGGTTCCCAATCCGAAAATTCTCCTGGCAGCCGACGGATCTGAAAGCGCCTTCCGGGCCCTGGACCATGTCTGTTTCATGATCGGGGAAAACCCGGAGGCGAGCCTCACGCTGTTTCACGTCACGCCCCAATTCGGCGACTACTGCCGAATCGATTTTTCCGAGCCCGATCCGGAGATCGAACAGTTCATCGTCGAGGGAGACAAGCGGTGCATCGATGATTTTTACGCACACGCAACGAAGACCTGCCGGAAATCAGGCATCTCCGGAAACCGGGTCGAAATCAAGCAAAGCCGCCGAAAGGTGGGGGTGGGAAAAGCGATCATCGAGGAGGCGAGAAAGGGGAACTACGGCACCGTCGTCATCGGCCGCCGCGGCACCGGCAAATCATTCTACATGGGAAGCGTCTCCCGATATGTGATGGCCAAGGCGGTCAACCGGGCCGTGTGGCTCATCCCCTGACCAACGGGAGGTTCAGGCGGCCCCCATCGTTTATTGGCCGGGAAACGGACAACGGCTCGGACTCCGGATGCAGGGGGTTGTAAAAACGCTTCTAAACGAGGTAGTTGAAGACGGATACCAGCAGAACGTTTAAAATCACCGCCTCGGGACCCCGGGCCGGCCAGATATCTTCGGCATCCTCCCGGGCCCGGCTCGTTTGGTCCAGTGCCATGAACAAGGGGCCGAAAAGGCCGGCGAACATGCTGACCGCCACTCCCCGGGTTGCAAAATCCTTTTTCCGCGCGGCAACGAATCCGCCGATGAGCATCGAAATCAACGTGTAGCCGACGGTGATGTACATTCCCAGATATTCGGTGCCGGAAGATCCCATGAAGCTCCTTTCCGCGTTCAGGTCCCGATCATGCTCAAAACGATCCGCTCGGCTTCGTCCATTGTGATCCGGCTCATGTTCAGCACGAGGTGGTAAAGTTCGGGGCTGTCGTAGTCCTCCTTGCCGATGCGCCGGTACAGGCTCAGACGTCTCCGGTCTTCTGCCCGGACCACGCTTTCCGCCCGGCCCCGGGAAAGATCGTAGTGCTCCATCATGAACTTGACTCGGTTGTCGTAATGGTCGATGAGCAGAACGTGCAGCGCGTCCGGATGGTCGTTTAGGATATACTGGCTGCCCCGCCCCAGGATCACGACATCGCCCTCTTCGGCGATCTGGGAGATGATCACCACCAGATAGTCGAGGTAGATTTTTTCGTCGATATAGCCGCGCTCGTCCTTGAGCACCTTGTCGACGAGGTTTCTGGCCACCAGACGGTTAATCGCCCGCGAAAGCCGGGTGCCGGCCTCTTTCTCCACCGATTCAACCCACATGGGAGAGACATTGGCCGCCTCGGCAATCATCTGAATCACGTCATTATCCGCAAAGGTATATGTCAGTTTGTCGGCGATCCGGCGTCCGAGGGTCCGCCCCCCGGCGCCGAACTGTCTGGAAATGGTGATCACCGCCATCGGCGCCTCCTGTTCTTTGTCCCCGGCTGTGCCGGCCGGGTCGGTACGGGTTTCAGGCCTTCTCCGGTGGTACCAGCATCGTGGGATATACCGACTTTTCGGCGATGGCAAGAGGGATGCTGCCGATCCAGCGCTCGGCCCAGGCTGGCTTTGCCGAGGAACCGGCGACGATCAGGGTCGCCTGGCAGTCCCGGGCGGCCCGCTCGATCTCTTCAAAGGGTTCACCGACATAGACGTGGGCCTTGGCCTCGATGCCCGCATCTTCGAACTGATCGCAGAGGTTTTCCAACTCCCGGCGGGCCTTCTTGCGAAATTTCTGGATACCCATGGCAGAGTCGCCCCGGAGCTTCTTCTCCTCGACCACGCGGATGACATGGACTTCCTTGACAACATCCTTGAGCCGAAGGAGATACTGGGCACCCCGGAGGCTGCCGGCGGACCCGTCGGTCGCCAGAAGCGGCCGTTCAAATGGGCTTTCCAGGGCCACGTTGCTCTCCGGTACCGGCTTGTAGACCAGCACCGGAACAGCGGCCCTTCGGATGATCTCGGTAACGTCCGGCCCCGAGTAGAACTGCTCGAGCATCGGCTTTTCGGACTTGCCGATAACGATCAGGTCGGCTTC
>JASFPT010000214.1:0-7404 GCA_050115795.1 Desulfobacterales bacterium
CCCTGATCTGTGACGGCCAGCGCCTCCGGCGCTGGCCGTTTTCCGGGATGCCGCCATGGAGCACACAGACACCGAAACCAGAACCGCCCGGGTTCAAAGCGCTTTGGCCGTCCTGGAGAACAAAAGACCTGCCTACCGGCAGATGCTCGCCTTCTACGGACCGCTGTTTGCGTCCCAGGAAAGGGGCGCCGAGCAGATTCCCACCGACACTTCCCGCTTGGATCTTCACCGCATGGGGGTTCAAAAAAAAGAAGGGTTCCCGCTGCTGGCGGCCGCCGACTTCCCCGTGGATGCCGAAACCGGGCGAGGGCTGCTTCTCGATATCTGTCGCCTGGCCCGAACCGCCGGGGGAGAACTGGCGGACGCCGGAGAGGCGATCGAAAGCCATGTGTCCTCCGGAACGGTGACCTCCGATGCGCTGCTGGCGGCGGTGATCGATTCAGCGGATACCCGCCTGACCCGATACGCAAAAGAACTCGGGGTCGACCGGGTCCTTCTGTCCACCCTCTGCTACCACGCCATCCGCCCCTCTTTGGTGGCCTGGTCCCGGAAGCTCGCCGTCGATCCAGGCGCCTCAACGGATTGGGACCAGGGGATTTGCCCCATCTGCGGCAGCCCGCCGGCGATGGCCTTGCTCGGGGCCGAGGGCCGCAGAATATTGGTCTGCGGGTTTTGTTGGCACCAATGGCCGGATCGGCGGTCGCGATGTCCCTTTTGCCGGACTTCCGACCACAGCAAGCTTCGCTATTTTTTCGACGAGAGCGAACCCGAATGCCGTGTCGATCTGTGCGACAACTGCCGAAGGTATCTGAAAACCATCGACACCCGGAAGACCGACCGGGCCGTCTATCCGCCCCTGGAAGCACTGACCACCCTTCACCTCGACATGAGCGCACAAGATATGGGGTTTTCCAAGGCCTGATGGCCGAACGGAGGATTCCCCCAACGAATCTTTTGTATACGGCGTTGTCAGAATCTTCTTCATTGCCTGCCGTCGTATTCATTTGCTCTTGACTTCTACCTGATTTTTTTCTAAATATTCCCATCTGAAGTTCTGCACCAATGGGGTTGGACAGGCGCGCTGAAACCGCTTTCCTTCGCACCTGTCAGTTATTCAATAACCGGAAGATATCACTCATTACAGGGAGCAGCAGCACCTGCTGATGCCCCACCTCGACAGGGCGCTTCCGTGACCGTTACCCTCTCGAAACCCGCCCGAATCCGGAGTCGTATGGATATCCATCCGGTCTCATCTGCTTGTTTTCGTTTTCAACCCGATCCTTAATTGCATCAGGAGGTGCCAATGGAAAAGGAACAAAAACAGTTTTATGAGAGGCTGGAGCAGAAAGGGGTCTCACGAAGAGGCTTCATGAAGTTCTGTACCTTCCTCACGGCGACCATGGGCCTTTCCTCGTCGTTTGTGCCGAAGGTGGCCGAGGTCTTCGCCGCTCCGAAGATGCGCCCGCCGGTAATCTGGCTTCACTTCGCCGAGTGCACGGGATGCTCCGAGGCGGTCCTCCGGTCGATGTATCCCTGGATCGACGAGCTGGTTCTCGAAATCCTGGACATCGCCTACCACGAGACGATCATGGCCGCAGCCGGCGAGCAGGCCGAGGAAAACCTGCACATGGCCATGAAAAAGTACGAAGGCAAGTACATTTGCGTCTGTGAAGGTGCGGTGGGCACCAAGTTCAACGGCGGGTACGGAAAAGTCGCCGGCCGAACCTTTCTGGAAATCGCCAAGGACGTGGTCCCCAAGGCGGCGGCCACCATCACGATCGGCCAATGCTCCAGTTTCGGGGGTATCCAGGCTGCCAAACCGAACCCGGGCGGATTCGTGAGCGTTGAAAAGGCCACCGGCGTCAAGACCATCAAGATCGCCGGGTGTCCCCCCAACCCGATCAACTTTGTCGGGACGGTCGTCAACTATCTCCTCCTGGGCAAACTGCCGGCACTTGACGACGTCGGCCGGCCCCTGTTTGCCTACGGCAAGACCATCCATGACCAGTGCCCCAGAAGATCCCACTTCGAAAGCGACGAGTTCGTGGAAGAATTCGGCTCCGAAGAGGCGGCCCGGGGATGGTGCCTGTACCAGATGGGCTGCAAGGGTCCGGAGACCTACAACAACTGCCCCATCGTCAAGTTCAACGACGGCACCAGCTGGCCGGTGGAGGCCGGGCATCCCTGCATCGGCTGCAGCGAGCCGAATTTCTGGGATAAAATGACTCCGTTCTTCGAAGAACTGTAAAAAACTTCCGATATCAATTCGTTTCCATAAGGAGGAGACACTATGCCCAATCAACGAATCATTATAGATCCGATCACCCGAATCGAAGGTCACCTTCGGATCGAAGTGGAGGTGGCCGGCGGAAAGGTGGTCAATGCCTGGAGCTCGGCCCAGCTGTTCCGCGGCATCGAAGTGATCCTGCAGGGCAGGGATCCCCGGGATGCGCCGCTTTTCACGCAACGGTCCTG
Source organism: Desulfobacterales bacterium (assembly GCA_050115795.1). Classification (GTDB taxonomy): domain Bacteria; phylum Desulfobacterota; class Desulfobacteria; order Desulfobacterales; family CAFBRK01; genus JAIPEL01. Next base: position 2,476 of record JASFPT010000214.1, read on the forward strand.
CGGTGTCTGCACCCTGGTCCACTATCTGGCTTCGATTCGGTGCGTGGAAGACGCGGTGGGCGTTACGATTCCGAAAAACGCCCGCCTCATCCGGAACCTGCTTCACGGCGCCCAGTTCCAGCACGACCATATCATCCACTTCTACCATCTGCATGCACTCGACTGGGTGGATGTGGTCAGCGCCCTGAAGGCCGATCCGAAAAAGACCGCCGCCCTCTCGGAAAATGTGAGCAACGCCCCTTGGGGCGGCGCCACCTATTACAAAAATGTCCAGGCACGGCTGCAGGCATTCGTCGACAGCGGCCAGCTTGGCCCCCTCAACAACGCCTACTGGGGACATCCGGCCTACAAACTGCCGCCGGAGGCCAACCTGATGGCCACCGCCCACTACCTGGAGGCGCTGCGTCTCCAGGCCCGGGCTGCGCGGATGCACGCCATCTTCGGTGCCAAGAACCCGCACCTGCAGTCTTTTGTGGTGGGCGGGGTGTCCTGCGCCAAAGACCTTACACCGGACCGGATCGCCGAATTTCTCTACCTGTGGAAGGAAACCCAGGACTTCGTCAAGAATGTCTACATTCCGGACCTGCTGGCAGTGGCCTCCTTCTACAAGGACTGGGGCGCCATCGGCGGCACGACCAACTTCATGGCCTGGGGCGATCTTCCGCAGTCCGAGAGCGAGCCCGAAAGCCTGTACATGCCCCGGGGCGTCATCTTCAAGCGCGATCTAGCCGGGGTGAAGATGGCCAAACAGGAAGGGGTCACCGAAAGTGTCACCCGCGCCTGGTACGAGGACGGCTCGCCGAAGCACCCCTACAAGGGCGAGACCAAGCCGGTCCAGGAAGATCCGCAGTACCGGCCCGGAGACGGCAAATACTCCTGGTTCAAGGCCCCTCGCTACGAAGGCGAACCCTGCGAGGTGGGCCCCCTGGCCCGGGTCCTGGTCGCTTACGCCAAGGGACACAAGGACATCGTGCCGATCGTGGACAACACCCTGTCCCAGCTGGGCATTCCGGTCCAGGCCTTGTTTTCCACTCTTGGCCGCACAGCCGCCCGGGGTCTGGAGACCCTGGCCATCGGTAACGCCATGGAAGGATGGGTGATGGAGCTGGTGGGAAACGTCAAAAGCGGCGATACCGCCACCGTATCTCCCTGGGAAATGCCGGACTCCGCACAAGGGGTGGGCCTCAACGACGTGGCGCGAGGCTCGCTCGGGCACTGGATCAACATCGAGGGCGGAAAGATCGCAAACTACCAGTACGTGGTCCCCTCCACCTGGAACCTGGGCCCCAGAGACGAAAAGGGGAAATTGGGTCCGGTGGAAGAGGCACTGATCAACACGCCCATCGCCGATCCGAAGCGACCCATCGAAGTGCTTCGAACCGTGCACTCCTACGATCCCTGCATCGCCTGCGGTGTGCATGTGATCGATCCGGATTCCAACCAGGTCTACAAGATCAGAGCGTAAAAAACGAGGGGGCGTCCTTGCGGCCGACCCCTCGTTTTTGAAACAAAACCCGGTGCTTCATGCACCGGGTTTTTTATTTCGTAAAATCGCGCAGCGATTTTATTCCGGGCGCTCCATCTTGATCGCGTCCACCGGGCAGTCGATGGCGCAAAACTCGCAGGCGATGCATTTGCGGGGCTCGGCCAGTACCGGTTTTCGGATCGTTGTCCGGTCGCCCCACTGATCGGAAAGCGCCAGGCAGCCGGCCGGGCAGGATTCGATGCAGACGTTGCAGGCCACGCAGCGCTCCAGATCGAACACCGGCTTGGGCCAGGTCTTTTTGATCCGCATCCGCTCCGGGATATTGCCTTTCGGATCCAGGACCGCCTGGTGAGGACAGACCTTTCCGCAGGCCCCGCAATCGATGCAACGGTCCTCGACGACCTGATGGAGCTTTTTCGCGGCGCCGGCGATGGCCTCCACCGGACATACGAGCCGGCAAAGCCCGCAGCCGATGCACTTACTCGTGATCCGATAGGCCATGCTGCCCTGAACTTCGAAAATGGGGACACCGCAACGACAAGTCCATTTGCCTCATGCCTGAAAACCGTTGAAGCACACATTTAAATTGCGAATTTTGCATATCATCCGCGATCATTTCCCGCTGGGCCATGCCGATTTTTTATCCAGAAAAACCCGCTTCCAGTTTCAACCGGCGCAGCGTCTCTTTGGTCGGAACACCGGTTTCCGGATCCCACCCCATCTGCCGCCAGTACCCCCGCCGCAGATTTTCGATCGGCACGGTTCGGCCCTTGTTGGCCCCCTCGGACTGGGGCGGGCGTCCCAGCGCCCGGTCGCTCATGACGACCCGGTCCGGGCGAATGCCCTGCCGGATATTGAACAGCTGTTTGAGGGTCTGGATTCGGTCGCCGATCTCCATGTACTCCCGGGGGGACTTTTCCCAATCGGCGGCGGCGTTGATCCAGTCAAACAGCGGGAAGCGGTCGGCGCCCATGAAGGATCCGAACAGGCAGCCCCCCGCGCCGTTTAACACGTTCACATAGCGGCTGCAGGCGGCGCCCATGGCGGCTTTTTCCTCCCCTGCCTCGAATTTGCTCCCCTTCAGGTAGATACTGTCCGGATTCGGAAGCTCGGGCATCACCTTCCACAGCCCGAACATCTCATAGTACATATAGGAGCCGATCGTGTGCCGTCCCGGGGTCGGCTCGACCGTGTTGTGCAGGGCGTAGCCGGGGTCGAACCGGCCGTCGTGCATGCCGAGCTCCTGGCCGCCGGAATGGATGGCAAAGCGCTCTGCACCGCCGCCGATCCGCTCCGCAGCCCGTTTTGCCCCGTCGGCCAGAAGGTCCCCGACGCCTTCCCGCCGGATCATTTTATCGGCCAGGGACACGATGGCCTCGGTGTTGCCCCAGGTCAGCTCCAGACCGTCGGTGTCGGATTTTTTCAGCAGTCCCTTTTCAAAGCACTCGATGGCAAAGGCGATGGTCCCGCCCACTGAAATGGTGTCCATACCGGCCCGGTTGAGCCGCTCGTTGAGCAAAAAGATGCTGTCCGGATCCTCGTTGAGAAGAAGACCGCCCAGGGCGATCACCGATTCGTACTCGGGTTTATGCGGTTTTGCATAGGGCCCCACGTCCTCTCCGATGCCGCCGCATCCAAGCGGGCACGAATGGCAGAAGTATTTGGCCTTCACCCGACGGGTGAGGCGGTCCGGATCGATCAGCTTCGACTTCTCGGTCGGAAAGTCCCGGTTGCTCCCCAGCCAGTTTTTCACCGGGGCATCGCCCATTTCGATGGCCATCTGGTTCATGGCCACGGTTCCCCATTTGCGGAGCATGACCTTGTAAAGGAGTCCGTCCGTTTCCACCTGTACCGGCATCCACCGCGCAAGGGCGCCCATGTAGGCGGTCATGGTGCCTGAAAGAAACTCCGGCTGCCACTGGACATGCTCGTTGCAGGAACGGCTGAGGGCTTTGACCGTCTTTCGCCGGGCCGGGTCGACCCGGCGGGCGCCGGCCAGGGCCACCGCCTTTAGCCGTTTGGAACCCATCACCGCACCGAGTCCGGATCGGGCGGCCAGGCGTCCTTTGTCGTTCACGATGCCGGAGATGAGCGACAATCGCTCCCCGGCGGGTCCGATGCAGGCGATGCGGGGTTTCCGATGGCCTTGGAGGGTTCGGATCAGGGCTTCTTCGGTTTCAACCGCATCGAGCCCCCACAAGTCGGCGGCGTCGCGGATCTCGAACCGGTTCCCGTCCGAAAAAAAATAGACCGGCGTCTGGCTGACGCCGGTAAAAAAAATACCGTCAAAACCGCACTGCTTGATGGCCGGCGCCAGATTGCCCCCGCAGTTTGAGTCCCCCCAGGTGCCGGTCAGGGGCGATTTGCCGGCCACCATCCAGCGTCCGGTGAACAGGCTGCCGCAGCCGGTGAGCAGCCCCGATACGAATCCGAGGACGTTGTCCGGTCCGAGGGGATCGGCGCCTGCGGGGATACGTCGATAGAGAAGGTGGGCCGCCAATCCGATTCCCGACAGAAAATCGGCGTAGACGGCATCGGGAATGCGCTCTTCCGTGATGGTCCGTCGGCTCAGATCGACCCAGAGCACCCGCCCCATGTATCCGCGTCCCACGGCGTCTCCGAATGAGTTGGCGGTTGACATTATTATGAGTCTTTGCTCATATTCATAGGCGGTATTCGCACTGGAGTCAACACCGGTGCGCGCGGCAGAAACGTTCGGTTGCCAGCGGAGGTTGCTCATGAAACGCCTTTACCCGGATCGGAAACGGTGGCTTTCATATCTCCCCTTGGTGGCGGCACTGTTGTGCATTGTCTGTCCGCCGATCGCTTCGGCCGCCACGTTGTATGGCACCATCGGGCTGACCGGAGAAGACGGCCGGTTTATACCCGGTCAAATGATCCGCATTTACCTGGTGACCGAAGAAATCCCCTTCGACTTTGCCGATGATCCGCAACTCAACCGCCTGGAACGGATCGTGCGCATCAACAACGCCCACATCGACTTCTTCAAGAAGTACCGTGAAAAAGCCTCCCTGACGGGCTACCTGAAGACCGTCGCCGAATCTTCGACCGCCGGCACGTTTGTCTTTGCAGACCTTGCGCCCGGCCGGTATTTCGTTTTGGTGACCTTCCCCTCCATGATCGACGGGCGCAAGGTCGCCTGGCAGGTGCCGGTCATCCTTGCCGAATCGCCCTACCATTGGATTCATCTCAACGACGAAAACCTGCTGCTGCCGGCGCTGGCCCGCTGAGAGGCCGAACAGGCTTGCGGGGATAGCGGATCAGTGCTACATTCTGCTCTCTTTTGCCAGTGGTTAAAATGTGCATCGGTCATAGCGAAGCGGGGTAGGTACCGGATGAAGGATAAACATGTCATGGTTCTGGGTATCGGAAACATCCTGTTCTGCGACGAGGGAACCGGGGTTCGGGTGGTCGAGCAGATG
>JASFPT010000215.1:0-7399 GCA_050115795.1 Desulfobacterales bacterium
GACGGATGGCAGGCGCCCCGGCCCACCGCTCGGATCCGGGCCAGCGGAGAAATGCCCAGTTCGGCGGCTTTTTCCCCGGACATGATCACCATGGCGGCGCTGCCGTCGTTGATGCCGGAGGCGTTTCCGGCCGTTACCGTACCGGTGCCGGGGACAAACGCCGGAGCCAGCTTCTCGAGTTTTTCCAGGGTCATGCCGGGCCGGAAATGTTCATCCTTGTCAAAGACGATCGGGTCTGCCTTTCGACGGGGGACCTGCACCGCGACGATCTCCTCTGCGAAATCGCCTTGCCGGGTGGCTCGTTCGGCGTTGTTGTGGCTTCGAAGGGCGACCTCGTCCATCTCTTTTCGGCTGATGCCCAGGTGCTGGGCCACGAACTCGGCGGTATGACCCATGATGTAAGGCTTGCCTTTGAAAAACGACAGGGGCGGGGTTGCCGCGTCCACCGGCCCGTCCTCGGGGTGGGGGATGATGTGGGAGCCGCAGTGAAGGGCCCGGATCAGGGCGTCTACGAACTCCTGGTCCTGGAGCCGACACCCCCAGCGGGCTGCCGGCACCTGGTAAGCGACACCGGACATGTGCTCGACGCCACCGGCCAGAATCACTTCGGCCATGCCGGCCTGAATCATGGCCATGCCCGAGACCACCGCCTCCATTCCGGAGATGCAGACGCGGTTGATGGTGGCCGCGGTTACGGTGTCCGGGATACCGGCCAGAAGCGCCGCCACGCGGGCCACGTTCAGCGCGTCGCAGGGCTCCAGGCAGCAACCGTAGCGGACGTCGTCGATCTGGGCCGGGTCGATGGCGGCGCGCCGCACGGCCTCTTTCATGGTCACGCTGGCCAGGGTCGCTGCGTGGGTGTCTTTCAGGGTACCGCCGAAGGCCCCGATGGCGGTCCGGCAGGCGGAGGCAATGACCACCTCTTTCATGTGAACCTCCCATAGGTTTCGGTTTTCAGCCGCGGCCGGGTTCCGTCGGCCGCAGGTTCCGAGCGCGGCCAGATTAGGCGCAAGCCATGAGGAAGTCAAGGCCGCGCCCCGCCGAAAATCGATGCAGCCGGTTTGAGGATATCAACGCAAAATCGGATCTTTCCCCTCACCGCCCCCTCTCTTGCCGGGCATCGGGAGTCATCGGGCCAAATGGACACCCCTGTCCGGGGCGGCCCGCGCCCCGCGATCGGTTGCGCTTGGCAAAGCGCCCGGCATGTTGTAGGAGGTCGGCAGACCGACTTTTTCGACATTCCGGAGGCGAACCTTGGCAAACGATTTCTGGCAGAAGCACAGCTTGAAATTCCTGGAGATGGCCTATCGCACCGACCGCTGCGAACGGGTCTTTTCCGCCGACGGGCAGGGGGAAAAAACCGGCGACTGCGGCGACCGGGTCGGGTTTTTCCTGAAGATCGACAATGGCCGCATTTCAGCCGCTTCCTACCAGATCGAGGGCTGCATCCACACCAACGCCTGCGCCAACGCCCTGATCGAACTGGTGGAGGGCAAATCGGTGGCAGCGGCCTGGCGGATCGATCCCGAAGCGGTGGCGGCTTACCTGGAGACGCTCCCCGGGGATCATTTCCATTGCGCCGAGCTTGCCGTGGGGGCGTTCTATCTGGCGCTGGCCGACTCCCAGCGCCGGCGCTCGACCCTGGAACGCATCTACGGCCCCCGGACGTCGAGCCGCTGACCTTCCAGCCCCGCCATCGACGGCCGGGGGTATGCGGCAGCGGCGCAATGCGCAATGCGGGTCCGGACGCAGAAAAACGAAAAGCGCCGGCAGTGGATTTGCCGGCGCTTTTCGTGTCAGGCGAAAGCTGACAAAAACAAAAAAAGAGTGGACTATCCTTCCGGAAGCGAGAACAGTTCGCCGCAGGCCTTCCACTTGCCGCCTTCTTTGACGAGATCGACGACGCTCTCCACCGGCTCGGTTTGGCCGAGGTGGAACAGGCCCGCCACCCAGGCGTAAACCGGGTTGATCCGCGTGCGCAGAACGCCGGAGACCCGCACCTTGGCTTCCTGATCGCTTTGGGAGAGCACTTCGGTTTCGATGTGGTAGAGTCCCTTTTTCATCATTCCCAGCTCGAATCCCCGGGCATCGGCCTCCTTTTGCATCTGGTCGAGGTACTGCTGGACCACATCGACGTCGTCGACCATTCGCCGTTCCTCGCAGATCCGTTCGGCCATGGCCGGATCGAGCTGAAAGTAGGCTTTGGAGACCTCCACGGCAGCCCGTGAGGGGGTTTCGTTGTTGTCGGCGAACACGAAGGCCACCTGCAGAAAAATGGCCAGGAGCAACGTCAACGCCCACACGGTACTGTTGTTTTTGGTCTGCTGCATCGATCCACCCTCCTTTTTCACCATTGATGCCGCCCGTCTGGATACCGGGGGTTGCAGGGGCTGAATGACCGAAAAACCAGCGTCACCAGATAGCACGGAAAGTCCCCCAAGACAAGGACTTTTCTGGAGTTGACCCGCCGGCCAAATTTCTATATATATTTGAAACCAAAAGAAAACCTTCTATTTTCGATCTGCTGCCAAATCCTGGAAACCCCGCGGTCAACACAAGGGGGGGCCGTGTTCAAACCGATCAAAAGGGTTCGATACAGCATCGGATGGAAGCTCATCGTGACGGTGGGCGTCATTCTCTCCCTTTCCATATCCGCCTGGGCCTATTTCAACATCGAGTATCAGGGCGAAACGCTGATGGGGGGGGTCGTCAGCAATGCCGACCGCCTCAGCGAGACCATCATCCTCGGCACCCACTACGCCATGATGCTCAACTCCAGGGACGATATCTACCAGATCATCCAAAACATCGGGCGCCAGCGGGATATCCAGAACGTCCGGATCTACAACAAGGAAGGGCAGATCAAGTTCAGCAACGAGATTGCCGAGGTGGACCGGGTCACGAACATCAAAGACGAAGCCTGCTACATCTGCCACCGGACCGATCCGCCGGTGGCGGACCTGTCCCTTGCCGAGCGGATCCGGATCTTCGAGACCCCCGAAGGCCGCCGGCGGCTGGGGATCATCAGCCCGATCCGCAACGAGCCGGGATGCGCCACCGATTCCTGCCATGTCCATCCCGAGGGGAAAAAAATCCTCGGGGCCCTGGACGTGGTATTTTCCCTGGACGAAACCGACCGAGAGATCGTCCGTTTTGAACGATGGATGACCTTCTTTGCGGGCTCGGTGTTTCTGCTGACGGTGGGCATCATCTTCGTCTATGTGCTTCGGTTCGTTCACCATCCGATCAACAAACTGATCGACGGGACCCGGCGCATCGCAAAGGGGGACTACGAAACCCAGGTCGACGTTCGCCAGCACGACGAGATCGGCGAACTGTCCGCTGCCGTGAACAAGATGGGCAAGGAGATCGGCGAAAAGCAGGCTGAACTCAACCGCCAGCGGGACGAGTATCAGCACCTCTTCGAGGCGGTGCCCTGCCTGATCACCGTTCAGGATCTGAACTACAGGCTCCTGCGTTTCAACCGCGAGTTCCAGGAAACCTTCGACCCCCGGGCCGGCGACTTTTGCTACCATGCCTACAAGGGGCGCAGTGAAAAGTGCGAGGTCTGCCCGGTGGCGCGGACCTTCGAAGACGGTGAGCCCCACACCAGCGAGGAAAGCGGCGTGCGAAAGGACGGCTCCAGGGTCCACTGGCTCGTCCGCTCCTCCCCGATCCGCAACGATCACGGACAGGTGGTGGCCGCCATGGAGATCAGCCTCGACATCACCCCCCGGAAGCGGCTGGAAGAAGAACTCAAAAAATCCGAACAGAAGTACTATGCGATTTTCAACAACATCCCAAACCCCGTCTTCGTCCTGGACCGGGAAAGCCTCGAAATCCTCGACTGCAACGAGTCGGTTCCGGCCGTTTACGGTTTCGACAAGGGGGACATGATCAACCGCTCTTTTCTGACGCTGTTCCGGGAGGAGGAACGCGACCATTTTGCCCAAAAAATCCGGACCGAGTCGGTGATCAACCAGGTCGGCCACCGGGGCCGCGGAGACCGGCACCTGTTTGTCAACATCCGGGTGTCGCCCGCCGAATACCAGGATCGCAGAGTGTTCCTGGTGACCACCAGCGACATCACCCAGCGGTTGGAAACCGAACAGCAGCTCATTCAGGCCAGCAAGATGGCCACCTTAGGGGAGATGGCCACCGGCGTGGCTCACGAGCTGAACCAGCCCCTTTCGGTCATCAAGACCTCCAGCGGCTTTTTTATGAAGAAGATCCGGAAAAAGGAGCCGATCAAAGAAGAGATCCTTTACACCCTGGCCGAGGAGATCGACCGCCACGTGGACCGGGCCACCAAAATCATCAACCACATGCGGCAGTTCGGACGAATGGCCGATGTGAAAATGACGGCGATACAGATCAACGATCTGCTGAGAAAGGCATTCGACCTGTTCAGCCAACAGCTCAAAGTGCGTGCGATCGAAGTGGATTGGGAACTGCAGGAAGAGCTTCCGGAAATCCAGGCCAACCCCGACCGCCTGGAGCAGGTCTTCATCAACCTGCTGATCAACGCCCGGGACGCCATCGAGGAGCGATGGGCCGGGCGCGAATTCAAGCCGGGCAACAAGAAGATCACCCTTCGCACCTCCGCCGAGGCAGATCAGGTCCGGGTGGAGGTCAGCGACACCGGAAGCGGCATCCCGTCAAACATCGCAGACCGAATTTTCGAGCCTTTTTTCACGACAAAGGAAGTCGGCAAGGGCACCGGCCTGGGGCTTTCGATCAGCTACAGCATCGTCAAAGAAGCCGGCGGTGACATCCGGGTATCGACCCGCAATCGCAACGGGGCCACCTTCATCCTGACGTTTCCGATCCCGGAGAATCATGGACGAAAAGACGATATTGCTGGTTGACGACGAGGAGGGCATCCGCCGGGTGCTTGCCATCTCCCTGGAAGACAGCGGCTACCGCGTCCTGCCGGCAAAGGACGGCGCCGAAGCGATGGAAATTTTTCTGCGGGAAAAGCCGCCCATCGTGTTGACCGACATCAAGATGCCGGGGATGGACGGCATCGAACTGCTTCGCCGCATCAAGGCCAAGAGCCCGGAGACCGAAGTCATCATGATCACCGGCCACGGGGATATGAATCTGGCCATCCGGAGCCTGGAGCACGAGGCAACCTACTTTATCACCAAACCGATCGTCGACGAGGATTTGGAGGCCGCCCTGAGCCGGGCGCAGCGGCGAATCGAATCCCGCACCAAGCGGCGGGAGCACGATCGGAAGATGGAGACCCTCCTGGCCGAATTCGCCGACAAGCGTTCATGCCGGCAAGACGATGCCCCCTGGACCCCGGGGGACCGGCGGGAACTGGAGCGGATCGGGGCGCGACTCAAGGTGGGGCTGCTGGCCCTGGATCGGATTCTCACCCAGGACGAGCTGCCGGACCTGAGGCGGCTGCGGGACATGCTTGTCGAGATCAGCGAGCGGATCAGCGCCATGGGCAAAAAAACCGTCGATGCCGAAGCCACCCGGAAGCAGCAGGAGCGGCCCCGTCATGACTGAAAACGATCTGCTGATTCGCTACCAGCAGCTTGGAAATATCTTCGATCACCTTTCCCTCGGCGTCGTGGTGCTTGCCACAGACAGAAAGATCATCTCCATCAATCATTCCGCCGAACTGCTCACCGGAAAAACGGCAGCCCAGGTGGCGGGCAAATACTGCTACAATGAGTTTCTCGACTACCTGTGCGGCGGGACCTGTCGATACCTGGAAGGAAAAGACTCGGGTATCTTCACCGCCTGCAGGGAGCTGGAGATCACCGAGCAAAGCGGCGCCGGCCGGCACATCACCAAGATCGAGTCGCCCATCTACGATGCCGATGGGGACATCAAGGGTTGCATCGAGGTCTTTCAGGACCACACGGCCTTCCGGAAACTGCTGCGGCGGGTCAAGTTCGAAGACCGCCGGCTGAAGATGATTCTAGACAACCTCGATATCGGCGTGCTGACCGTGGACCGGGGCAGCCATGTCACGTTCTTCAACACCATGGCCGAGGCCATCACCGGCTTCAACCGCGCCGAGGTGCTGGGCAAGCCGTGTGACACCATCTTTACCGACGATTTTTGCCGGAACGTGGTCGGCATTCGACGGAAATCCGCCCGGGACACCGAACCGACGAGCATTGAAACCGATGTCGTTACCCGGGAAGGAAACCGGATCCCGGTCCAGGCCAAGTGCATGTCCCTGAAAAACGAAGACGGCCGGGTCTTGGGCGGTCTGACCACCATCGCCGATCTGTCCCTGAAATACCAGCTCGACCAGGTGATCGAAGACCGGTACACCTATTACGACATGGTCGGCAGGGACCCGTCCATGCGGAAGATCTTCGAGATCGTACCGGTGGTGGCCAACAGCGAAGCGACGGTCCTGATCGAGGGCCCCACCGGCACCGGCAAGGACCTGCTGGCCAAAATCATTCACAACGCGAGCCGTCGCGGCGGACAGCCCCTGGTGAAGGTCAACTGCGCGGCTCTTCCCGACAACCTCCTCGAGTCGGAGATGTTCGGTTACGTCAAGGGAGCCTTTACCGGGGCCGAGCGGGACAAGCCCGGGCGGTTTCAACTGGCCGACGGCGGAACGCTGTTTCTCGATGAAATCGGCGACTTGCCTCTGTCGCTGCAGGCCAAGCTGCTGCGGGTGCTGGAAGATCGCGAATTCTACCCCCTCGGCAGCCGGCGCACCACGAAAGTCGATGTGCGGATCATTGCGGCCACAAACCAGGGGATCGAGCGGCTCGTGGCCGAAAAGCAATTCCGGGAAGACCTCTTTTACCGCATCAATGTCATGCGCCTGGAACTTCCGCCTCTTCGGCAAAGAAGGGGAGATCTTCCCCTGCTGATCGGCCATATACTCAAGCGGCTGTGCGATCGGCGAGGCGTCCGGATTGAAAAAATCTCGGAAAAAGCCATGGAGGTGCTGCTCAACCACGACTACCCGGGAAATGTCCGGGAGTTGGAGAACATCCTCGAACACGCCCTGATCATCTGCCGGGGGCGGGTCATCCGCCGCAAGCATCTGCCGGTTTCCGTCCTTCGAGAGACGGTTGCCGCGACCATCGATCCGGCCACCGGGGCAGCCGGCGCCGCGGACCTGGAATCCGGGCTTGCCGCCGAGGAGCGGGAGCGCATCTTGACGGCCTTGAAGGCTCACCGCTGGAGCCGCAGCAAGGCGGCGGCCGCGCTTCGCATCGACCGGACGACGCTTTGGCGGAAGATGAAAAAATACGCCATCTCCCGGTGACCGCCGGCGAACTGACGGCATTTCAACCCCCTTTTTCGTCGCCGGTTCTCGTGCCGGGAGAGGGGGCGGCCTCTTTACTCGACTTTCGGAATTCATTTCAGGCGTTGCAGGCGTGAGGCGGTCCGGATGTTTTTCGGGGAA
>JASFPT010000216.1:0-7397 GCA_050115795.1 Desulfobacterales bacterium
GCTCGAGTCGACCTTGAACAGCAAAACGCTGCCCATGATCGCCACGTCGATGCCGTAGACCCGCCCCATTTCCTTGGCGCTGGCCGCCGATACGACGCCGATCTGGCCCAGTTTCATCTCCTCGAGGATCGACTTGAGGTTTTCCCGCTCCAGGATCTTGATGTCGCCGCTGGCATTGTTGAAAAGGAAGGTAATCAAGTTGTTGGCGACGATGATGCCCGCGTCCTCGTTGTCAGAGGGGCTTCCGAAATCGAACACGGCGATCGACTTCTGGACGCGCTCCTTGATGCGGTCCTCCATGGCCTGGGTCAAGAAGAAGATGTCCGGATAGTCGGGGTCGACCTTCTTGATCTGGGTGTACCAGAACCAGGCCGCCCCGGACCGGCCCTGCTCCTTGAACTGTCCGGCGGCGTAGTTCGCCCGGGAGACCAGGTCGCGTCGGAGTTTGTTGACCTGGTAGTCGGCCGGATCGTTGATATAGGCAGCGGCAATCTCGTACGTCTGAAATGCCTTGAGCAGCCAACCGTCGTCCATCAGTTGCGTGGCCTTTCGGATGTAGAACTGACCGGCCTTGGCGCGGACATGGCCGATCAGCTTGCGCAGGTCCTGATCGTCCGGATCGTACTCCAGCGCCCGTTCGTAGGTCTTCACCGCCCGGTCCCACTGCTGGGCCATGACGGCTTCCCGGGCCTGCTGGACAAAGTAGGCCTTGCTGTCGCGCTCTTCGGCCAGGGAGAGCATCTCCCGGGCGGCCTGATCGGCCGGATTCAGCGCCAGCACCTGGCGCAGAAGGTCCTTGGCCCCCCGGAAATCTTCTGCGTCGAAGCGCTCCTTCGCCTGGGCCGATAGCGCCTGAACGCCCTTTTCGCTGACGGTGTTGAGCAATTGGAAGCTGTCTTCATAGTTGGGAAACCGGCTCTGGATCTGCTGAAGGCTGAAATAGGCCTTGAGCCAGTCCCCGGCATCGATGGCGGTGTGGGCGGCGGCGTAAAGGCTTTCGACCTCGGCGATCAGGGCCTGCTCCTGTTTTTCGATCTCCCCTTCCAGGGCGCTGACCGCCGGATGGCCGGCGTCGATTCCCTTGGCTTCGGCCAGCTCGTTTTTGGCCCTGGAGATGGCGCCCATGGTGACCGGGGTCTGGGACTTGAGTGCAGCGTTCCCCTGGCTCGTATACTGGGAGATTAGCTTCTCCTTGAGGTCGTTCAACGCCTGCTGGTACTTTCCGTTGTTCGGCTCCTTTTCAAGGGCCTGCTCGAAGTAGGCGATGGCTTCTTTATACTTTCCGGCGGCCGAAAGCTGCATGCCCACATCGTATTGCTTCTGGCCTGCAGCACAGGCAAGCAGAAAAAGCAGCGCCAGAAGACCGGCTCCGATTCTGACTCGTCTGACGAATTTCATGATGTCCCCTCCCCGTGCAACCCAGAGCACCTATTGGATTCGGATTACCAGTTTGTTTCCGGCCATCGATTCCAGTTTCGAATCGAAGTACCGGTTCTTAAAGTAGGAAAGCTGAATTTCGTTGAGAAGCTGCTCCGGCCATCCCCGGTAGCGAAGGGTCAACTCGGCGGCGTTGTCGTGGAAGCGGACGACACGGGCCTCGAGGATGCCGCTTACATCCGACTGAAGGATGCCGGCAATTTCATGGGCCGCTGCGCTGGTGTCCACCCCGTTGATGACCAGGAACACCTCTCGCTCACTGTAGAGCTCCTTTTCCCAGAGAAGCAAAAGCTTTTCCCGCAGGTTGTCCCAGACGGCGTCCACGCAGGCCCTGGAGCCCTTGTCCAGGATCTGGAGCCGGTTCTCCCCGGGAACCGACTCCACGGCACTGGCCGCAGCCAGAATCTCCCCGTCGCCGGGTCGATAGATGTTGGAGGTCAAGGAGACCTCGTTGAGGGTCAATTCGATGCCCTGGTACTTCGTCTGCCGCGTCGAGGTATCCAGGGAGATCGCCACCAGAAATCCCATCTGCAGATCGGCCGACTGCTCCCGGCGGAATACCTTGAACCCGCTCTTCTTCAACTTTTCGGTGAGCAGGTTCGCCGCCTTGGTCGCGGCCGGGATCACATCCGGAGCGATTCCCGGCTCCAGGCCGATGCTGACCCGGGGATTTTTCTGCCACCGGATCATGTTGCGGAAGCGGTCCAGGTCATCGACCAGCACCGAGACCTGCACGTCGGCCTGGATCTTGACCTCGTAAGTGCCCAGGTCGGTCTTGGTCTCCTCGATCACCTGCAGGTCTTTGAGGTAGCCTGCGGCGCGGCTGAAGATCTGATCCTTGACGACCTCGAAATTTTCCACCACGGTCCGCGACTCGACCGCCGTCCCCATGGCGGCCTCGATGGCGGCCCGCTTGGCCTCGTCCAGCGCCTTTTCCCGGGCGATCATCTCCCGGCCCGGTTCAAAGAAGCTGAATCCTTTTGCGGTGACGATTTCGGCGACGGCAGGTGACGCCAGCATCCCGAACAGAATTGGCAGCACAGCGGCGGCGGCCAACCGGCCCACGGTCCTCCTCCGACAAGTCCATCCGATACCCATGGATTTCTTCCCCACCCTGCAGGTGCGATGCCCCGCTCCGATTAAAAAACAATGACTTCCCGGCATTTCGGAGAATGACGCCGGGCTGGTCTGAAACGGCCTGACCTGCTCGAACAGGACGGTTCCGGCTCCAGGCCGCGTTCTTCTCCGCGCCGCCCCCTGGCGCACGCCGTCAGCGGAAGGCGGCCGGGCCCGCTGCAGAGGCCCGCGGGGTTTCAGGTCCCGCAAGTTGACCTCTCATCCGACCGCCGCCTGGGCGTCGATGCCGGCGGGATCCTCGGACGGGAATCCGACCCCATACACCTTGCGCTACAGCACCCGGAAAGGGAGCACTGCAAACCGTTTCAGTTTTCGAATTTGAAAATCACCGGCGTTTTCATGTCCGCCGGGAACATTTTCGGTAGCTTCGCTGCTGCCCGGAATCACCGCTTTGCCGTCCTGATCGAGGGGATCGGCACCGCCGGATGGCAGGTCCGGAAACAACGGGAACGCGACCTGCGGGAGGCAGCGCGGGGTGGACCGGAAACAAGGGTGTTCCATGGTATAGGTTCCCGTTGTCAGGGGTGGGTCAGGCTGGTCTGCCGAGCTGGTATCGGCGCCGCGGCGGCTGCGCGCCCCGTGCAGCCCGGTAGAAAAACAGAGTAAAAATTTAGTCGAAGGCCCCCGGGTTGTCAACGGAATATCAAGGGCCTGCGCCGACCCGCAGGCCCCGTTTCGATCCGGAGGCCGCAGCGGCCCGGGGCGGACAGGCGCACCGGAAACCGCCCTCGCCCCGACGACCTTCCGCCTACTTGGTGGTCATGGTGTAGGCCCCGTTCCACTTCTCGCCGGGCGGATCGGCCTTGAACCGTCGGCACCGCTCAAGCATGGTGCGGCTGGGGCCGTCTTCGGGGATCATGGCCAGCACTTTTTTGAACAATGCGGCTGCCTTGTCCCACTGCCGGCTGCGATACGCGGCAAGCCCGCGGCTGTAATATTCGGTCGCCCGGCGTATCTCAGCACCGACGTCTGAAGGATAGCCGATCAATTCGTAGATCTTTACCGGTGCGGATTTGCCCATCACGTTGATCGCATCGAGCTCCCGGGCACGGATCCAGTCCCCTGCCGCCTGATAGGTCGACTCGCTGATGATCGTGTAGGTGCCGTAAATCTTGTTGACCCCTTCGAGCCGGGCGGCGGTGTTGACCGTGTCGCCCATCATCGTGTAGTCCATCCGGTTTCTCGAGCCCATGTTGCCCACCACCGCCGGACCCGTGCACAGTCCAATGCGCACTCTCAGCTCCGGACGACCCTCGGCCTTCCACTTGACCCGGAGTTCACTCAGCCGCTTCTGCATGTCGATGCAGGCCATGCAGGCAACCTCCGCCTGGTTTTCGAGTTCATTGGGGGCCCCGAAAAAGGCGATGATCGCGTCGCCCTCGAACTTGTCCACGGTCCCCTCGTGGCGAAGGATGATGTCGGTCATCTCGGTGAGAAACTCGTTGAGCAGTTCGACCAGCTCCTCGGGGGAAAGCCGCTCGGCGATGCTCGTAAAACCCTGCACATCGGAAAAAAACGCGGTGATGACCCGCTTTTCGCCCCCCAAGACGAGTTTTTCGGGTGAATCGATCAGGTTTTTGACCACAGAGGGCGCTAGATAGGTGGAAAAGGCGTCCTTGACAAATTTTTTCTGGCGGGTCTCCACCAGGTAGCGGTAGGCGGTGATCGACGCGTAGGTCAGCAAAATGACCGTCAGCGGATAGACGAGGTTGAGCACCCACCCATACCTGGAAAACAGGTACTGGCATATCACGATGTAAAGCACGCACAGGGATGCGCCGGTTGCCGCCCCCGCCAGCGCACCAACTCGGGCCAGAAAAAATCCAAGCAGGACCCCGAAAAAGATGATGGCCATGATGTCGAAGACGGCGGCCCAAGCCGGCTGGAACATGAAGTCCTGATGAAGGATGCTGTCGATGATGTTGGCATGAATTTCCAGACCCGGAAACACGGTGCCAAAGGGCGTCACGCGGAGGTCGTAGATGCCCACGGCGGTTGCCCCCACGATTACGATCTTGTCGGCCAGGGCGTCGGCATCGACCTTGTCGTTTAAGATGTCGGTGATCGAGATGTGGGGAAAGGTCTTTTCCTCGCCCCGGTAGTTGATCAGAATCCGGCCGAACTCGTCGGTGGGAATGGCCAGGTGGCCGAGTCGGATCTCCTCCACCCCGTACTCGGCCACCTGAAGACCGAGCGGCTCTTTCAGATAGGCGCTGGCCGCCACCAGCGAAAGCGGCGCATAGAGCATCTCGTTGAACCGAAGCACGCCGGGCATCCACCGGACGACGCCGTCCGGGTCCGGATACATGTTGAAAAAGCCGGAATACTCGGTGGCCGCCGAAATCATCGGGATGTTGGACTGCGGTGCGACGGCCTGAATCAGCGGCGCGAATTGGGCCCGGGAAGAGGCGTAGCGAACCGTCTTGTAGGCAGACCCCTGGATGTTTTCCTGATGAAGCGACAGCGCCCCCGGGTCCATGTGATCGAGCACCTTGGGATCCATCTGAAAAAAATAGCCGAGCACCACCGAGCACCGGGCCTTTGATATGGCCTCGGCAAGCCGGCGGTCGTTGTCCGATTCGAGCTTCAATTCCTCCAGGTATTCGGTCAGTTTCTCGCTGCCGGCGTCCAGCTTCCGGGTCGCCTTCTCCACGGATTCCAGCGCCCGGACCACCCGCTGGTCGTCGGGCTCCAGAAAACCGATATCGAAGGCAATCACCCGGACACCCGCATCGGAGAGCTTGTCCACCAGGGATGCGATCTTGCTTCGCGGCCAGACCCACTTGCCTTCCCGGGCGACGCTCTTTTCGTCGATCACCGCCAGCGCCACCTCCGGGCCGGGGGTGATCCGCTTCCGGGTCAAAAACCGCATGTCGATGGTTTTCAGCTCGACGGTGTCGAGAAACGGCAGGCCGAAATAGTAGGTAAGCACCCCGGCGAGGACGATGACCCCGGAAATAACGGCAGACTGAAACTTGACATTCCTTTTCCGAAACAGGGCCATGGGGCGCTTTCGCTGGTTTCGCGGAGGACCAATTCTGTTGACGTTTCAGCCCCTTATATTGTATTAGAGAAGAAAAGTCAACAAGTTCGGGACCCTTTCCTCATGACGATCGATCACCTCCTGGGCCGCATCGGAAGAAGCAGCCTGCTCTCGTTCAACCACCTGCTGAACCTGATGGCGTTTGCCAGCCGCCTGCTTTCCCTGTTGCTGCGGCCGCCGGCTGAAGGCCGGGTCCTGGTTCGGCGGATTGTGTTCGAACAAGTCTATTTCACGGCGGTGCAGGCCCTTCCGGTGATCCTGCCATTCGCCCTGATCCTCGGAGCAATGATGATTTTCCAGTTCGCCCGGGTGGCCGGACCCTACGACCTGGGCAGAACCACGGTCCTATTGATTGTCCGAGAGCTCGGTCCCATCGCCACCGCCTTTCTGGTCATCCTCCGGTCGGCCACGGCGGTGACCATCGAACTCGGGTACATGAACGTGCTCCACGAAACCGAAGCCGTGGAAATGATGGGGATAGACCCGATGCGGCTGGTTTGCATCCCCCGCCTGATCGGCATCACCTCGGCGGTGCTCTGCCTGTTTATCGTATTCGACGTGGCCTCCATCGGCGGCGGATATGCGCTGGCATGGCTGGTGTCGGACATTCCTCTGGGCGGATTTTTCGTCCGGATCGCAAGGGCCCTGACCGGTGCCGACATCGCCGTCGGCCTGGTCAAGGCGGTCCTGTTCGGCATCGTCATCACGATCAGCTGCCTGTACCAGGGTCTGAGCGTCCGCGGGCAGATCACCCGCGTTCCGGTGGCCGTTTCCAGGGCGATGATCGAATGTTCCCTTTCCTGTCTGTTGATTAATGTCGCCATTTCGGTGCTGTTTTACGTGTGATGACCCAGATCGAACTCATCGCCTATGGGCTTCCCGCTTCGGGGACCGGCAACGGACTGATCGACGTGTCGCTCACCCTCGACCGGGGAGCGATCGGGGCCGTGGAGGCCGACGACCCCGAAGATTCCCGCCTGCTGCTTCGAGGTCTGGCAACCCTGATTCCGCCGGCTGCGGGCACGTACCGGTTCGACGGACAGGATCTGGACTTTTCCGACTATCGCCGGCTGCTTCCCATCAAACGCCGGATCGGATATGTGGCAGCCGATGCCGCCATGCTCAGCAACCGGACGCTCCGCCAGAATCTGCTGATCATGCGCCATTACTTCGAAAACGTTCTTTCCATCGAACTCGACCCGGCCACGGAACAGTTTTGCCGTCAGCTGGGAATCGAAAATGAACTGGAAAAGCTCCCCTCCCAGGTGGATCCGATCGATCTTCATCTGGCGATCGCCGTCCGAGAAATCAGCAAGGCCCCGGACCTGCTGCTCATCGACCGACCCGAGGAGACCATCGGAAAAGAGGGGTTCAGGCGGCTGCTGCGCCATCTCGAGGATCACCCGGACAAGGAACGAACATGGGTCTGTGCGAGCAGCGACCGGGAATTTTTGAAGAACCGATGCAACCGACGCTTCCACATTCGCAGCGGAACCCTGACAGAAACGACCGGGACGAACCCGGCCTCTTCCTTTTCCGATAAGACGTCGGGATAGAAGCCGGCGGGGGAAAGGGGCGCATCGAGGCGGGAAACGACGACGCCGGGGGTTTCGGTGCCCCAACCGGCAAAAGAGGGGTTTTCGGCCGACCGCAGCGCCAAGAAAGAGCAGGGGGTATGGATCAAAATTACAGCCGGATGGAAAAAACGGTGGGTCTGTTCGTTGTCGGCATTCTGCTCCTGCTGCTGGCGACGGTGGTGACGATCGGAAGGGGAAAAAAC
>JASFPT010000217.1:0-7386 GCA_050115795.1 Desulfobacterales bacterium
GGTGCACAGCAGATGCGCCAACGCCGTCCCCCAGCTGCCGGCACCCACAACACCGATGCGCATGTCAAGCGGCGCTGATTCTTGTCGGGTTTCCATTTGGTAGTGCCTCGTTTCGAAGTGTTTGCCTCTGTCGGCAGCGCTATCACGTCTTGCGCCGCGCTGGTCGGAGGTGTGTCGTTTGTGGTGTGTGGTGTGTGGTTTTGAGATCCAGCGATTCGCCTTTCGCTTGGGAAATGCTGCGCTCACGGCCACCGGAACCTGCCGAGTCACCACAAACCAGGGACCACCGGCCACCGGCCAATCGCGCCGGCGATTTCATTTAATCTTCCTCGTCTGCCAGCCATGCCGCGCTGACGACCCTTTCGCCGATCTCCAGATCCATGAGCTTCACGCCCTGGGTGTTGCGGCTGATCACCGAAACGCCTTTGACAGGCATCCGGATCAGCTTGCCGGCATTGGTCATCAGCATCAATTCGTCGTCGTCTCCGACCAGCAGCAGTCCGACCACCCGCCCGTTTCGCTCGCTGGTCTTGATCGTGATCACGCCCTTTCCGCCGCGGCGCCGCAGCGGATATTCATCGATGGAGGTTCGCTTCCCGAAGCCGTTTTCAGTTACGGTGAATACGGTCTGCCCGTGACTGAGCACCTCCATGCCGACGATCCGGTCGCCCTTTTCCAGACGCATGCCCCGAACCCCTTTGGCCGTCCTGCCCATGGGCCGGACATCGGATTCGTGGAACCGGATCGATTGCCCGGATGCCGAGCCGAGAAAGACGTTCCAGGTGCCGTCGGTGATCCGGGCGGCGATCAGTTGATCGTCTTCCTGCATGCCCATGGCAATGATGCCGCCGGCCCTGGGACGGCTGAAGGCCATCAGTTCGGTCTTTTTGACCAGGCCGTTTCGGGTGGCCATCAGGACGTACCGACCCGGCTCAAAATTCGGCACGGCCAGCACGGTGGTCAGCTCTTCGTCCGGCTCGAAATTGAGCAGATTGACAATCGCCTTGCCCCGGCTCTGCCGCCCGGCCTGGGGAATATCGTAAACCTTTAACCAGTAAACCTTCCCTTTGGTGGTAAAGAACATGAAGGTGTGGTGGGTGGAGGCCACGAACAGGAGCCGCACGAAATCCTCGTCCTTGATCCCCATGGCGGTCTTGCCTTTTCCGCCCCTGCGCTGACTCTGGTAGAGGGTAATCGGGTTGCGCTTGATGTAGCCCCCGTTGGAAATCGTGACCACCATGTCCTCTTCGACGATCATGTCCTCGATGGTCAGCTCCCGTGTCTTGGAGATGATCTCCGTTCGCCGCTCGTCGCCGAACTCCTTGCGGATCTCATCGAGCTCGTCTTTGACGATCTTCAGCACGAGCTGTTCGCTTCCCAGGATTTCCCGGAACCGGGCGATGTCTTTGAGCACGCTTTGGTACTCTTCGATGATTTTTTCCCTTTCCAGGCCGGTGAGCCGCTGCAGGCGCATGTCGAGAATCGCCTGGGCCTGGATCGGGCTCATGGAAAAACGCTCCACGAGGCGGTCCTTGGCCTCCTTCGGGTTGCTCGACTCCCGGATCAGGGTGACCACTTCGTCGAGGTTATCCAGCGCGATCTTGAGCCCCTCTAAAATGTGGGCCCGCTCCTCGGCCTTTTTCAGGTCGAAGCGCGTTCGGCGGATGATGATTTCCTTCCGGTGCAAAACGAAGCAATTCAGCAGCTGCTTGAGGTTGAGCAGCTCGGGCCGGTTGTCGACGATCGCAAGGAAAATGATGCCGAAGCTGGTCTCCAGCTGGGTGTGCTTGTAGAGTTGGTTGACGACGACCCCGGAGACCTGGTCTTTTTTCAGACCGATGGCGATCCGCATCCCTTCCCGGTCCGATTCGTCCCGGACGTAGCGAACCCCCTCCATCTGTTTGTTCTTGACCAGGTCGGCGATCTTCTCGATCAACTTGGACTTGTTGATCTGGTAGGGGATTTCGGTGACGACGATCGTCTCTGCTCCGGTTCGCTTGTCCTTTTCCACCATCATCCGGCCGCGGATCCGGATCACACCCCGGCCCGTGGTGTAGGCATCTCTGATCCCTTCCACGCCGTAGATCAGGCCGCCGGTGGGAAAATCCGGCCCCGGGACCATGGCCATGAGCTGTTCGATGGAGATTTGCGGGTTATCAATGAGGGCCTTGAGTGCCTCGGTCACCTCTCCGAGGTTGTGGGGAGGAATGTTTGTGGCCATTCCCACCGCGATGCCGGAGGCGCCGTTGACCAGCAGGGAGGGCACCTTCGACGGGAGCACCGACGGCTCCTGGAGCGACTCGTCGTAGTTGGGGGCAAAATCGACGGTCTCCTTCTCCAGGTCGGACATCATCTCGTGGGCCAGTTTCGCCATCCGGACTTCGGTGTACCGCATGGCGGCCGGAGGATCGCCGTCGACCGACCCGAAGTTTCCCTGGCCGTCGACCAGCGGATAGCGCATCGAAAATCCCTGGGCCAGCCGGACGATGGTGTCGTAGACGGCGGCGTCGCCGTGGGGGTGATACTTACCGATCACGTCGCCGACAACGCGGGCCGATTTCTTATAGGCTTTGTTCCAGTCGTTCTTCAGTTCCCCCATGGCGTAAAGCACCCGGCGGTGAACCGGCTTCAAGCCGTCGCGCACATCCGGCAGAGCCCGGCCGATGATCACGCTCATGGCGTAATCGAGGTAAGATTTTTTCATCTCACGCTCGATGCTGACTCCAAGGGGGTTTTCCGTTGCGGTCATCGATGCTTCCTTTTCCAGTCCATGTTGGTTTTTGCCGTTCGGCTCTTTTCGCACGATGCCGGAAAGAGGATCACGGCGTTGTTTTGTTTAAGACGTCGGGGCAATGGGCCGACGGGCCGGTTCGACGAGTTCCTGATAGCTGGCATGGTAAATGTCCGTCAACGTCAAAAACGCCGTCGCCACCAGGGGGCCATAGATGATCCCCAGGATACCGAACCAGTGCAAACCGCCGACACTGGCCAAAAAAACGAGCAGCGTGTGCATCTGTACCCGGTCGCCCACCACCTTCGGCTTGAGCAGGTATTCCACGCCGCCGGACAGGACGATGTAAAACAGGATGAAAAAGATGCCGGCCCCGACCCGGCCCGTGAAGACCAGGTATCCGGCCGCCGGCAGAAACACGGCCCCGATGCCGACGATCGGCATGAAGGCCAGAAGCCCCATGATCACCCCCCACAGAATCGGGGAACGCAGGCCGAAGAACCAAAAGACCACACCGCCCAGCAGCCCCTGGATCAACGCGCACAGGCCGTTGCCCACCAGTATCGCACCGGCCATGTCCTTGAATTTGCCGATCAGCTTTTCATCCTGGTCTTCCGGCAGGGGGGACAGGTCGACGATGAATTTGGCCAGCCGACGGCCGTCGATGAGCAGAAAGTAGGTGATCAGAAGCATGAAGAAAAAATTCACCAGGAACTTGAACAGGTTCGAAGCGATCGCGGTGCTCTGCCGGTAGATGAACAGACCCACCACCTTCCCCAGTTCGGTGATCCCGCGGTTGATCTGTTCGCCGGTCACCTGAAAGTTGAATCGCACAAGGCCTTCGTTGACCTTTTCCAGAAGCTGGCTATCAGCCAGCAGTCCCCGGATCTGGCCGGTCAGATCCGCATTTCGCGCCCATTGAACCAGATCGAAGGCTTCACCGGACAAGAGCCCCACGAGCATCACGATGGGAATAAACAATAGGAAAAAGATCACCAGGCAGGTCAGCACGGAAGCCGGCGCGGGCTTCAGCCATGGCAGCCTGCAAAAGAGCTGGTGAAGCGGCGAAAACATTCCGGACACCACCGCCGCCATGACGAGGATCGAGATAAACGGCCAGATCAGGCGAGCCATGAGAAAAAAAGAGGCCAGGAACAGGGCCAGAAAGAACCAGAAGATCATGCTCCGGGTCGTCTCGTTTTCCATGTCATCACCACCACTGCCGGAGCCCCGAACCCGCCGCCATCCGGGGCCCTTTGACGGACCCCCCTTCCAGGGCGGTCCGGGCCGGCTCGCGCCGAAAAGATTCCGCGGAAGGGATCTGCGGTATGGGGGTCGGGAAGCTTACTGAATAAGCGGCCGGTATCCCGGTGTCACGCGATCGCACCCGTCGAAAAGGCGGTTCAATGCGTCGGGAAAGCCAGCTCAGGCAGGCTTCGGCCCCTTCGGGCCAGCGCCTTCCCCGAGGGGGGCGGCGTTCGGCGCAACGGCCGATGAGGCTACCGGCTGATCCAGGCGCCGGCGGCCAAGAGAAGGATCGTTTCAAATATGGCAACCGCGGGATAGCTATGGTAGATGGCAAATACGATCCCGCCGCCGACGATAGCCGGTACCGCGCAAAAGACCAGAATCCCAAGCTTTCTGCTGATACTCATCGGTATTCGAGCTCCTTCGTTCTCGGTTCGCGCCGGGGAGGGAACCCCCCGTATCCTCAAGCAATTTTTTTACCAGTTTTTAGCAGGCAAGTAAAGGATCAAAGGCGCCTTTGGCGCCTTTGGTTTGTGGTCTGTCGTATGTGGTTTGTGGTGAAACGACAAACCACACACCACCCACCACATACCGCTAACCGCAGCCGCAGGCCGCGGTTAGCGTTCTATAATCATGGCCATTCCCATGCCGCCGCCGATGCACATGGACACCAGCCCCGTGCCATATCCTTTCCGTTTCATGAGATGCAGGGCGGTCACCATCTGTCGGGCTCCGGTGGCGCCGATGGGGTGGCCCAGGGAAATCCCGCTGCCCACTTCGTTGGGGCGGTCGGTGTCGATCCCCAATTCCCGCATGCAACCGATCGCCTGGGCGGCAAACGCCTCGTTGAGCTCGATGGCGTCGATGTCGTCCAGGGTCATGCCGGCAGCGGAAAGCGCCTTTCGAACCGCCGGCACCGGCCCGAGCCCCATGTAGGCCGGATCGACGCCGCCCGAGGCAAAGGAGCGGATCCTGGCCATCGGCGCCAGGCCGAGCGCCTTGGCTCTTTCGGCCGTCATCAGCACCACGGCGGCTGCCCCGTCGTTGATTCCCGAGGCGTTTCCGGCGGTAACGGTGCCGTCTTGACTGAAGGCAGGTCGGAGTTTGGCCATTTTTTCCATGTCGGTGTCCATGGGTCGCTCGTCGGTGTCGATCACGACATCTCCCTTTCGGGATTTCACGGTGACCGGCACGATTTCCTCGACAAAATCGCCGGCGGTGATGGCGGCCCGGGCCCGAGTGTGGCTGAGCACCCCCAGCTCGTCCTGCTCGGTTCGGCCGATGCCGTAGAGCAGGGCGATGTTTTCCGCGGTCAGCCCCATGTGATAGCCGTAGAAAATTTCGTACAGCCCGTCGAAGACCATCAGATCGTGAACCGGTCCGATCCCGGTCAGTTCCATTCGGTGCCCCCATCGGGCCTTGAGCAGTGCCATGGGCACCATGCTCATGTTCTCCTGTCCGCCGGCGACCACCACTTCGGCCTGGCCGGTCATGATCGAGGCGGCCCCGACGGCGATGGCTTTGAGCCCGGAACCGCAGACCTTGTTGATCGTAAAGGCAGGGGTTTCCTTTGGGACGCCGGCCCTGATCATGGCCTGGCGGGCGGGGTTCTGCCCCTGGCCGGCCTGTAGCACGTTGCCCATGACCACTTCATCGATCGCCACCGGTACGGCGGACGCATCCCAGTCATCGGCGCTTTTTTCCAGTTCTACCGGACCCTGATCCTTGAGCTTGTCCGGTGCAACGTTTTTCATCAGGTCGCCGACCACCGGCCGAAGCCCCGCCTTTTTGATCGCCGCCTTGATGGCGGTGGCACCGAGCTGGACCACGGGGACCGTTTTAAATGCACTGCCAAAAGATCCCACCGCCGTGCGTGCGCCGCTGACAATCACCACTTCGTTCATTGCTGAATTCTCCTTCCGTTGACTGCTCCAGAGGGATGGATTAGGTTCTTTGACAAAGGCAGCCGACCGGGCACCGACCAGCCGAAGCGCCCCTTGCAGGGGCTCCGGGGCGATGCCGGGTCGACGATGAATAAAAAATTACTGCTACCATGAACGCTGCGCGAAGGTCAATGACGGTCCCATGTGCCTGATCCTGTTTTCCTATCGCAGCCACCCGGATTTTCGCCTTCTGATCGCCGCCAACCGCGACGAATTCTACCGGCGACCGACCGCCCCGGCAGACTTCTGGACCGACCACCCCGATCTGTTGGCAGGACGGGATCTGATCGGGGGGGGAACCTGGCTGGGGGTGACCCGTTCCGGGAGGGTGGCTGCGCTGACCAACTACCGAGACCCGACCGCCGTGAAGCCCGATGCCCCGAGCCGGGGTCATCTGGTCAGCGGGTTTTTAACGGGCGACCTGCCGGCCCGACCCTACCTGGAGAAGGTGGCCGGCACCGCACACCGCTACAACGGATTCAACCTGCTGGCGGCCGATGCCGAAGGACTGTTTTATTTCGGCAGCCGGGATGGTGGGATCCGCGACCTGCCGACCGGGCTCTACGGGATGAGCAATCACCTGCTCGACACCCCGTGGCCCAAGGTCGCCGAAGGGAAAAAGGCCCTGGCTGCCCAACTCACGGGAACAGCGCCGTTCGACCCGGAGGCCGTCCTGGCCGTTTTGGCCGACCGCAGCCGTCCGCCGGACCGAAGGCTGCCCGACACGGGCGTCGGGCTTGCCTGGGAGCGCGTCCTTTCGCCTCGCTTTATCACCAGTGAGACATACGGCACCCGGAGCTCGACGGTGCTCGCCGTTGAAAAGGCGGGAAGGGCGTTTTTCCTGGAAAGGACGTTCGATGAAGGCAAGCCGGGCAAAACCCGGTCCTTTTCCTTCAGGATGGACTGAATCCGTGCCGCAGGACCTTACCGCTTTGTGAAAACCCGATCACCTCGTCATAGGGCCTCAGCAGGATCTTCGCATCCGGCGTCGCACGTTGCAGGCCGTCGAGGCGAAGCGCCTCCCGGACGATACCCCCCTCGACGGTGAGGCGAAGACGCATGGGGCCTTCGGCTCCGGCGGACAATTGATGGTCGACGGAAAACCGGGGCGAGCGGCCCCAGGTCCACTGCCAGGAGCGGTACCATCGATGGAGTCGGTCGATCCGACGCGCCTGGGCTTCGGAGAGCTGCAGGGCTTCAAAAGTACCGAGGCGGTTTTCCAGCGCGGAAAGAAGCTGTCCTTTGAAGCCGGCCATGTCCGGCGGCTGGGGGAAGAATGAGTCCAGGTTGGCCACCGGGCTCGGCACCGACGCCATTCCCCGGGAGTCAACAATGGCAGCACTGGAGACCAGGGCCCTTTGCAGAGCGTCGAGGTCGGCGCAAAACAGCAGCGTGCCGTGTGTGAGCATTCTGCGCAGATTGGTGAACTGGGCGTTTCCGGACACTTTCAGCCCGTTTACGGCG
>JASFPT010000218.1:0-7318 GCA_050115795.1 Desulfobacterales bacterium
GAAAAGGGCGAGATCAAGCGGTTCTACCAGGAGATTTCCGACATCCTGCGCCGCTTTATCGAAAGCCGGTTCGGCCTCGCCGCACCGGAGCAGACCACGGAAGAGTTTTTAAGCGGCCTGAAAAACAGCACCGGCATCATCGCGCAATACAAGTCCCTGCTTCAAAATTTTCTGGTCGGATGCGATCTGGTCAAATTCGCCGAGCATCAACCTTCGGCAGGGGACATCCAGTTGATGTTCGATTCGTGCAAGGCGTTCATTGCCGGAACCGAAGAAGAGGAAGAAAAAGAGTAGCCGATGCATTTTGAATCACCATGGGCGTTTTTGCTTCTGCTGCTGCTGCCGGTGCTGCTGTGGCTCCGGCGCAGGACGGCCAAAAGGGGGGCCGTGCGCTTTTCCACCGTCCGGAATGCGAACCGGGCCGGCAAGTCCCTGCGGCAGACCCTGGCGCCGCTGACAGCGGCACTTCAGATTGCCGCCATCGTCTGTTTGGTTGTCGCCCTGGCCAGACCCCAGACCGGACGGGAAAAGGTTCGCGACGTCAGCAGGGGAATCGCCGTTGAAATGGTGGTGGACCGCTCCGGAAGCATGGGCGCGGAAATGGAATACAACGGCCGGAAAATGAACCGCCTGGAGGTCGTAAAGCAGGTGTTTGAAAAATTCGTTTTGGGCGACGGCGCTGACCTGCCCGGAAGGCCCGACGACCTGATCGGCATGATCACCTTCGCCCGCTACCCGGATACCGTCTGCCCCTTGACCCTGGCCCACGGCGCGCTTCCCCAGTTTTTGGAAAGTGTGAAGCTGGTGCAGCGCCGGGACGAAGACGGAACCAATATCGGCGATGCCCTGGCCCTGGCCGCCGCCCGTCTGCAAACGGCGGACGAGACCCTTGCCCGGCAGAATCCGGAAGCGAAAAAGTCCTACAAAATCAAGAGCAAGGTGGTGATCCTGTTGTCCGACGGCGAGAACAATTGCGGCAAGCGCGATCCGGTTCGCGCCGCCGAACTGGCGAAAAAATGGGGGATCAGGGTCTACACCATCGCCATCGGCGGCGGCGAGGCCATGCAATCGATCCGGACGCCGTTTGGTGTGTACAAGGTTCCCCTGGAAGCGCCCCTCGACACCACCGTGCTCCAGACGATTGCGAAAACGACCGGCGGCTTTTTTCGACAGGCCCAGGACGCCGAGTCGCTGCAGGCGATCTACGAGGACATCGACAAAATGGAAAAAAGCGAGATCGAGTCCGTTCGGTTCGTGGACTACCGGGAATCTTTCATCCCCTTTGCCTTGGCCGGGCTTCTCCTGACCGCGGGCGCCATCATCCTGGACAACACCCTGTTTCGAAAGGTTCCGTAACCGGCGTGAAACTGCAAAATATCGACATGCTGTATTGGTTGTGGCTGGTCCCCTTGCTGATCGGCGTATACGCCTATGGCTGGCGGCAGCGGAAAAAAGCGCTGGCGGCATTTGCCGATGCCCGGCTCCACAGCCGATTGAACACCTCGATCAGCTATGCCAAACGGGCCTGGAAAGCGGTTCTTTGCCTCGCCGCGGTCGTTTTCCTGATTTTCGCCATGACCCGGCCGAGCTGGAACCCGAAGCCCGAAACCATCGAGCGCAGCGGGCGGGACGTGGTCTTCTTGCTGGATGTCTCCAAAAGCATGCTGGCGGAAGACCTGGTCCCCAATCGGCTGGAGCGGGCCAA
Source organism: Desulfobacterales bacterium (assembly GCA_050115795.1). Lineage (GTDB taxonomy): Bacteria > Desulfobacterota > Desulfobacteria > Desulfobacterales > CAFBRK01 > JAIPEL01. The sequence goes on from JASFPT010000218.1 coordinate 1,706, forward strand.
ACTGGCCATCGGGGATTGCATCGACCGGCTGGAAGGCGACCGCGTGGCCCTGGTGGCCTTTGCCGGGACCGCCGCGGTCAAGTGTCCCCTCACCCTGGATTACGGGTTTTTCCGGATGATGCTCGACACGATTTCAACGGACAGCATCGCACGGGGCGGGACCCTGATCGGGGACGCGGTTCGCACCGTCATGGAAGAGGTCTTCGACGACCAGCAAAAAGCGTACAAGGACATCATTCTCATAACCGACGGCGAGGATCATGACAGCTTTCCGGTCGAAGCGGCGAAAAAGGCGGGGGAAAAAGGGATCCGCCTGATCGCCATCGGCCTGGGGGACGAAAACGAAGGAAGGCGGATTCCGGTCACCAACGACAAGGGGGAAAAGACGTTCTTGAAGTACAACGGGCGGGAAATATGGTCGAAACTGGATGCCGACACCCTCCGAAAGATGGTGAACGCAACCCCCGGCGGCAAATACCTGAACGTCGCCACCGGGGTGATCGACCTGGGCGATGTCTATGCCCGCCTGGTTCAAAGCGCCGAGAAAAGAAAACTCGCGTCGGAAACCATCAAACGCTACGAAGAAAAATTCCAGATCTTTATCGCGATCGCCCTCGTTTTTCTGTGTACCGAGATGCTCGTCAACGAAAGAAAACAAAGGCAGGCCAACCATGGGTAAACGGGCACTTGTCTTTTTGACGATCATGGGCGTGGCGCTGGGTCCTGCCACGGCGTGGGCCGGTTCGCCCCGCAAGCTGGTGGAGAAAGGCAATGTGGCCTTTGCCGCCGGAAACTACGACCAGGCCCTGGAAGCCTATGACCAGGCGGCGGTGGAGATGCCCGAATCGGCCCCCATCTATTTCGACAAAGGGGCCGCCTTCTACCGGAAAGGGGATTTTGACAAGGCTGCCCGGGCCTTTGAGCAAGCGGCCCTGAAAAGCAAGACCACTGCCCTGGAGGCCAAAAGCCGCTTCAATCTCGGGCTTTGTTCCTTTCGCCAGGCCCAGCGGCAGAAAGACAGCGACCCCGGCAAGGCCCTGGAGGCCTGCGAAACCAGCGTCCGGCACTTTCAGGACGCGCTGAAGCTGAAGCCCGATTTCAGGGAGGCCGCCGAAAACATCGAAGTGGTTCGCCTGACCATGAAGTCGATGCTCGACGCCATCGAAAAACAAAAAGAGCAGGCGCGCAAGGCCGACCAGGCCCGTCGCAACAGTGCGGATCAAATCCGGCAATTGATTGAAAAACAGCAGGCGCTGCTCAATCGAAGCACGCAGCTTCAGACCGAAGCAGCCCAAAAAGGGGAGCGGCCGGATCTTAAATCCAAAATCTCGGATCTGGCCGAGGAGCAAGCAGGCCTTGCCCGTCAGACCGCCGAGGCGGCGCAGACATGGCCGGCGCCGGGGTCTGCTTCCAAACAGCCGAATCCAGCCGCGCCCGATCCGTCGAAAACCCATCTCGAACGAGCCGCCTCCGAACAAGAGGCTGCTTCCAAGAATCTGAAAAACAGCCGCACAGCGTCGGCCCGCGACAACCAGCAAAAGGCCCTGGACGAATTGAAAGACGCGCTGGGCGCGCTGGAAAGCAAAAAGGGCGCACCGCAGACCGGAGCAGAACATCAAGGCGGTGAGCGGAAACCGTCTGCAGCGGGGAACGCGCAAAACCAGAACCGGCAGCAGAAGGACCTTCAGGAAGCAGCCCGGACCGCCGACAAAACCGGTCGGCTGCAGGAGCAACAACCGAACGAGGCAAAAGAGCCGGCGATCCTGGGGCGGCTGCCCGACAACCCCCAGCAGATCCTCGACGAAGAACGGGAGAATCGAAGCGTGCGCCGCCTGGGCCAAGCCGGCGGATACAATCCGGTGGACAAGGACTGGTAATGGAAACAAGACGAAAGACAGCCGCTCTTCTTTTCGCTTCGCTTCTCGTTTTCTTCGGCATGCGGCCGGCGCTGGCAGAGCCGCTGCAGGCAAATGCCGCAGTGGAAAAGGACACGGTGTTCCTGGGGGAGCCTTTTGTTTTCCAGATCCAGGTCTCCGGCAGTGAACATCCAGAGAAGCCGGACGTCTCGGGCATTTCGGATTTTACGGTCCAGTATCGGGGCGGGCAGCGAAACAGCAGCTCTTCGATTACGATCATCAACGGGAAAATGACCCGAAATGTCCAGGAAGGGTACGTGTTTTCCTACCAGCTTGCGCCCAAGCGAACGGGCCGCCTGGTCATTCCGCCGATCACCGTCCATACCGATCGAGGGGTCGCACAGACGTCGGCCGTGGCGATCCGGGTGCAAACGCCGACCGAAAACGATGATTTCAAGCTGCGGCTGCAGCTCTCCAAAGACCATGGCTACGTGGGAGAGCCGGTCGTTCTGACCGTAACCTGGTATCTGGGGGCCGAGGTCCGGGGCTTCAACATGAGCCTGCCGATCCTCGAGGATACCGACGACTTCTATTTCGACGACCCGCAGGTGGATACCGCATCGGGCGGCAAGTTTTTCCGCATCCCCCTTTCAGACGGCCAAACGATCGCACAAAAGGGGCAGGAGCGACTCGACGGCAAGGATTACGCCACCATCACGTTTCAAAAAATCCTGATTCCCAAGAAGTCCGGCCGGTTCACGATTCAACCGGCCACGGTCGTTTGCGAGGTGCTGACCGGCTATACCCGGCGCCGGAATCCGTTCGGCGACGACTTTTTCTCGGATTTTTTCAACGACGACTTTTTCGGCGGCGGCCGCCAGGGGGTCTACCGCAAGGAGGCCGTGCCCTCCAACGGGTTGTCTCTGACCGTCTCCGAAGTGCCGGAAGAAGGAAAGCCGGCGAATTTCGCCGGCCATGTCGGCGAATACGCGATCCGGACCGAAGCGGCCCCGACGGATGTCCGCGTGGGCGATCCGATCACCTTGAAGATCACCCTCAGCGGCCCGGCGTACCTGGAGCACGTCGACCTGCCGCCGCTGAACCAACAGGCCGCGCTGAAGAAGGATTTCAGGATCCCCCGGGAGCGCGCCATCGGCGAGACCTCGGGAAATGTCAAGGTGTTCACGCAAACCATCCGGCCGCTGAGGGCCGGCATCCAGGAAATCCCCCCCGTCGAACTGCCGTATTTCGACACCCGGACCGGCACCTACCGGGTCGCCCGGTCCGCCCCGATTCCGATCTCGGTCAAGGCCGCCCGGGTGGTGACGGTCCAGGATGCCGAAGGCTCGGACCAGCCGGCTGCCCCCGCCAAAGACATCGAAACCTGGACCGGGGGCATTGCCTTCAATTACGAGGACCCGGGCGTGATCGAAAACCAGCCCCTGGGCCTGGCCCAGTGGATGAAATCCCCGGCCGTCTTGGGCATGACCGTGATCCCGCCCCTGCTTTATGCCTTCCTTTTTCTCGGTCTGGCCTGGCACCGGCGGCGGCATGCGGACCCGGCGGCGTTTCGGGCGAGGGGGGCTTACCGGCGGCTGCTCAGCAGGCTCAAAGAGGCCCGCCGTGATGGGGGGTCCAACGGCAAGTGCTACGAGAAAATCCTGGACGCCCTCCGGCAGTACCTGGGGGATAAACTCAACACGGCGGGCGGCGCGCTCACCTTCCGCGATGTCAGAAAGTCGCTGGAAGCCAGACACCTCGACGAGCAGTTGATCGAGGGTTTGAAGGACATCTTCGACCGATGCGAGGCCGGCCGATACGCCGGCGGCCTGGCCGACGAGGCCGATCCGTCGATCCTGATCGAGAAATCCGAAAGCCTGGCCAAACTGCTGGAGAAGACACTCCGATGAAGCGAACGGGAAACCCCGACATGTTCAGGAAAAGCCTTCTGCTGCTGCTTGTCCTCGGGTGGATCGCCGGGGCGGCGGCGGCGCCGCTGTCGGCCGCGGGCGCAGGCCCCGTCGATGTCAAGACCCTGTACCGGCAGGCCGTGGAGGCGTTTCGAAACGCCAACACCCTTGCCGCCGCGGATCCGGAAAAGGCCCAGGAGCTGTACCGGAAGGCGGTCATGCGTTTCGAGCGCATTGCCCGGGAGGGGGGCGTCCACAACGGGAAACTCTACTACGACATCGGAAACACCTACTTTAAAATGAAGGACATCGGCCGCGCCATCTTGAACTACCGGCGGGCCGAGCAGTTTATCCCCAACGATCCCAACCTTCGGCAAAACCTGAACTTTGCCCGGCGCAAGCGCGTCGATCATATCGAAGAAAAACAAGAAACACGGATTCTAAAAACCGTGTTCTTTTGGCATTACGATCTTTCGACCCGAACCCGCGTCTATCTCTTCGCCGTCGTTTTCATGCTGCTGTGGATATTCGCCGCTGTCCGGATGTTCCGCCGGAGGCCCTTTACGGTCTGGTGCATCGCCGTATCCCTGCTTTTTTCGATCCTGTTGGGCGGATCGCTGGTCGCCGAGCAGGTCCATCGGCAGCGGACCCGCCCCGGTGTGGTGATCAGCGAACAAGTCGTGGCCCGCAAGGGCAACAGCGTAACTTACGAGCCCAGCTTCAAAGAGCCGCTGCATGCCGGAGCAGAATTCACCCTGATGGAAACAAGGGGCGACTGGTGCCGAATCGCGCTGCCGGATTCCCGTACATGCTGGGTGCCGAAAACCGATATCGAAATGGTCCGTTGACTTCCGGTTCAGACCGAAAAAAACGCCATTTGCAGCCCGCCGGCGCCCGTTTTGCTGCAAACCGGCACGATGGATTGGATGGCGTTCTCCGCTTTCTCCGTTGCAAGGGGCACCGGCAGCGGGTCAGGCGAGGGTCGGCAGCGTGAGGATGAAGGTCGAGCCCTTGCCCGGTTCACTCACGACCTCGACGCGGCCGGCATGAGCGTCCACGATGCCTTTGACCAGGCTCAGGCCGAGCCCGATCCCTTTTTCCGAGCGGCCTTGCTCCCCGCGGTACAACCGCTCCCAGATTCTGTCCAGCTCCTCGGGCGCAATGCCGATGCCCGTATCCCGGATCCGAATCGCGACCTTCTCGTTGTCCTGGGAGGCTTCCAGCGTCACCCGACCTCCCCGGGGCGTAAACTTGTTGGCATTGTCGATCATGTTGGCCAGGGCCTGGCCGATGCGCGTGGCGTCCACCGCGACCAACAGGCGATCGGGGGTGTGGGTGATGAATTCGATCCCTTTTTCCTCGGCCACCAGTTGATACAGATCGACCACCTTTTCGATCAGAGAGGAGATATCGACGATCTGCCGGTCGATATTCATGACACCGATCTCGGCTTCGGAGATATCCATGAGGGTCTCCAGCATGACCAGGATGCGTTCGGATTCCTCGACGCACTTTTCCAGCGCTTCTCTGAACAGGTCGGGGTCGTCGCCGGTCTGCAGGGCGATTTCCGAAATGTTGCGCAGGCGGGTCATGGGGGTGCGAAGATCGTGCGCCACATTGTCCAACGAATCCCGCATGCCCTCGATGAGGCGGTAGATATTGTCGAGCATGTCGTTGAAAAGCTTGGCCAGTTCGTCCAATTCGTCGTCGGTCATGGAACGGGGCACTTTTGTTCCCGCTTTTCCGATGTCGATGGAGCGAACCGTCCGAATCAGGTTGCGGATGGGTTGCAGGGTTTTGCGGGAAAGAAAAAGACCGCCCCCCAGACCGATGACGAACAGCGGAAT